>JAZSGB010000094.1:0-17048 GCA_045532505.1 Acutalibacteraceae bacterium | reverse complement strand
ACCCAAAAGCCTTGAAAGCTGTGTTTCAGTTTCTGTTTTATTAGGCATAAGGTTCAACACAAGAATTTTAAGTGGACGAATATCCTGTGTTATGGCTCTTAAGTCGGATCGTAGCCATGTCGTTCTGTGAGCCAAGGAGTTGTTCCTGAGTATTGTCTTCCTAAGACCGCTTGGCCTCCGACTTTACCCAAAAGCCTTGAAAGCTGTGTTTCAGTTTCTGTTTTATTAGGCATAAGGTTCAACACAAGAATTTTAAGTGGACGAATATCCTGTGTTATGGCTCTTGTATCGGTCATTACGAATATATTTTCTGCTTCAAGAGTTTTTACTGCAGGTAATTCATCGGGTAATTTAATTGGCATTTTCACACCTCTTTTTCATATAAATTAGAAATTAGGAATTAGGAATTAGGAATTAGGAATTTTGGGGAAGCTTCGAACATTATAAGCTTCGCTTCTGATTTAGTGAAGAATAATGGAAAGGGTAGAGGTATGTACCACCCACCACCTTCGGTGGTCCCCCCTCCTCCGAAACTATCGTTTCGCAAGAGGGATAGTCTTTTCGAAGCTTTATAATAGCGTCGCAAACACAAGGTGAAGATTCTATATAGTCTTTCCAATCAATGAAACAATTTTAATCAAAAGACATACGAGCATACACACCGAAACTATCATAGCTGTTTTGTAATTTTCTTTACCTTTTTTCTTAAATGAAAAATACAAAACCAAACCTACAATAAAAAGGATAAGATAAAAGCAAATGTCAAAAACATCCCAAAAATCAATCATTAACTTTATCTCCGTAATCATAAAACATTTCATAAAAACTCAATGAATTGCGAAGCTCCGGCATCTGACGACTAACAACTATTTGCTATTTGCTATTTGCTAATCGCTATTTGCTATTTGCTATTTGCTATTTGCTATTTGCTATTTGCTAATCGCTATTTGCTTCTCATTCAAGAGCCTGTTTCAAATCATTTATAAGATCCTCTGCGCTTTCAAGTCCGCAAGAAAGTCTTACAAGGTTGTTTGTAATACCACAAGCAATTAATTCTTCATCATTCATTTGGCGATGTGTTGCACTTGCAGGGTGTAAGCAACAGCTTCTTGCATCTGCAACGTGTGTTTCAATAGCAATAAGCTTAAGCTTCTTCATAAACTCCTCGGCAGCCTTTCTGCCACCCTTAACACCAAAGGAAACAACACCACAAGTACCCTTAGGGCAATATTTTTTTGCAAGCTCGTGGTATTTATCGCCGGGAAGGTCTGCATATGTTACCCACTCAATTTTATCATTATCCTGCAAGAATTTTGCAACTGCAAGACCATTTTCACAGTGCTTTGCCATTCTTACATGGAGGCTTTCAAGGCCCAAGTTAAGGTAGAAAGCGTTTTGTGGAGATTGAATTGAGCCAAAGTCTCTCATAAGCTGAGCAGTACATTTTGTAATAAATGCACCCTCTTTACCGAATTTTTCGGCATAAGTAATTCCGTGGTAGCTATCATCAGGAGTGCAAAGGCCGGGGAATTTTTCTGCATTTGCCATCCAATCGAACTTACCTGAATCTACAATACAACCACCAACAGCTACACCGTGGCCATCCATATACTTTGTTGTAGAGTGTGTAACAATATCTGCTCCCCACTCAAAAGGTCTGCAGCCAACAGGTGTTGCAAACGTATTATCTATAATAAGAGGTACATTGTGGGCATGTGCTGCCTTTGCAAATCTTTCAATATCAAGCACAGTAAGTGCAGGGTTTGCAATTGTTTCGCCAAAAACAGCCTTTGTGTTTGGCCTGAACGCTGCTTCAAGCTCCTCATCTGTACAATCAGGTGAAACGAATGTAAATTCAATACCCATCTTTTTCATTGTAACAGCAAAAAGGTTATATGTACCACCGTAAATTGTTGAGGATGAAACGATATGGTCGCCACAGTTTGCTATATTGAATACTGCATAGAAGTTTGCTGCCTGACCAGAAGATGTAAGCATTGCTGCTGTACCACCCTCCATTTCGGCAATCTTGGCTGCAACATAATCGTTGGTTGGGTTTTGGAGCCTTGTGTAGAAATAGCCACTTGCTTCAAGGTCAAAAAGCTTACCCATATCTTCGCTTGTTGCATATTTAAAGGTTGTGCTTTGTACTATAGGAATTTGGCGAGGCTCACCGTTACCCGGTGTATAACCACCCTGTACACATTTAGTATCTATTTTGTAATCACTCATATTAGTAACCCCTTTCGAGTATCATTTCACAATTAAATTATCGCATAACAAATACACACCAATAGAAGGTGCGACTATCTGTAGAAAATGCACCAACACCAATTTTGGAGAAGTTGCTGCTTAAAAGCATTTTATTACCGTGCATATCGGCAAGCATTTCTTCAGCAGCCTGTTGGTAGCCGTAGCCTGAATATATAACCATTTTATCTACACAAGAGTATGTTATCCCCTTTTCATCTAAAAGCTTGTAGAACATTGAGCCATCCTTACGCACAAAGGCATTGCCTGTGATTGCATATTCTTGTGCAGCCATTCGGGCAACCTCACACAGCTCATTTGAAATTTCAAGCTTAACAGATTGGTGGTCGTTATCAAAGCGCTCATCGTTTATAATTTTAACAAATGCCTCGTGGTTTTCGCTAAACTCATAGCCTGTCATAAGCACCTCAGCAATATGGCCTGCTGCAGTTTTTAAACAAAGGCGAGCATCGGTTGTAGTAATTTCGCCATCGTTCTCTAAATCGGCAGCAACAAAATCCATACCAGCAAGGGTTCGGTTATATATACCTGCGCTAATCATAAGTAAAATTCGTGCATCGGAGGTTGTAACATAGCCGTCGTTATCAACATCTCCGTAATAGCGGTTTATTTGAATTGCACTTGTAGGTGCGATAGTAGAGCAAAGCACAGCTATAACAACAAGCACTGCCATTAAAACCTTTATTTTTTTGCTCATAAAACCACCTCTTTACAAAAATTATAATTTTGATTGCACAGTAACCTATTTTGATACTCTATTATACAATACCACAAAATAAATTGCAATACATTACAAATTTATTAACAAAAAGTGTTTCCTTAATACCCTTGTAATCAAGCTCTACATCTGCAGCAAGTGTGTAGATGCCATCTTTATAGAAGTCGTCAACAAAAGAATCAAGAATTTCATCGCTGAGGAGGCTTCCGAAAGCTAAAACAAGAGCACCGGATTTATTTGAATTTGTTTCGTCAATTACGAAATCTCTTCCACTAAGGAGAGGCATTGTCTTAATGTTTGATGTAACAGTTGTATTCTTGCCTTTTTATGTTAGTAGAATTTTCGAAAACCATTGAAAATTAATTTGGATACTTTTCACATAAACCACTTGTAAACTCGTAAAATTTACACTTTACGCGAATAAAACTGAAAAGAAAAAGCCGGATTTCATTAAAAATCCGACTTTTAATAATACAATTTAAAATTTAGTATCTGTTATTCTTTCAACCTGAAGTGATTCCGTGTAAAGCTTGCGTGGATTGTTTTCATCGAGCACAATAAGTCTGCCACCACGCTCAAGGCCGTATGTAAAGTACCCTGCACCAAGTGTTTGGTAAAGGTCTATTCCGTCAACATTCATACGAAAATCATTTACATGGTCGTGGCCAAAGAACGCTGCAAAAATATCGCCCATCTTTTTCCAGGATTCAAGCTGATTTGTATAATCCTTTTCCATATTGGGTGGGCAGGGCACTTCACGTATTCTGCCCTCACAGATTTTGTTCTTTATGTAAAAGCGTCTGCCATCACGCTCGGTAAAGCTGTATTCACCATCATCTGTTACCTCTCTGAAGCCGTCAAGCTCCTGCTGAACAGGAATATGCTGAAAAAGAATTGCAGGAAGTGGTTCGCCACCGTTTGCCTCACGGAGTTGAGTTGAACGACCTTCGTACCAAGCTATCTGATCATCGTGAACATGGTCATAGCCAAAGTTTTCGCCGTCTGCTTTTATCTCGTAATCGTTAGAGTCCATAAGCCATATTGCAAAGGCATCCTTTTCTCCCTTACTATCCTTAATAGTAACACAGCAGTTACCACAGCCGTAAACATCCTCATCATTAAGGTTCGAACGGCAGTTCGGATATTCCATATACATAAGCATTTGAAAATCTGTATGGAAGCCCTCCTCGCCATCGTGGTTACCAAAGCAAACACAAAGAGGAATGTTTCGTTCTCTTATGGGAGCTGTTATTCTTTCAATTGTGCTCTTAACATAATCGTATGTAAATTCTTCCCAGTAACCACTTATGTTGTCGCCACCGAAAACAACAAGGTCCGGATTTGTTTTAGCAACAAGAGTTTCTATAACGTTGATGGTTTCTTTGTCCTTATTTATAGGTATTTCACGGTTCTCGTCATCATCCATTATAGGCTCAACATCGTGTATATCGGTTAAGTGAAGAATTTTAAATTTACCGTCTGCACCGAATTTAAGTGGTGCAGGCGTTGCTCTTTTAAATTTGTCTGTTTTCCATTTTCTCGGATATCCTTTTGCCATAAAGCTACCTCCTAAAATGCCCAATTGCCGTTTTCAAATATTTTATATGCTACGCCGTCTTTATAACCTGTAATTTGCAAATCAGGTGCACCAATCATAAAATCAACGTGTATCATACTGTCATTAACACCAAGAGCCTGACATTCTTCAAGAGATTTATTCTCAAAGTCATCAATGGTGTCGCAAAAGCCTCTGCCCAGAGCCAAATGGCAGCTTGCATTTTCATCGAAAAGAGTATTATAAAATAGTATACCTGTATTCGCAATAGGGCTATTGTGTGGAATAAGGGCAAGCTCACCCAAATACTTTGCACCCTCATCCATCAAAAGCATTTTATCAAGAAGCTCTTTACCCTGCTGTGCATCCCACTCTACTGCCATACCATCCTTAAATACGATATAGAAGTTATCAATAATTTGACCTTGGTAAGAAAGAGGCTTTGTAGAAACTACCTTTCCCTCTGCATAACCCTTTTTAGGAGAAATAAAAACCTCCTCTGTTGGCAGATTTGGATTAAAAAAATTACCTGAAAGAGTAGTTTCGCCACCACCACACCAATGGCTTTCCGGAATAAGTGATGCTCTGAAATCTGTACCGTTAGAGCTTTTATATTCTATATAATCAAACTTTTTATCATTGAGATATTTTGTTCTTGCTTTTAAATCGCTGTTATGCTCTGCCCAAGCCTTTTCGGGGTCGTTATCCTTGGTAACGTAAACAGTTTGAAGTATTGCATCCCAAAGCATATTGTATGCTTTTGTTTTTGTTTCACCGGGGAACACCTTTTTTGCCCATGCATAAGACGGCACGGCAGCAATACACCACTGGTCTTTATTTTCTAAAGCATCGCTGTACTTTTTAGTGATTTTATAGCGAGCCATTTGTGATTTTTGCATTTTTTCTCTATCTACACCTGCTAAGCCGTCGGGGTCTTCGCTTTCGATATAGATACGACAAGGCACCTCTTCAACCATTTGCTTAAGGCGTTCCTCCTGCCAAGCAGGAACTTGGCTTAAGGATTTAAGAGTTCTGTAGCGATAGTTGAGCTTTGTTATACTTTGCAAGCCAAAATCAACCTCTACCCTTGATGCGCCTGCTTTATAGCACTCTGCTACAAGTATAGTAATAAATTCGTGCTGGTCTGCCTCGGCATAAATACGAACAGGCTGACCTTTTTTTATATTTGCACCCACCCTTGCAATAAGGCGAGCATATTTTTTTTGCATAGTTTTGTTCATAAAAAAACCTCCAAACATTTACATTTTAGCATACAGTTATTTTAAATACAAGGTAATAGAGTTCAAAATTTGTTAACAGTTATTACATTGACAAACATAGCTTTTCGTGATAAATTTTGATTATGATAGATTATATAAAAAACAACAAACGAAATATAATTATATACGGTGCAGTTTGCCTGTTTGTTATCGGGCTTTACTTAACAATCGGTTGCCCTTCACGGTATTTTGCAGGGGTTTGCTGTCCCGGCTGTGGTATGACAAGAGCTTTTTGGGCTCTTTTAAGATTAGATTTTGAAACAGCCTTTCATATGCACCCGTTAATATTCATTATGCCCATTGTTGCCGTAGTTTTTCTTTTCAAAAAGAAATTTCCTAAATGGCTTTTAACAACACTTACCGTTATATTTATTGTGCTGATGGTAGTAGTGTATTTTTATAGGCTATTCAATGGCAGCAGTATAGTATACATTAACCCCGAGAGTGGACTTATTTCAAAATTATTGAATTCTATTTTAGGAGGACTTTAAAATGTCAACAATTAAAACCATCAAAACATACCCCGGTGCTAATTTAGCAACACTTATTGATATTGCAACACAAAACCTTTCCATGCAGAGCTACGATATAAAATCACAGGTTATGGGACCGTCTGCTGCAGAGGTAATTGTAACAAAAGACAGGGATGGATTAAAAAACACTTTTTTGGGCCTTGGCCTTGAATGTCGTGTGGCAATTACAGCCACACAGGACTCCATTACCCTTACAATCAACAGCGAGTGGACAAATAAGATTGTAGCTTTAGCAATAGGTTGGATTTTCTGTTGGATACCTTTTGTTACAGGTGTTATTGGTACAATCAACCAATTTACCTTACCCGAAAAAATCAGCACAGCATTTACCCTCGCTTGCAGCAGCAACTTCACAAGCACTGCTGCAGATACAGCAACACCTGTTGATTTTGAGCCTGTTGACCCTGAGGAATAAAAGCTTTTTAATTATGCAAAAAGGAGGATGCCCTAATCGGCCTCCTCCTTTTCGTTGCTTCAAAGAGATTTATTTGTTGCCCTCTTCATAAGCCTGAACCATTTTCTTAACCATCTGGCCACCAATAGAGCCTGCTTCACGAGATGTGAGATCACCGTTGTAACCCTGCTTAAGGTCAACACCTACTTCTGAAGCAGCTTCCATCTTAATCTTGTTAAGATTAGCCTTAGCTGTAGACTTTGATGTTGCTTTGCTATTGTTTGACATACTGTTTCCACTCCTTCGCAAACATATCTTTTTGCGTTTGCTTTATTATTATGGAGTGTTATACAGTAAATATTTCTTGAAAAATTTGACAAAAAAGGCGTTGCATCATTAATGATACAACGCCTTAATTTATATGTGTTTATTTTTGTGTTTATTTTTTATTTTTGCTCCACTCTTCAAACTTATCTGCCCAGAATTTATAAGTTTCATCAGGGATATCAGGATTACCCTTTGAATAGCTTGGAATGAGCATATCACCTGCAACGGTTGGGTCTGTACACTCTGTGTTGTTTCTCCAAAAATCTCTTTCCTCTTTATTCTTAAGGTTTGGCAAATCCATAGGTGCACCACCTGCAGCTGCACTCTTGAGAGCAAAGATTCCCGGAAGACCCATATCAAGCGCTTCGTAAACATCAATAATATCTGCATTCTTATTACCACGAACTGCATCTACAAAGTGATACATTGTGTAGAAGTCTGAGCCGCTGTGTCCGTTATCTGCACTCATTTCTGTTAAATCGTCGCTTGTATCTGCCTCATATGGCTTTGAGTCATTTTGACCCTCATACTCATCGCAGTTTACGTAAAGGTGGCTTACACCATCATCGGAAGCATCCTCACGGGCACTTTCCATTCTGCCCTTTGAGCCGTAAACAGAGTACCATACAGAGTTCTTTGAAACACCAACGCCGTGAACGCTCTTAACAACAGCACCGTTTTCAAGTGTTACCATTTCAACACCGATGGGACCTGCCTTTGCACCCATACGAGCCATTCTGTCGTTAAACGGAATCTCAAAGCCTGTTACCTTAACAGGACGAAGACCACACATATGAAGCACAGGGCCTAATGAGTGTGTACAATAATAGAAGGCTGACATATTGTTACGCCAGTGGTTTGGCTCACCACGGGTAATTTCGTGCCAGATTGGTTCGCAGTTGTGCATATATTCGCCTTCACCGTATTCGAACTTACCGAGCACGCCATCCTCGTAAAGTCTTTTCATTTCCTTTGGAGCAGGCATATAGCAATAGTTTTCTGCATAAGCGTAAAGAGTGCCTGTCTCCTCAACTGCCTCAACAAGTGCAACTGCTTCTGCCATTGTCTGAACAGGTAAAACCTCACTAAGAACTGCCTTGCCGGCTTTAAGTGCTTTAATTGCAAAAGGAACGTGAGCATTTGCGTAGTTAGCAAGTACAACGCCATCCATATCGTGCTTTAAAAATTCATCGTAATCTGTGTAGTAAGCTACCTTATCACCATATCTTTCTCTTGCAATGTTAAGGTTATACTCCCAATTATCGCAAATGGCAACAAGCTCAGCATTACCTGCAGTAACACAGTAATCCATCATACCTCTGCCACGGCCTGCGCCGAGAACACCGATTTTAACCTTTGGAGCAATACTGCTTTTGTAGATTTTTTTGTAGAAGCTGCCATCCTCGTAAACCATATCTACACTTTCAATATTAAACTCCTCAAGCATCTTTTCCCAACGCTCCTGCATACCGATATCGTACTGTACAGGAAGGAAGCCTGATGAAAGATAGCTTTTTACTGCTGCCTTACGCCAATCATCTGTAGTAAGGTAAATAAACTTAACGTCGTTTTTAAGTATTCTTACAAGAGCAAGGTTATTAAGGTATTTGCTTATACCCTTACCTCTGAAATCGGAGCGCACACCAACCATATGTACCTCACCGATTTTCTTTTCGGGGTGGTAAATAGCTGTTACTGTACCTATATGCTCACCGTTATAATCAATAAAAATTATATCGTCTGTGCTTGTATCCTTATGGTCGTAAATTCTGCCGTTGAATTCTGCTTCACCGGCTTCATCACTAACAAGACCGTTGCGGCAGCAAGCAAGCCAGCCCTCAATATCGCTTTTATCGTTATAGCCTGAAACGCTGTAGCCTTCAGGGAGCTTTAACTCCTCAACAGGCTCAGACGGAAAATAATACATTTTTAATTGACTCATAGATATCACCTTTTAGAACTATTTGTGATGTATTTATATACCACAAAGGATAATTTATCATTTTACTACACCTTTGTCAAGGCAAACTCACATAGATTTACTGTTGTATTTTTGCACAAGATAATCGTTTTATATTTGTAAAAATTATATAATAGATAGAACTTTGATTTTTCCAAATATTTTTTGTTGCCAATTGACATTTGTTTTGATAATATATATTGGTATCAAAAGCGTTTATTTCCCCAATCAATATATTAGGAGAATGAATATTATGGTAAAAGTTCTTAAATTCGGTGGCAGCTCTCTCGCAGACGCAGAGCAGTTTAAAAAGGTTGCCGCAATAATCAAGGCAGAGCCTGAGCGCAGATATGTTGTTGCATCTGTTCCCGGCAAAAGATTTTCTGAAGATATCAAGGTTACAGATATGCTTTACGATTGCTACAAGCTCGTAAAAGCAAACCAGCCTATTGATGATGCATTCAAGCTTATTGAAGACCGTTACAACGGTATCATTAAAGACCTTGGCATCAACCTTTGGCTCCAGCCTGAATTTGACAGAATCAAAAATGCTATCGTTCACCACGCAGGTCGCGACTACATTGCTTCCCGTGGCGAATACCTTAACTCAATGGTGCTTGCAAGCTACATCGGTTACGATTTTATTGATGCAGAGGATGGCATTTTCTTCAGAGAAAACGGTACACTCGACGAAGAAAAAACAAACGAAGAGCTTACAAAAATCCTTGCAGAGCACGAGCACGCAGTTATCCCCGGCTTCTACGGTGTTATGCCAAACGGCACAATAAAGACATTCTCACGTGGTGGCAGCGATATTACAGGCTCAATTGTTGCAAGAGCAATTAAGGCTGATATCTACGAAAACTGGACAGATGTTTCCGGCATGCTTATGGCTGACCCAAGATGCGTTAACAACCCAAAGGTTATTGAAACAATTACCTATGCAGAGCTTCGTGAGCTTTCATATATGGGCGCAACCGTTATGCACGAGGATGCAATTTTCCCTGTTCGTGAAATGGGTATTCCGATAAACATCCGTAACACAAATGCCCCTGCAGATAACGGCACAATGATTGTTCCTACTGTTGAATCAAACAAGGTAGATACAATCATCACAGGTGTTGCAGGTAAAAAAGGCTTCTCTGTTATTTGCATTGAAAAGGATATGATGAACTCAGAGGTTGGCTTTGGCAGAACAGTACTTGAGGTACTCGAAAACCACAACCTTTGCTTTGAGCACCTTCCATCAGGTATTGATACAATGTCTGTTGTTGTTAACGATGCAGATTTCCTTAAAAGCAAGGATGCTATTCTTAACGATATTCAGAGAAGAACAAAGGCAGACAGCGTAACTGTTAACGGTGGTATTGCACTTATTGCTGTTGTTGGAAGAGGTATGGCAGGCTCAAAGGGCACTGCAAGCAGACTCTTCAAGGCAATCGCAGAGGGTGATATCAACATCCGTATGATTGACCAAGGCTCAAGCGAGCTTAACATTATTGTTGGTATTGATGAGGCTGATTATGAAAAGGCACTCAACGCAATTTACCACGAGTTTGTAAAATAATTATAAATAATAAAAAACGCTTGGAAGGAATCTTCCAAGCGTTTTTTTATTTTTGTATACCTATTGTTATAATTTCAAAGGGCTTATATTCAATTGTTTCGGCTTCACCCTCAATATCCTCAAGCATATTAAGCAGCTTAACCCTTTGCGAAAGCTTAATTTCACCACGCTTGCCATTCTGCTCACAAAGTCTTATAACAGTCATTTTACCGTCCTCACTTTGCTTTACTGCTTGTAAATACAACGGCTCAAAGGTATCAAAGCACCACGAGCAATCTGCCTTTACAAGTGGAGTATTGTACTGAAGGGCAATTCTGTTAACATCTGCCTTAACGTGGTCATCTGCGTGAGGCAAAATCATATAAGAAAAGCTGTGCTTACCTATATCAGAAACAACATCAGGCCTTTCTGTTGCCCTTAAGAGAGAAAGGCTCATTCTGTTATTATGGAAGCCTACACCGTATTTGCCGTCATTAATAAGGGCTATGCCACCACCACTTTCACCAATATCACACCATTTATGGTGGCAGCACTCAAACCTTGCTTGCTGCCAAGTGGTATTACGGTGTGTTTCCCTTTCGATAAAGCCTGCAGAGGTATCACAGTATGCTTTTCTTGTAAGTATATTTGGCACAAACTCTGCTTTAAGCAGCTTGTGTTTTTCGTTCCAATCCACATTACACTCAACCTCAATACCACGACTCCTTCTAAAGAAGCGTATATTAAGCTGTATTGCTGATTTTTCTGTGCCAAGCCTTGCTGAAAGCGTAAGGCTTTCATTATCACTTTCTGCAAGTGTCAAATTACCCCTTGCAGAAAGCTCTGCCTCTTTTTCACGGTAGTTAGGCAAAATATCCCACGCATCGTAGTTACCGGGGCAATCCACAAATAAACGAAGCTTATTAAAATCACCCTCTACCCATTCCCTTCGAAGCTCTTTATCGTACAAAGCAGAAATTGAGCCATCTGCAGAAAGCCTTGCTTTATAAAACGGAGTTTCTACACATTCACCGTCAAAGGTAAACCACTCACCGTTAAAGGAGCTTTTTCTTAATGAAGCACTTGAAAGAGCAGGCATTTCAGGAATAATCCAATTACCCTTTTTGCCGTAACGAGTTGCCGTACCTTTTTTATTCTCAACGAATGTAATTGCATTACGCTTAAAGTTAAGCGTATTAAAATATTTGCCGTTGTTACCGATTATTACATCAAGCTCTTTTTCAACAGTCTCGTAATCTGCCATTGCATCACAATAAACAGGGTGAATGTGAGAGCCGGGAAGAATATCGTGGAATTGATTTATAAGAAAGATTTTATAAAGCTCTGTAAGCTTTCCTTTATTATTTTCACCACGCAGCACAGAAAGCATTTCTGCTGTTCTGAATTTCTCCTCTAACCTACGGTTAGCCCTTTTTATATTATTTTTTGTAGTAAATGTACCTCGGTGCATTTCAAGGTACAGCTCACCGTCCCAAACCTGTAATTCTTGGTTACCTGCAAGGTTTTTCTCTAAAAACTCTGCACCGGACATATGCTCGCACCTTGGCATAACAGAAAGCTTTTCAAAGCGATTCATAAGCTCAATCATTTCTTCCGTACAGCCTGAGCCACCATCACCGTAGCCGAACATATTAAGGGTTTGTCCACCACTATCCTTATCGATATAAGCCTCCCAGTTTTCTTGAATCTGGCTTGGCATATTCCAGGTTATAAAGTGGGTTGGTGGCACACAGGCATAAACTTCGCTGCCATCTATACCACGCCAAATAAAGTTATTGTGTGGGAATCGGTTTGTATCATTCCAGGTTGACATTTTGTTAGAAACAAAATAATCAACACCACTCTTTTTAAGGATTTGAGGAAGAATCCATGAGTTACCGAATACATCCGGCAACCAGGCATTATTCACCCTTTTGCCAAACATTCTCTCGTATGTTTTTTGACCATAAAGGCATTGCCTTATAAGGCTCTCTGCATTCGGTACATTACAATCGGGCTCAACATACATTGCACCTACAGGCTCGAACTGTCCGTTTGCAACCTTCTCCTTAAGCTCCTCAAAAACATCGGGATAATATTTTTCAAGTGTTTCGTAGGTATATGGCTGTGTGTGGGCATACTTAAAGTGAGGGTATCTGTCCATCAGCCTTAACTGAATAAGCACCGTACGAAGATTCTTTTGCACAGCGTGAATTCTACGCCAATAATATGCAATATCAAGGTGTGAGTGTGCAACAAGCGCAACATCACCTGTTCCGTTATAGGTTTTATTTGCGAATATAACATCCTCAATATATTGCTTCGCCTGTGCAACACCTGTTAATTCTTCTGCATCAAAATCAATAAAGTTCATTGCATTATTAAGCTCTTTATTAAGGAATGCTCTGTAATCCTCATTAAAAAGCTCACTTTTAGCAATATCTAAAAGCAGCTCAAAATCATAAACAAGGCTTTGTACATCTTGGTTTATTGTACAAATATATGCCCCCTCAAAAATCTGACGGCAACCACGCACAGAAAGGCTTTCGGGATTTCTTTCATCATCAGGCTTACTGCGATTGTAGCCCATCATATCAAAATGAAGTGTTGAATTTACATCAACATAGGGTGAAAGGAGCATTCTATCTCGATTAGGGTCAACGCCACCTATGTATTTGCCGTTTACCTTAATACAGATTTCTGCTGCAGTTTTAAGTGAAAACCACAGCTCCTCACCCTTAAGCTCCTGAGGGATATTTACCTCTGCTTTAATAAACGCAGTACCATCGGGAGTGAAATACATATCACCTTTATTTAAAGGCCTGTAGTCCTGCGAATAGTATTCAAACTCCATTTCGCTAACCTGACGAGCATCACGAATTTGAAGATTTTTAATTTCCCATTTATCCTTATAAATATGCCTTTTGAGCCAACCAAAGCGCAAATCCGTCCATTCCTCGGGGCGCATTGAACGCCTGACTACCTTTATATGTGCCATATGCTCACCTCATATATCCTGAAAGTACGGCTTTTTGCGTATTGCATTTACCTTAACCTGTTTTTTCAAATCTCTTTTTATTTCCTGCTCAATCCACTCCGTACAACGGTGCAGAATAAGACATTTTGAGCACTCGCCTCTGAAAAGAAGTGTAAGCTCACCATTTTCTAAAGAAACAAACTCTACCCAGCCACCATCACCCCGGAGCTTAGGAGCAAGTATATTTTCCACATAATTTTTCACAAAATCGCCTCTTTCGGCTTTTAATTATATAAAATGTTACCATAATAAAAAAGTATTTGTCAACCATCTGTATTGACAAAGCATAAAATAAAGTATATCATTTCAATATACCCCATATGGGTATATTGGAGGTGTTTAGTTTGGAAGAAAAGAATTGCTGTACACACAAAAAGAAGCAACGCTCACCCGATGAATACAGGAGCTTATTAAATCGCCTTAGCAGAATTGAAGGACAGGTTAGAGGAATTTATAAAATGGTTGAAGCTGATGCATATTGTACGGATATTCTTATTCAGGTAAGCGCAATAAATGCAGCGTTAAATGCATTCAACAAAGAGCTTTTAGCAAACCACATAAAGACCTGCGTAGCAAATGATATAAAAAACGGCAAGGAGGATACTGTTGATGAGCTTGTTGCAACATTGCAGAAGCTTATGAAATAAAAATTTATGAAAACAACCAAGTTCAAAGTAACGGGTATGACCTGTGCTGCTTGCCAAGCAAATGTTGAAAAGGTGGTAAAAAAGCTTAACGGCACAAAAAAAGCAGAGGTTAACCTGCTTTCAAACTCCTTAACTGTAAGCTTTGATGATTCCGTTCTTACAGAGCAGGATATTATAGCTGCAGTAAACAGCATAGGCTACGGTGCAGCCCTTTACACCCAAAACAAAAAAAATCAATTAAACTCAGAATGGCAAGAGAGAAAAAACAACGAAGAAAAATCTATTTCTTCAATGAAAAAAAGACTTGCTTCTTCCATTGTTTTTCTCATTATAATTATGTATATTGCCATGGGGCATATGGTTGGACTACCCCTTCCTGCATTTTTAATCGACACGCAAAATGCACTGCTCAATGCAATTATTCAAATGCTTCTCGTAATACCTGTAATGATAATAAACAAAAAGTTTTTTGTTTCGGGCTTCAAGGGACTTATTAAAAGAGCAGCCAATATGGACTCCCTTGTTGCCTTAGGCTCTGCTGCCTCCTTCCTTTACGGTGTTTTTGCCATTATTATGATGGCTTACGCTGCACCTCGTGGCAACATAGAGGTTCTTGAACATTATTCACACCAGCTTTATTTTGAATCAAGTGCAATGATTTTAACACTTGTTACAGTTGGTAAATTCCTTGAGGCTCGTTCGAAGGGCAAAACAAGCGACGCTTTAGGAAAGCTTGTTGCACTTTCGCCAAAAACTGCAACTGTTATAAGGAACGGAAACGAAATTACAATTGATGCAGAGGATATAAAAGAGGGCGATACCCTTATAATACGCCCCGGCGAAAGAATTGCCGTTGACGGTGTTGTTTTAAGTGGTAACGGCTATGTGGACCAAGCTGCAGTTACAGGGGAAAGCCTGCCCGTTGAAAAAAAAGAGGGCGACCGGGTTATTTCGGCTACCCTTAACAAGAACGGCACATTCACAATGACCGCAGCAAGAGTTGGCGAAAACACAACGCTTGCACAGATTATTCGCCTTGTTGATGAAGCAGGCTCATCTAAGGCACCTATTGCCCGACTTGCAGATAAGGTTAGTGGTGTTTTTGTTCCTGCAGTTATGATTATTTCTGCCATAACCTTTGCACTATGGCTTATATTTACAAAGGACTTTGAAAACGCTTTATCCTTTGCTGTTACGGTTCTTGTTATTTCTTGCCCGTGCGCTTTGGGTCTTGCAACGCCTGTTGCAATTATGGCAGGTACAGGCAAGGCTGCCGAAAACGGTATTTTAATTAAATCTGCCGAAGCGCTTGAAGCACTTGGTAATGTACACAAAATTATTTTAGATAAAACAGGCACGGTAACAAGTGGTGAAATGAGCGTCAGCGATATTCACGTACACCATAAGGGACTTACCGAAAACGAATTTATTGCAATATGTGTTGCGCTTGAAAAAGGTAGTGAGCACCCTTTGGCAAATGCAGTAAGAAAAAAGGGGGAAGGTCTTACCCTGCCTGAGGTTGAAGGCTTTAAGGCTTTTGAAGGCAAGGGCATAAGTGGTACAATAAACGGCGAACAATATATTTCGGGTAACGTAAGATTTTTAAAAGAGAACAACATTGATTATTCCCCAATCGATAGTGTAATTAACAAATTTTCATCACAGGGTAAAACACCTTTAATTTTCTGTAAAGAAAATGAAATATTGGGTATTATTGCCATTACCGACACAATACGTGATGACAGCGTAAAGGCTATTGAAATCTTCAAAGCGCTCGGAAAAAGAGTTGTTATGCTTACGGGGGATAATAAAGCTGCTGCCGAATTTATTGGTAATAAAGCAGGTGTTGACGAAATCTACTCTGACCTTTTACCTGCAGACAAAGAAAAGATAATTCATTCCCTGCAGAAAAAAGGTGAAAGAATCGCGTTTATCGGCGACGGAATAAACGATGCCCCTGCCCTTACACGAGCAGATGTTGGTATTGCAATAGGAGCAGGCACAGATATTGCTATTGATGCTGCTGACATTGTTCTTATTAAAAGCTCACTTTCAGACGGTGCAAAAGCAGTTGAGCTTAGCAAGGCTGTTATGAGAAATATTAAAATGAATTTGTTTTGGGCGTTTTTCTACAATGTTTTGGGAATACCCCTTGCAGCAGGCGTGCTCTATCCTGCCTTCGCTTTAAGGCTGACACCTATGATTGGCTCAGCAGCAATGAGTTTGAGCTCGCTTTGTGTTGTAACAAATGCTTTAAGGCTGAGATTTTTTAAATCAAAGCATATTAAAGCTGATAATAAAAAAACAGCCTCGGATATAATAGCCGAGGCTGAAGAGAAAGGATGCTGTGTTATGGAAAAAACAATTAAAGTTGATGGTATGATGTGCCCTCGCTGTGAAGCTCACGTTGTAAAAGCACTTACTGCAATTGACGGTGTTGAAGCTGCTACTGCAAGCCACGAAAAAGGCATTGCAGCAGTTACGCTTACAAAGGACGTTGCAGATGATGTTTTAGTTAAAGCAATCGTTGACGAAGGATATGAGGCAAGTATCTGACCGTTAAAGCTATTAATTAGTACAAACTCCCTATGGCGTAAACCATAGGGAGTTTTTGATTTTATCAATTGATTACCTTTTCGTCAACCTCTTTATGAGCCATAGCGCAGAAATCTGCAACACTCATTGTGCCCATATCGCCGGCTTTTCTGCCACGTACTGCAACCTCACCGTTTTCGATTTCCTTATCACCGAGAACAAGCATATACGGAATCTTTTGAAGC
>JAZSGB010000045.1:0-28620 GCA_045532505.1 Acutalibacteraceae bacterium | reverse complement strand
GCTGAAAGACAAACGCTATGACGATATTCTGAATGAAATTAAAGAAATCAAAAAGGCTTGCAACGGCAAACTTTTGAAAGTTATTATTGAAACTTGCCTTCTTACCGATGAAGAAAAAATAAAAATGTGTGATCTTGTAACCAAAGCAGGTGCAGATTACATTAAAACTTCAACAGGTTTTTCCACAGGCGGTGCAACCTTTGATGATATTAAACTTTTCTCGGAAAATATCGGAGAAAATGTGAAAATGAAAGCCGCAGGCGGTATTAAAAGCCTTGACGATGCAGAAAAATTCCTGTCGTTAGGTGCTGAAAGATTGGGCACAAGCAGAATTGTGTCCATTGCTAAGTCTGAAAAAGGGAGTGGCTATTAATATGAAAATAAAAAGTGAATTAAAAGAATTTATTTATCCCCCGAAAACCGTAACAAACTCTTGTCACGCTTCAACTGTTTTACCTCTTTCGGACGGTAGCGTTGTTGCCGCTTGGTTCGGTGGAAGTGCCGAGGGAAATAATGACGTAAAAATATGGGTCAGTATAAGAGAAAACGGCAAATGGTCACAGCCTTACAGTGTTGCTGTTGACGGAGAACCGCTTCCCCATTGGAATCCCGTTTTATTCCTTCGTGAAAACGGAGAAATTATACTTTATTTCAAATACGGAAAGCCTATTCCCAATTGGGTTACGTATTTCTGCATATCAAAAGACGGCGGAAAGAGTTTTTCAAAACCGCAGATTCTTGTTCCCGGTGATAATGACGGCGGAAGAGGCCCTGTGAAAAATAAAGCCATCAGATTAAGTAACGGAACTGTTGTTGCCCCTGCATCAAAGGAAACAATAACGAAAAATTGGAAATGTTTTGTGGATATTTCTTATGATGACGGTCTTACTTTCCAACATTCTAACTTTGTGTTAAGACCTGAAAAGAATCTTAAACCTGTGGGAATGATTCAGCCTACTTTGTGGGAAGATGAAAAAGGTCTTCATATGTTCATAAGAACAAATGCAGGGCATATTTACAGAAGTGACAGCCGTAACGGCGGAGAAACCTGGTGCAAAGCCTATGAAACACCGATGGGAAACCCCAACAGCGGTATAGATGTTACTAAACTCAGTGACGGTACGCTTATTCTTATTATGAATCCGATTTTTGAAAATTGGGGCGATCGAGCACCCCTTGTGCTTCTTGCATCAAAGGACGGCGGAGAAACTTTCGAGGAAATCTATCAGTGCGAAAGCACCACAGGTGACCACGAATTCAGTTATCCCGCAATAGTTGGGGTGGATAAAGTTTTACATATCACCTACACCCACGAGCGTGAGGGGATAGTTTATCAGAGAGTGGAATTTGAATAAAAAGATACGGTCTGTTTCAAGAAGTTTTCTTGAAACAGACCGCTTTTTTACATATTTTCAATTACAGTTTTTACTGCATTTACGAAAATTTCAATACCTTTTTTGAGGGTTCCATCATCAGTCATAAGGCAGGGCATAAGTTTAACAACATCATTGTTTCTGCCTGCTCTTTCAACAATGAGACCGTTGTTGAAACATTCTTTTACAATTGCTCTTGAAACTGCGTCGGGTTTAACTTTGTTACAGTCAACGCCCCACATAAAGCCGATACCGCGAACTTCAAAACCTTCGTGAAGCTCACTGACTTTATCAAGATACTCTTTTATAATCGCACTCTGACGTTGAACTTTTTCTTCAACTTTTTCGTTGAGCATAAGTTCAAGGCCTGCTTTTGCGGCAACTATTGAAAGTTGGCTTCCGCGGAATGTGCCGTTATGTTCACCGGGTTTCCAAACGTCGAGTTCGGGTTTGAAAAGAACAAGGGCAAAAGGCATACCGTAACCGCCTATTGATTTTGAAAGTGTAACAATGTCGGGTGTAATACCTGCGCGCTCAAAGGAGAAGTAGTAACCTGTTCTTGCAGAACCTACCTGAATATCGTCGCAAACAAGAAGAATATCGTTACGTGTACAGAAATCACGAAGTCCCTGTAAAAATTCGGTGCTGAAAACGTGAATACCGCCGTCTGCCTGCACAGGCTCAATAAATACCGCGGCAGGTTTTGAGATACCCGAGTGGTCGTCGTCGATAAGTGTCTGCATATATTTTAAAACATCAAGTTCGGGGAACATATAGGGTGTGGGGATGTGCGTAACATCTGTAAGCACAACACCTGCACCTGCTCTTGAATCTCTGTCGGTTGTCATTGATAAAGAGCCGAGAGTCATTCCGTGGAAGGCACCCATAAATGCAAAGATATTGTTTCTCTTTTTAACCTTTCTTGCAAGCTTAAGCGCTGCCTCAACAGCGTTTGTGCCTGTAGGTCCGGGGAACTGAATTTTGTAGTTAAAGCCCCTTGGTTCAAGAATTTTTTCTTCGAAAAACTCAATAAAATCTCTCTTGGCAGAGGTAAACATATCCAGTGAATGTATAATCCCGTCGTCCTCAAGATATTTAATAATTTCAGATTTTATAAAATCGTTATTGTGGCCGTAGTTGAGTGCGCCTGCTCCACAGAAAAAGTCAATATACTCTTTGCCGTTTTCGGCGTAAATAACAGAGCCCTTTGCGCGTGTGAAAACTGCAGGGAAGTTTCTGCAATAGGAGCGCACCTCTGATTCGTATTTTTCAAAAGCCGATGTATTCATTTGCATTACCCTTTCAATGCATAAATTTTAACACATATAAATCATTATATCACTATGTTTTGAATATTCCAATACGATTTTGAAAATTTATGGAAATTTAAGAAAAATTATATAAAAGTCAGTAAATGTATAATTAATCATAAATAATTATAAATAATATGTTGCACTTTACAAGGCTTTTTGGTAGAATGTATATGTCAAAATTTGGGTTTGTCAAAGACTGAAAATTCAAATAATTCAAATAGGAGCAAAAGGAGTTTTATAATGCCTGAAGCAATCAAACTTTATCCTCAGCTTACGAGGGTAGTTAGTCATTTTAAAAAGTTCGATATTGAGGTGCCTAAGACATTGCTTGAAAGCAAGCCTCAAAAGCCGGACTTATCAGATTTTCCATATCCGCTTCCACAACGCAAAAAGGATTATACCTGCTTCTGCCAAGGTGCAGGTGAGGTTATGTGGTACGGCTCAAATGGAGGCGTAACACGCTACAATCCTAATGCAGAAAGTCTTTCTGATGTGGTTATGCACTTTAGCGCCCACAGAGATTTGCTTGATAACAACGTTTCTGCAATTGTTTCCGATGGTGGCGATGGTGTGTGGGTGCTTACCGATAACGGTGCAACTCACATAGCAATGGTGCTTATGTCTATGGAGGAAAAAGCAGAGCGCCTTCTTGCAGAATCTCACAAATACGTTTCTCGCCACGGTATGTACAGCCAAAAATACCTTTCCGAGGCAGGCAACCTTGATTCTATTCTCCCATACGGCAGCAGCGATAACGACGGAAGCTTTTCTTCAGCACACGCAATGGGCGAGATTTTCCGTTACGCAACGCTCAAAAGAGATTTAGGCGAATACCACGAGGATACTATTAAGGCTCGTGAGAGTGCTACAAGAGCAAGCGAAGCAAACCTTCTTCTTATGTACATTTCAGGCAGAGGCGACGGCTTCGTAGCTCGTAGCTACCACACAAAGGATGAGCCTGTTCCGGATGACGGACTTTTCTACAAAAAGAACGGTGCAACAGCAAGCTGTTTAAATACTACAGGCGCACGTGAAAGAGGTATTGTAGGACTTGAATGTAAGGCAGATGCACCTATTCCAGAAAGACTTCGTAAATACTATGCCGATGAAGGTAATGAGGATACAGATATCACCTATAAGGGCGATACAAGCAGTGATGAAATTACACATCACTATATGCACCTTCTTGTTGCTCACGAATTTTTAGGCAGAGAAGACCCTGAATACGATGAGCTTCTTAAAACGGCAGCAAGAAATACAACAACACATATTATTAAAAATAATTTCGCGCTTCGCGAAGCAAGTGGTGAGTACACCACATGGGCAAAGTGGAACCTTGAATACTTTAACAGCCCTATGGGTTGGGCAGATGCTTGCCTTAATGCAGGTCAGATGCTTATGTACCTTAAGGTTACAATGCACATTACAGGTGAAGAGGGTCTTTTCAAGCAGACTCACGATGAGCTTATTGAAAAGGGCTATGCAGATTTGACCTATAAGCACTACGACCGTTTCCACCACGTAAGCATACAAGGTGGCGTTGAGGACAGAGAAGAGATTATGTACGGCGACCATATGCTTGCTGTTCTTTCACTTTGGGGCCTTTGCACACTTGAAAAGGATGAGGTTCTTTTAGAAAAATACAGAAGAGCCTTCAGAAGCTGGAGATATTCTCTTGCGCCTGAGTATAACCCGGGTTACGATTTCCCGTATTTCTTAAGTGATCCCGAAAATGCAAAGCCTGATGCAGAAAAAATCAGAACCTGGTTCTACAGAACTAACGTTTCTCGACTTGCTGCAAAGGTTTCTCTTACCAAACGCCGTGATATTCCACAGAAGGAGTTAATGGGTGGTGGCTATAAGGAAACCTCAGCACTTCTTCCGGCAGATGAAAGATATATTTCAAAATACGATAGAAATCCACTTGAATTTAAAGATGAGGATAGTGGTGGTGCAAGCTGTGTAGAGGGCTGTTACCCATACACCTTTGCATATTGGATCGGCAGATACTTTAAATTTATTGAGGAGGGCAATAACTAATGTCTAAAATAATTAAACTTGTAGGAAACGCCCACCTTGACCCTATTTGGCTCTGGCGTTGGCAGGAGGGCTGTGCAGAGGTTTTACAAACCTTCAGAAGCGCTCTCGACAGATTAAATGAATACGATGATTTTGTTTTTACCTGCTCTTCAGCAGCGTACTATGAGTGGGTTGAGCAAATAGACCCTCAAATGTTTGAGGAAATAAAGGCAATGGTAAAGAAGGGCAGATGGGTTCCCGTAAACGGCTGGTGGGTACAGCCGGATTGTAATATGCCTTCTGCAGAGAGCTTTGCTCGTCAGGCTCTTTACAGCCAGCTTTATTATCACGAAAAATTTGGTCTTACTTGTACTGTTGGCTACAATGTAGATTCCTTCGGCCACAATGCAATGATGCCACAGCTCCTTGTTAAAAGTGGTATGATATCTTACGTAATGCAAAGACCAAGCGTTGAAGAAAACAGCGAAATTCCCGAAAACCTTTTCTGGTGGGATAGTGCAGACGGCTCAAGAGTGCTTTGCTACAGGCTCCCACACAGCTACGCTGCAAACGGAAAAGAGAGCATCGACAGAAGGCTTGCTGATATTAACGAAAGAGTTGAAGAAACAGGCCACGGAATGATGATGTTCTACGGCGTAGGCAACCACGGTGGTGGCCCTACAAAGGGTGATATTGAATACCTTAAGGCTACTCTCGAAAGAGAAGGCTTTAACGATATGGAATTCTCTTCACCTGAGGATTATTTCTATGATTGCTACAACGACTTCCTTGATATTCCATCCTGGAAGGATGAGCTTCAGCACCATGCAAGTGGCTGCTACAGCGCAACCTCACTTGTAAAAGCACTTAACCGTAAGGCAGAAAATCTTCTCGGCGCTGCCGAAAAGTGGGATACAATCGCATCTATAGTTACAGGCTCAAAGCCCTCTACAGAGCGCTTTGCAGATGCTTGGAAAAAGGTTTGCTTTAACCAATTCCACGATATTCTTTGCGGCTGCTCTATAATGGAAAGCTATGAGGATGTCAAAGAATCTCAAGGATATGCTATGAACATAGCATCCGAGGCTTACAACAATGCTGTTCTTAAAATTGCAAGAAGGGTTGATACCTGGGTTGACGGTGTTAGTGAGCCTGTTTTGGAAACACGCCACTACACAGGTGCAGATGCAGGCTTTCCAAGACCTGTTATTGTGTTTAACCCACATTCATATGATGTAGAGCTTCCTGTAAGAATGTACCACCCATCAAAGAGTGTTACAGATAGCCAGGGCAACGAGGTAACATTCCAGAATGTTCGCTCCTCAAGGTCAAATGATGAGCATCTTGATACACTTTTCCTTGCAAAGGTGCCCGGCTTCGGCTACAGCACATATTGGCTCGAAGCTGACCACGAAGCAAAAGCTCCGAAGGAGCTTGGTGGTGAGCAGGATTTCTATATGGAAAACAGCTTTATGGCTGTAGAATTTGATGCTCAGACAGGCTTTATTAAAAAGCTTGTAGATAAAACAACAGGTGAGGACCTTGCAGCAGATAATTTCCTTGCAATTCCTACTGTTATTGATGATGAAAGCACAGATACATGGGCACACAATGTATTCAAATTCCACAAGATTAAAGGTCTTATGGAGCTTGTCAGCATTGAGCGTGTAGAAAGTGGCGCTCTTCGCTCCGTTATCCGTACAAAGCACAAGTTCAACGAGTCATACCTTACGCAGGAGTTTATACTTGCAAAGAATCAAAAAACTCTCCGTGTTGACTGTAAGGCTATGTGGCAGGAAAAATTCACTATGCTTAAAATGGCTTTCCCTGTTGGTGGAAACGATGAAATCAGCACATACGAAATTCCTGCCGGATTTATAAAAAGACCTTGCAACGGCGAAGAGGAGCCTGCACTTAACTGGGCAGACCTTACAGTAACCAAAAACGGCAAGCGTGTAGGCTTAGCAGTTATGAGCGATTCAAAATACAGCTACGACTGTCCCGGTGCAGAGCTCAGGCTTACAGCACTTCGTAATGTAATATTTGCAGACCACTATTCAGACAGACCTGCTGCAGATTTTAACTTTACAGATGAAGGCCTTAACCGTTTCTCATACGGCATATACCTTCACTCAGGTGAGGCAGAGCTTAGCGATGTTGCAAAGGAAGCCCACATCTTCAACAATAACATTGTTGCAGTGCCTGAAAGCTACCATAAGGGCGACCTTGCTCAAACAGATAGCTTTATTCGCACAAACCTTGATAACGTTGTTGTTACAGCAGTTAAGCGCTGTGAGGATGGCTCAGGCGACCTTATTATAAGACTTTACGAAACAAAGGGTATTGATGATTCAAAGGGCTACTTAATGTCCAGCCTGTTTGATAACGGCTTCTGGTTCGATATTAAAAAGCACGAAATCAAAACCTTCAGAATCGACAGAGATACAAGAGTTCGCGATATTAACTTCCTTGAAGGCATCGTAAAATAAACTAAATAAAAAATCTGCTTCCCGTTTGGGAAGCAGATAAATCAGTTAACAATGGCTGATAGCTTGTTGCCGATAAAAATTGCAACAGCAATTTTTATAATATCGGGTATTGCAAAGGGTGCTACGCAAATAGTAAGTGCAGATAAAATGCTTTTAAAGCTTGCATTACCCAAGAAAACTATGGCGTACCACAAGGTGCCTGTGGCATAGCAGGCTAAAAGCCCTAAACTCAGCCCAACAGCTTTTGTTTTTGCAGAACTACCAAAGCATTTGGTGATAATATGGTAAATAAGAGCTGTTAAAATAAATCCTGAAATGTATCCTCCCGTTGCACCTAACAGGTGGCCAAGCCCTCCCGAAAGGTTAGAGAATACAGGCAGACCGATTATTCCTAAAAAAATATAGAGAATAACACAGGCTAAGCCCCTTTTTCCCCCTAAAACGGTGAGTGAGCAAAAAATTGCTAAGGCTTGCAGGGTAAAGGGTACAGGTGAAGGGATTGTGATGAATGAGGCTACTGCGATTATTGCAGTAAAAAGAGAAATAAGCACACAAGATTTGATTTTCTCTTTTGAAAAGCTTTTCTCTTTCATACCATCACCTCGCCGCAAGATACTATCATATGTATAAAAAAAAGTCAAATAAGAAAGAAGGAAAAATATGGATACTTTAATGGAATTAGGTACCAAAATAATGAGCATATTTGAAGCCATTATGGGTATGGATTTCACAAGTGAAATTATACCAATGCTTATTATGTGGGCAATAGGTGGCGTGCTTATTTACTGCGCTATTGTAAAGGATATGGAGCCAACACTCCTTTTACCAATGGGCTTCGGCACAATTCTTGTAAACCTTCCTCTTGCACTTACAGAGGGTGTTATTTCAGAGCACGGTGCCATTGAGGTTCTTTACAACGCAGGTGTTGCCAACGAGCTTTTCCCGTTGCTTTTGTTTATCGGTATCGGTGCAATGATTGACTTCGGTCCCGTTCTTTCAAATCCGAAGCTTATGATTTTCGGTGCTGCAGCACAGTTTGGTATTTTCTTTACTCTTAGCGTAGCTTCACTTGTATTCCCTATAAACGAGGCAGCTTCTATTGCTATTATCGGTGCAGCAGACGGCCCAACATCTATTTACGTTGCAGCTACACTTGGTTCAAAGTATATTGGTGCTATTATTGTTGCCGCATACTCATATATGGCACTTGTTCCAATGGTTCAGCCACCAATCATCAAGGCTCTCACAACAAAGAAAGAGCGCAAAATCCGTATGAAATACGAGGGTAAGGCAGTTTCAAAAACAACAAGAATTCTTTTCCCAATCGTTGTTACAATTATTGCAGGCGTTGTTTCTCCACAGTCTGCAGTGCTTATCGGTTTCCTTATGTTCGGTAACCTTATCAGAGAATGTGGCGTTCTTGAATCACTTTCAGAAACAGCACAAAAGACTCTTGCAAACCTTATTACAATCCTTCTTGGTATTACAGTTGCAAGAAATATGAATGCACAGGATTTCCTTACTATCGAAACAGCACTTATTCTTGTTCTCGGCCTTGTTGCTTTCGTTTTCGATACAGCAGGTGGTGTGCTTTTCGCAAAGTTCCTCAACCTTTTCCTTCCCGAGGGAAAGAAGTTCAACCCAATGATTGGTGCTGCAGGTATTTCTGCATTCCCAATGTCATCTCGTGTTGTTCATAAGTTAGGCCTTGAAGCAGATAATCAGAACTTCCTTCTTATGCACGCAACAGGCGTTAACGTTTCAGGTCAGGTTGCATCGGTTATTGCCGGTGGTATGATACTTAGCTTCTTTGCTAAAATATAGGAGGTATATGTATGTTTAATATTCTTATGATGAGCTTTTTAGAGTCTATAGGACTTGAGTTTAGCACAGAATATATCGGCGAAGCACTTCTTTGCTCTGTTGCCGGTATGGTTGGTATTTTTATCGTTATCGGTATAATTATTCTTTCAGTTTCACTCCTTAACAAATCTTCTAACAAAAAGGAAAAATAATTATGGATTTTAAGAAATTTATGAACGGTGCTTTAGGCAGACCCGAAAAAGGGGATACTGTTAAGCATTTCGGATTAAGGGCAAGGGTATCCGGCTATATTCTTACAAAGGCACAGCAGAATATTCCTACCTGTGGCTACAACTACGAGGCAGACCTTACAAAATTTTGGGAGGAATTTCAGAATTTCAAAGATACCTGTGGCTACCACATTTCTTTTAACACTATTATGATGAAGGTGCTTGTAGAGGGCTTAAAGGTAGCGCCTAAGCTTAATGCGCATATTAAGTATAATGCTACCTCCTCTTGTGGCACAATTGTTCTTAAAAAGCACATAGATGTTGCTATGCCTGTTGTGCTTGAAAACGGCGAAACCTTCCCTCTGAAGGTAAATGCAGCAGAAGAAAAGAAGCTTCAAGAGCTTTCTGAACAGATTGACGACCTTTTAGAGCGCCTTAAAAATACAGATATTGATAAGGTAATGTTTGAGGTTATTGCCCAAAGAACAGTGGGCCTTATGCTTAGTGGTGCAATTGTACCAACAGTTGCGCAAACAGTAACAGGCTATGTAGGCAAGCACAAGGTGGCTAAAATCAAAGACCACTTCCACCACAATAAGAGGGATGGCTCAATCCTTCTTATGGAGGAGCTTAACGAAGGCTCTGTGTGCCTTACAAACTGGGGACCTTTGTATGAGGGGCTTAACGGTAACGTAACCTACACACCACTTTTATTCCCACAAACCTTTTTAATGGCTATGGGTAGCATAAGAGATACGGAGTACGCCTTTAGAAATGATAAGGGCGAGGTAGATTTAGCTACCAAAAAGGTGCTCCCAATAACTCTTATGTTTGACCATAGAATAGGTGGCTTTAACGATGTTATGCCATTCATTAAAAAGCTTGATGAGATATTCCAAAATCCCCAAATAATGAGAGAATGGTAAAAAACACCCGTAAGATTTTAAATCTTACGGGTATTTTTACGTTTAACTTTTTAAATTAATAATAGGCTTCTCGTTTCTTTTTCTTAATAAACTTATATATAAGGTATACAGCTACAAGAACAAGGGATGTGGAAAGCCCTATATAAGCATCCAAGTTAGATGCACCTTCAATTTTAAGCTCGTTCCACAGCATAGACATATACTGCTGTGTGTCGTAGTCAAGCCTTTCAAACATTTGTGTTTTAGGCATTTTATCCTCATCGGGGTAAAGAATAGGATCGCCCTTTAAATCATAATCATCAGATTCTAACACAAGTGCGTGTGGGGAAGCATAGCAGATGTAGTTTGCATTAGCAACAGCAATCTCTTCCTCGCACATAAAGTTGATGTACAATTCTGCAGCCTCTTTATTTTCTGCGTTTTTGGGTACACACATTGCATCAACAAAGAAGTTAACGCCCTCTTTAGGATAACAAAAGGCGAGGTCGGGATTTACATCGTACATTGTGAGGAAATCCCCTGCGTAGTATGGAGCAAGAGCAGCATCGCCGTTTTCCATTTTATTAAAAACCTCGTCCATAACATAGCTTGAAACAAGAGGGTTTTGCTCTTTAAGCTTTTCTATAGCTAAATCCCACTCCTTAACATCTGTAGTGTTAAGGCTCTGTCCTAAAAGGCACTGTGCAATGCCGAAGGCATCACGGGGATTGTTAAACATAAGTATTTTCCCCTTATACTGTTCATCCCACAAGGCACTCCAGCTGTCAATTTCGCCATTTACCATAGTGGTGTTGTAAATAAGCCCTACCATACCAACTGTGTAGGGTACGGTGTACTTGTTTTCGGGGTCGAAATAAAGACCTTTGTACTTATCGAGAATATATTTGTAGTTGGGGATATTTGAATAATCAAGCTCTGCAAGCATTTCCTCGTCAACAAGCTTTGCAATCATATAGTCTGACGGAATAATTACATCGTAATTAGCGCCACCACTTTTAAGCTTATTGTACATATTTTCGTTGCTTTCAAAGTTTGTGTAGTTAACGGTTATTCCATAGCGTGCTTCAAATTCTTTGTTAACATCTAAGGTGTCGTCGGAGCCGTCAGAAATATATTCACCCCAGTTATAAACATTAAGGGTTGTGCCCTTGAGGTGAGAGTAGTCCTTTTCACCCTCTGCAAGAGCCACAGGACAAAGAGTTACCAAAATCATAAGGCAAACTGTAAGTATACAAAAAAGGCGTTTCATCATTTTTTTCCACCGCCTTTTTTAGAAAGCTTTTTGTCGCCATGGGCGCTAACAAGGTTAGATATAATAAGCAATGCAAGTATTGCAAGGAATATAAGTGTGGAAAGGGCATACATATCGGGGGTAACACGGCGCTTTGTCATAGAGAAAATGCGAATAGGCAATGTCTGTGAGCCGGTACCACTTACGAAGTAGCTGATAATAAAGTCATCAACAGAAAGCGTAAATGCCATCATAAGACCTGAAATAACACCGGGTATAATTGCAGGGAGCACTACCTTGAAAAAGGCCTGTAGAGGTGTGCAGCCTAAGTCCTGTGCAGCCTCGGAAAGGTTGGGGTCAGTTTGCCTTAGCTTAGGTAAAACGTTAAGTATTACATAAGGCAGCTCAAAGGTTGTGTGGGCAATTATAAGTGTTGCAAAGCCCAATGTACCTGTTTGACCAAAAAGTGCACCAACAAATACAAAAAGGAGCATCATGGAAATACCTGTAACAATTTCCGGGTTCATCATAGGTATATTTGTAACAGTCATAATGCTGCTTTTGAGAAGCTTGTTTTTGTAGCTGTAAATTGCAGTTGCGGCAGCTGTACCCATAACTGTTGAAATTATTGATGAAACAACAGCAACAATCATAGAGTTTTTAAATGCATCAAGTGTAGCAGCATCGTTGAAAAGTTCTTTGTACCAATAAAGTGAAAAGCCTTCAAAAACAGATGTACTTTTGCCTGCGTTGAAGCTGAAAATTATGAGCACTGCAATAGGTGCATATAGGAAAAGGAAAACAAGCGCTGTATAAAGCTTTGAGCCGAGGGAGGTTTTCTTTGTCATATAATAACACCTCCGTCATCATCAGAAAAGCGATTCATAACAGCAAGGCAAATAAATATGAGAATCATCAAAACAAAGGAAAGTGATGCACCCAAATTAAAGTTGTTTGCTGTCTGGAACTGTGTTTCAATAACGTCGCCGATAAGGATTGTGCTTGTGCCTCCTAATTTTTGAGATATGTAGAAGGTGCTTACGCTTGGCACAAAAACCATTGTAAAGCCCGAAACTATACCGGGCACACTAAGTGGTACGGTAACGTTTTTAAAAACATCAAGCTTGTTGCCGCCTAAATCCTGTGCAGCCTCTACAAGTGAATGGTCAGTTTTGAGCATTACTGTGTAGATTGGTAAAATCATATATGGAAGGAAGTTGTAAACCATACCAAGTACAACTGCTCCACGGGTGTTTATAAGCTGCAAGGGCTCAAGGCCTAAATTCATAATAAATGTGTTTATAAGTCCGTTATCCTCTAAAATTGTCATCCATGAATATGTTCTTAAAAGGAAATTCATCCACATAGGTAACATAATAAGCATAGTCATTGTGCTTTGCTTTTCCGGACCCTTGGATGCCATAATGTATGCAAGAGGGTAAGCAACAACAAGGCATATTACGGTAGCTAAAAGACCGAGCCAAATGGAAAGAATAAAGGTATCGGCATATTTGCTAATATCTGCCATATTGTTAAATGTAAATGCACCGGTGTTATCGGTAAAGGCGTAGTAAGCAACCATACAAAGGGGAACAATTATGAATAATGCTGCCCACACAATGTACGGAGCGCCTGCAAGCCTTGACATAAGAGATGATTTTTTATTCATCTGAAGCACTCCTTTCAAAAATTTTGGGTGGGAAAAATTATTCTTCCTCGTCCTCTTCAATTTCTGCAACTGAAAGCTCATCAAATTCTTCACTGAAGGAGCTGTAGTCGCCATACAGACCGGAGTACTGTGATTTTTTCATAATATGAATAGCATCGGGTTCAATAACAAGGCCGATTGTTGAACCAACCTCTTGGTAATCTGTAGATTGAATCATCCACTTAAAGCCTTTGATTTCTACAATGATTTCGTAGTAAACGCCTTTAAAGGTGATGGAGGTAACCACACCTGAAATCATAGCCTTATCAACAGGCACAACATCAACGTCCTCAGGGCGCACAACAACGTCAACATGCTCGTCAACGCCGAAGCCCTTATCGAGGCACTTGAATTTGTAGCCTGCCATTTCAACCCAGAAGTCATCCTTCATAATGCCTTCAATAATATTACTTTCGCCAATGAAATCTGCAACGAAAGCGTTTTTAGGCTCGTTGTAAATGTCGGTAGGGGTGCCGATTTGCTGAATAACACCTAAGTCCATAACAACAATAGTATCGCTCATTGAAAGAGCCTCTTCTTGGTCGTGGGTAACATAAATAAACGTGATGCCCAGGCGCTTTTGAATATTTTTTAATTCAACCTGCATATCCTTACGCAGCTTAAGGTCAAGCGCACCAAGTGGCTCATCGAGAAGGAGCACACGAGGCTTAACAACTAAAGCTCTTGCAATAGCAACACGCTGCTGCTGACCACCTGAAAGGGAAGAGATATTTCTTCTTTCAAAGCCTTTAAGGTTGATTAACTCAAGCATTTCTGTAACGGCTTCCTTAATCTCCTTTTCGGGTGTTTTCTTAAGTCTTAAGCCGAATGCAATATTTTCGTAAACATTAAGGTGAGGGAAAAGGGCATAGCGCTGAAAAATGGTGTTGAGCTGCCTTTTGTGTGGTGGCACACCGTTTATTTTTTTGCCCTCAAAGTATACATCACCTGAGTCAGGCTCCTGAAAGCCTGCAATCATTCTGAGGGTTGTAGTTTTACCACAGCCTGAGGGGCCTAAAAAGGTGATGAATTCCTTATCACGGATATATAAATTCATATTTTCAATTATCTGCTGACCATCGAAGGCAACAGATATATTTTTTAATTCGATAATGTTATTAGACATAAGAGAACCCCCTTGTAAAGTAATAGAACGAAATAACTCCGTTCAAAAGAAAAAACCACCTACCCAAAGAACACTGTAAGTGCTTTCTTCAAATTGGTGAATTTTTGTTTTGTCCGTGGCATCAACAAAGCTTGAACCCGTGACGGCTGACACGAAATATTAATTTACTAAGAGTAAAAATAAATTTACTAAAACTAAATATATATACAATTAAAGAAAAAGTCAATCTTTTTTTTAAATTGTTTAAAAATAAATTTTTTTGTCGATTTAAACGCAGTAGAACAAAGTGTCCCAGGCAGGGATATAAGGGTGGTGCCTAAGGTGTATTTTGTAGCTCGGATTTATGCTGTTTATAAGTATAGGCAATGTAAAAATATCCTCACATTTGTGGTATGCAGCAACGTTAAGCTTTGGCTTGTATTCACTTAAAATTTTTGCCCCTGCTGATATAATTTCATTTTCGCACCCCTCGGAGTCAATCTTTATGTATGTAGGGCTGTAGCGACCTATAAGGGTCGAAAGTGTAACAGAGGGTGTTAAGGTATCCCCACCAAGGCTTGATTGCCTGCCGTGTACATTAGAAAAATAAACATCACCGTCAACATCCGTTACGGCGCAGTTTACGGCTTTGAAGCCTTGCAAATGGCTACAGTGGTCTGTTAATTTATTATATGATTTTGTGTCGGGCTCGGCACAAATAATATTTGAGTATTTGCCGTTTGTGTAGCCTAAAAATGAATCAACAGTATCACCACGGTATGCGCCTATATCTACATATGTTTCATACTCGCCTAATTTTAAAACCTCAAAAAATGCCTCATTCTGTGGCGTTGTTATGGCTTGCAAAGCACCTAATTCACCACCAAAAAGGAAGCTGACGTACCCTGCAAAAATCTTTTTTGAAAAATCATCTGCCATTAAATTGTAGGCAGTATTGATTTCTTCTTTATGTGCTTCTAAAAAAGCTCTGTCAAAAATTTGGGTTCCTATAACAGGTACAACAGGTACAAGTGTAGTATGTTTTTGGGCTACAGAAAAAATATTATCCATAACCTCGGGCATTGACGTGCCAAAGGTGATTATAACAGTAAAGCTTTCGTATATTTCCTCAAAATAAGAAATGGGCATAACCTGAAAGCCTCTGAAGCTTCTTTTTCTCACAAAGGAATTGCTTGCAGTTACACCTGCTATTTTTATATTAAGCTCCTCTAAAATATCGAGCACCTTATCGGCACCGTTGCCGGTACCGTACATAATAATGGGCTCTGCTGTATTTTTTAGCTTTTCCCATACACTAAGGCTATCAATACAAAAATTCATACATACACCTGCCTTGTAAAACAAAAGTAATATAACACATTATAAATAACTCGTCAAATAAGTAGCACACTTGTAATAGGCTTGCTTTTGTGATAAAATACGAAAAAAGGATGCGATTTTATGAGAATATATAAAGAGGTTTCTGAGCTTGTGGGTAACACCCCGTTGTTAGCTCTTACAAATATTTGCGCTAAGGACTCACTTTCTGCAACAATACTTGCAAAGCTTGAGTGCTTTAACCCAACAAGCAGCGCTAAAGACAGAGCCGCAAAGTATATGATAGCTGCTGCTGAGGAGCAAGGGCTTTTAAAGGAAGGCTCTGTTATTATTGAGCCTACAAGTGGTAACACAGGTATAGGCCTTGCAGCAATAGGCTGTTCAAAGGGCTATAGGGTAATAATTATTATGCCCGAAACAATGAGCCGAGAAAGAGTTTTGCTTACAAAGGCATACGGTGCAGAGGTTATATTAACCGAGGGCTCAAAGGGTATGCAAGGTGCAATAGATAAGGCAAATGAGCTTTGTGCACAGCTTCCTGATGCCTTTATACCACAGCAGTTTTCAAACCCTGCAAACCCACTTTCTCACTACGAAACTACAGGTCCCGAAATATGGCAGGATACCGACGGCACAGTAGATATTTTTGTTGCAGGCATCGGTACGGGTGGTACACTTTCGGGCGTTGGTAAATACTTGAAGGAGAAAAATCCGAATATAAAAATTGTCGGTGTTGAGCCGAAAAAATCTCCGTTAATTACAGAGGGCGTGGCAGGCCCGCACGGCATACAGGGTATAGGTGCAAACTTTGTTCCCGAAAATTTAGACAGAAGTATTTTTGACGAAATTATAACAGTTGCCGATGAGCAGGCTTACACATTCTCGCGCAGAGTTGCAGCAGAGGAGGGTGTAGCAGTAGGTATATCCTCAGGTGCTGCAGTTTATGGCGCTGTGGAGCTTGCAAAAAGGGCAGAAAATAAAGGTAAAACAATAGTTTGCCTGCTTACCGATACAGGCGAAAGGTACTTGTCAACTACACTTTATGAGGGTGAATAATATGGATAAATTTTTAGAGTCAATGGAGCTTATTACAGGCACGGTAAGAGGCCTTGAAGAAATAAGCAATGGCTGTTTTTTGAAAAACGATAATGACCGACAGCTTATACCTAACAGAAAAGAAGTTATAAAAGTAATTAAGGACCTGCAGTCTTTGCTTTTTCCAAATTACTTTAAGCATAGTGAGGGTAGTGAAAACGTACTTTCACAAACGGAGCTTTTGCTTAATATTTACAGCAGACTTGCAAGCCAGATTGAGGGCGCTTGCCAGTTTAACGGCACAGAAATGGCGCTGACTCCACAGGAAATTTGCGATAAATTTATTGAGGCTCTGCCTGCTGTAAAAACATTACTTATAAAAGATATTGAAGCAATTTATGAGGGCGACCCTGCAGCAAAATGCCACGAAGAGGTGCTTATTTGTTACCCCGGCTTTTATGCAATTTCAATATACAGAATAGCCCACGTGCTTTATGAATTAAAGGTGCCCCTTATTCCCAGAATAATGACGGAGTATGCCCACGAAAAAACAGGTGTGGATATCCACGCAGGTGCTACCATAGGCGAATATTTCTGCATTGACCACGGCACAGGTATTGTTATTGGTGAAACTACCACAATCGGTAACAGAGTTAAAATTTACCAGGGCGTTACCCTTGGTGCAAAAAGCTTTAAGGTGGATGAAAACGGTAACCCTGTTAAGAACATTAAGCGACACCCCGATATTGGCAACAATGTGGTTATTTATGCAAATGCAACCATTCTCGGTGGTGATACAAAAATCGGAGATAACTGCGTTATCGGTGGTAACACCTGTCTTACAAGCTCTTTTGAGGAAGGAAAAACGGTTTATTAATCTAATTGAGTTGAGAGAATATAAAGTTGCCGGAGCTTCGCGAGAAAATTAGGAATGAGGAATTAGGAATTAGGAATTTTGGGGAAGCTACGCTTCCGAACATTTTAAGCTTCGCAAAGTTAGATAGAACAACTGTAAGGGTGGGATTGTAGCCCACCCGAAAGCAAGGATAAAAAACAGGACGGCTGAAATGAAGTCCCTTACAAGCTTTGCAGAATAGCTGTTAGCAGTTAAAATTAAAAATTCAAAATGCAAAATTAAAAAATTCGGAACTGCGTTGCAATTGTAAAGCTTTGCACATTCGTGTATGAGTATACGAAAGGACCGGTGTTTATGAAAAAAACTATATTTGGATTAGTAATATTATTAGTTGTTGTAGTTTTTCTTGTTGTATTGCTGAATCTGAACTATAGCTTGAAATTCGAAAAGGTTGAAGAAATAATCCCCAATGAAGAATTAAATCCGGTTAATTCAACAATGAAACCATGGTTTAGCATCAGGGATGAAAAATATTATCCTTGGTACGATTTGGACTATGTTAGCAACATGGGGATACAACACGAGGAATGGGATTTAGATAAATACACCTATATTATTTGCCGGGGTTATGAATTGGAAGATTTATCATTCTCGCCTGTGTTATTAAACCATAAATCCGTTTTTTCGATTGAATATATTGGGATTACAGAATTTAATGATGAGTTCTCAAATTGTATTTATGTTTATCGAATTCCAAGAATGAACATTGATTTTTGCCTCGGTGAACCGGCAAAATACTCGAAGTTTGGAGCTTATAGTTATAAAGAAATATTAACTGAGACATATGGTGCTGTGATTGGCAGCGAATGAACCTATCAAGGTGCGCTTTTGCGCATGTTCCGTAACCCCAAACTAAAAAATAAATACATAAAAACGCTTCGGTCAACTGACCGAAGCGTTTTGTTATGCTTGAATTTTAATTACGCAATTTTTACAGCGTCTTTAATCTTGATTTTTCCGATGAAAGGAATTTTAAGGAAGCCGTTGCACTTGTCATTTTCAAAGGTAAGCTCAACATCAATTTCCTTGCCGGGAAGCAGAGATGTTGTTGCCTTTGCTGTAAAGGTGTTGCCATCCTCTTTTGCATCAAAAAGCTTAAAGTCAGGCATATCAAAATCTGCGCCTTGGAGCTCAATTTCCATTTCGTAGTTGCCGTCTTCAAGCTCAAGCTCAAATATAGCGTCGCCCTTAAAGAACATATTGTTGATTTTTGCTTTGTATTTTCCTAAACCTATCATAAAAAATTTCCTCCGTGGTTTATTATTTATTTTTTAATTCCTGCTGCGTAGCGAAGAATTTCTAATGCGTCTGCTGATGTTATTTCGCCCTTGCCGTCAATATTTGCTGTAGTAGCCTGTGCGCTTGTAAGCGAAACAAGCTTTGAGGCAGCCGAAAGGGCAATTCGTACATCGTAAACCGAGCGAGTGCCGTCGCCGTCTATATCTCCCTTAAGTGAGAAATTGTTGTTTGTAATAACAACAAGTGTTTCTTTTGAAGAGAAGGAGGTGCCTATAAATGCTGCCTTAGGGTCCCTTGTTTTTTCTATAAGGGAGCCGGAGCGTAAGGTGTACACCTTTGTGGCTGTGGCAATAGTGCCTGCAGGGAAGCCGTTAAATCTTACAACACAAGGGGATGAGAGGGAAACCTCTTTACCGTTGTGTACAAAGCTTATTGTGTAAGCAAACATTTTGCTGTACCTTACGGGAAGTAAAGCTGTGTAAGATGTATTTGGCTGTATTGTAACCTTAATATCAACCGTGCCTGTTTTAGGGAAAACGTTTGCAGAATCGTATAATGTGATATTTGAAGCAACATCGGTAACTGTACGTGTTTCTGTTTTTAAGTACTGTGAAGGTAAATGCAGTTTTTTTACATATCCTTCTGCATAAGAGCCTTTAACAAAATATATTCCCTTTGTGGTGTGGTAATACATATTATCTTTTGAATCTATACCACCTAAAAGAGCCTGCTCTGAAATTGACTGCAAAGAGTATGGCAGGTGAATTTCTGCAAGGCTTTGGCAACCGTAAAAGGCTCGGTAGCCAAGTGTTTGCAGGTTGTCGCTTAATTTAACAGAGGTTAAATTCCAGCAGAGTGCAAATGCAAAGGCATCAATGCTTTTAACATTGTTGTACATCTTAACAGATGTAAGCTTGTAGGCCTTGTAAAATGCCAGGGAGCCGATTATTTCAACACTTTTTGGTACTGTAAAAGCACCACCTCTTGCGGCAGGGTATGCAAGAAGGAACGTTTTATCCTTGCTGTAAAGCACGCCGTTTTCGGTTGTATAATATTTGTTGTTTGGCGAAATAGCGTACTCTGTAATAGCTGTTGCGCTGTCAAAGGCACCCTCAGAGATATACTCAACGCTTGCAGGCAGCTCTATATATTCTATAGTGCTGTTGTCGCCAAAGGCTGAGTGTTCAATGTAAGTAACGGTTGCACCGTTAATAGCTTCGGGAACACGTATTTTTTTATGTGAGCCTGTGTAGCCTGTAATTGTAACGGTGGAAATTCCGTTGTCGGAATACACATCGTATATAAGGTCGCTTGCTTTTAAATCGACTATATCATCGGCAGCAGAAACAACTGTGCTTTTGCTGTTGTTGGGGAAAAAGAATACCCCCAAGGTCAGCGCAAAAGCGAGCAAAAAACATATTAGCTGTTTTTTGTTCAAAATATCACCTCTTAATTTTGATAATATACTAACATAATTATATTATACGCCTTCTGCAATTTCAATAGGAAGGTTTATACAAAAAAATCGTAAACTTTTGTAGCAACAAACAAAAAGCAAAGCCCTGAAGAAAATCTTCAGGGCTAAATTGCTTTGATTGATTTTTGAATTTGCTTAGATAGCACGAGTAACCTTGCCGGAGCGCAAGCAGCGTGTGCAAGCATATACTCTCTTTGGAGAGCCGTTAACTACAGCCTTAACTCTCTTTACGTTTGGCTTCCAAGTTCTGTTTGAACGTCTGTGTGAGTGAGAAACCTTGATGCCGAAAGCAACTTCCTTGTTACAAAATTCGCATTTTGCCATTGAGCTGCACCTCCTTGTTTTTTGTTTGTTTAAATCTAAACATAAGACAACGAAATGTATCATAACACCTTTTTATTGCAAATGCAAGTATTTTTTTTACAAAAGCGCTGTTTTTATGAAATTTTACACAATAATGTTGATTATTTTTAAAATTTTTTTGAAAATTGCTTGATTTTTACGATTATATCATATATAATAACTCTCGAACCGAACATTTGTACACTCGAAAGGAGTTTTTTAAAATGGAAAAGTCAGAAAAGTCCAGAGCGCTGGAAACAGCTCTTTCTCAAATAGAAAAGAATTTCGGCAAGGGTGCAGTTATGCGCCTTGGCGAAAATGCAAGTATGAATATTGAGGCTATACCTACAGGCTCAATTGCTCTCGATGCCGCAACAGGTATAGGTGGCCTTCCAAAGGGCAGAATTGTTGAAATATACGGCCCTGAGTCATCAGGTAAAACCACCCTTGCACTCCACGTTGTAGCCGAGGCTCAAAAAATGGGTGGCGAGGCAGCGTTTATAGATGCTGAGCACGCACTTGACCCTGTTTATGCAGCAGCTTTAGGTGTAGATATTGACTCTTTACTTGTTTCACAGCCCGACAACGGCGAGCAGGCTCTCGAAATTGCTGAGTACCTTGCTCGTTCAGGCGCTCTCGATGTTATTGTTGTAGACTCTGTTGCTGCCCTTGTTCCAAAGGCAGAAATTGAGGGCGAAATGGGTGATTCCCACGTTGGCCTTCACGCTCGTCTTATGTCCCAGGCATTAAGAAAGCTTACAGGCGCAATTTCAAAATCCAATACAACTGTTATATTTATCAACCAGCTTCGTGAAAAGGTTGGTGTTATCTACGGTAACCCTGAGGTTACTACAGGTGGTCGTGCGCTTAAATTCTACTCAACAATCCGTATAGATGTAAGAAGAGTTGAGCAGCTTAAGGGCGCAGGCAACGAGTTTATCGGCTCAAGAACAAGAGCAAAAATTGTTAAAAACAAGGTTGCTCCTCCCTTTAAAGAGGCAGAGTTCGATATTATGTACGGCGAGGGTATTTCCAAGTATGGCGAAATTCTTGACCTTGCAGTTAAAATGAACATTATTCGCAAGAGTGGTGCTTGGTTCTACTATGGTGAGGAGCGCCTCGGCCAGGGTAGAGATAATGTTAAGGAATACATTAAAAACACACCTGAATTCTGTGCGGAAATTGAAGCAAAGGTTAGAGAAAGCATCAAAGAGCTTATTTCTGCAAGGAATCCTATTTCTCGCAGAGATACTGTTCCAACACCTGCTACAGAGCCTGTTTCAAAGGGCAAAGCAAGGGCAACAATCGATATTGCTGTGGATGATGACGAATGAAAATAACATCTAAGCCGGGTAATGGCAATAAGGTGCACATTTACATAGACGGCGAATATACCCTTACTCTTTACGATGATTATTGGTACAGAGCAGGGTTTAGCGAAAATCAAGAAATTTCAGAAGATGAGCTTGCTTCCTTGAAAGAGGAGGCAGGCTTTCGCTCTGCTTATGAGAAGGGAATACAGTACCTGTCCTTAAGGGCATACTCTGAAAAGGAGCTGTTTAATAAGCTAAAGCTCAAATATGGTGCAGAGTCTGCTCAAAGGGCAATAGAAAAAATGCTCTATAGAGGGTATTTGGATGATGAGGCGTACGCAGTAAGCTATGCGCGTCATCTTTTTGAGGCGAAAAAGTACGATGTAAGGCGTATTTCTTACGAGCTTCGCCAAAAAGGTGTAAGCTCCGAATTTGTGGATAATGCACTTAAAACTCTTGACAACGAGCCAATTCAGCGTATTATAGATATAATAGAGTCAAAATATATTAATTCTATAAGGGATGAGAAAAGCCGAAAGCGAATTGTTAACCGTTTTGTAAGAATGGGCTATTCTTTTCACGATATTAAATCAGCATTCAGAGATTTTGATATAGAAATCTGAGAGGTGAGCACTTTGGATAAAAAAGTAGGTATGGTCAGCTTAGGCTGTCCAAAAAATCAGGTGGATGCAGAAATTATGCTTAAAAAACTTGTAGATGCGGGCTATATACTCGTGCAGGAGGCAGAAAAGGCAGATGTTGTTATTGTAAACACCTGTGGCTTTATTGAGGATGCTAAAAAGGAATCTATAGATGCAATTCTTGAAATGATAGATTACAAAGAGGATGGTCTGCTTGCAAAGGTGCTTGTTACAGGCTGCCTTGCACAGCGCTACGCAGAAGAAATTTTTGCAGAGCTTCCTGAGGTTGACGGTGTAATCGGTATTGGTGCAAACGACGATATCGTTGCTGTGTGCGATGCACTCTTTGAGTCCGAAGAGCCATACAGCTCTTTCCCCGAAAAAGAGCAATTACCTCTTGAGGGTGGCAGAATTCTTACAACACCCGAGTATACGGCATACCTTAAAATTGCAGAGGGCTGTTCAAACTGCTGTACCTATTGTGCAATTCCTTCCATAAGAGGTGGCTTCAGAAGCCGTAAAATTGAGGATATACTTGAAGAAGCAAATATGCTTTGTGAAAAGGGTGTTAAGGAGATTATTCTTGTTGCCCAGGATACTACAAAGTATGGTGAAGATATTTACGGCGAGCTTAAGCTGCCGGAGCTTCTTAATGAGCTTAACAAAATAGAAAAGCTACAGTGGATAAGGCTTTTATACTGCTACCCCGACAGAATTACAGATGAGCTTATTAACGCTATTGCCACAAACGAAAAGGTATGTAATTATATAGATATTCCTATGCAGCATGCAGACGGAAAAATCTTAAAGGCAATGAACAGGCGAGGCGATAAGCAGAGCTTACTTGGGCTTGTAGAAAAGCTTCGTGATGCTATACCCGATATTATTATAAGAAGCACATTTATTACAGGCTTCCCGGGTGAAGCAGACGATGAATTTACAACGCTTTCAGAGTTCGTTGCACAGGCAAAGCTTGATCGAGTAGGCTGCTTTGCGTATTCACGCGAAGAGGGCACGGTTGCATACGATTTGCCGGGCCAGGTAGATCCTGAGGTTGCTGCACAGAGAGCAGAAATTATTATGGAGCAGCAATATCGCATAGCAGATGAAAAGCTTTCTGCCTGTGTAGGCAAGGTGTACGATGTGCTCGTAGAGGGCTACGACCCTTATACCGACAGCTACTTCGGCAGAACATATATGGATGCCCCCGATATAGATAACACGGTTGTGTTTACCTCAGGCTACAGAGTAGACGATGGCGATATTGTTCCTGTAGAAATATTCGATAAGGATGAGTTTTCTCTTATTGGTGAAGCTATATGAATAAAAAGAATATTCCCAACATATTAACAGTGGTAAGAATAATTCTTACGCCATTGTTCCTTGGGTTGTTTTTAAGTGATATCCCACACCATTTTTTATGGGGACTTATAGTTTTTTCGGTAGGCTCTTTTACGGATTTTCTTGATGGTAAGCTTGCACGGAAAAACGGCGTGGTTACAGTATTCGGTCAGCTTGCAGACCCGGTAGCAGATAAAATACTTACAACGGCTGCATTGCTGGGCTTTATGCAATTTGGCCTTTGCAATGTTTGGATTATTATGATAGTATTACTCAGGGAGTTTACAATTACTTCCTTCAGACTTGTTGCAACAGCACAGGGCATTGTAATTCCTGCTAATATCTACGGTAAGCTTAAAACAGCCACACAAATGATTTTTTCACTTGTTATAATGCTGCTTGCAGAGCTTGATTACTGTAAGCTTTTAGGTGAAAGCTTCCCATTGGAAATTGTATCAAATGTGCTTTTGAGCATAACAGGCGCTCTTTGCGTTATTTCCGGTGTAATTTACGTTAAGCAATCAATCAAAATTATAGATTTTTCTAAATAATTTCCCTAAAATACGGAGGATATATGAAACTTTATAACTCACTTACACACAAAAAAGAAGATTTCAAGGAAATTGTACCGGGCAAGGTAAGTATGTACACCTGTGGCCCTACGGTTTACCACTTTGCACACATCGGTAACCTCAGAAGCTATATTATGGAGGATATTCTTGAAAAATACCTTCGCTACAGTGGCTAGGATGTTAAGCGTGTAATGAATATTACTGATGTTGGCCACCTTTCAAGCGATGCTGACACAGGCGAGGATAAAATGGTTAAGGGTGCAAAGCGTGAGAATAAAACCGTTATGGATATTGCTCACTTTTACACAGAAGCCTTTTTTGCCGATTGCGAAAAGCTTAATATTAAGGTGCCGGATGTTGTTGAGCCTGCAACAAACTGTATTAAAGAGTTTATAGAGATGGTGCAGGGTCTTATTGAAAAAGACTATGCATATTTTGCAGGTGGCAACGTTTACTTTGATACATCAAAGCTCGATGAGTATTATGTTTTTAATAAGCACGATGTTGAGGAGCTTATGGTAGGCGTGCGTGATGGCGTTGATGAGGATACAAACAAGCGCAATAAAAACGACTTTGTGCTTTGGTTTACAAAGTCAAAGTTTGAAGAGCAGGCTCTTAAGTGGGATTCACCTTGGGGCGTAGGCTACCCGGGTTGGCATATTGAGTGCTCTGCCATCAGCCTTAAGCACCTTGGCGAGTATCTTGATATTCACTGTGGTGGTATTGATAATGCTTTTCCACACCACACAAACGAAATTGCACAAAGCGAGGCATATATCGGCCACAAGTGGTGTAACTTCTGGTTCCACGTGCTTCACCTTAACACAAACACAGGTAAAATGAGTAAATCAAAGGGTGAATTCCTTACAGTTTCACTCCTTGAAGAAAAGGGCTATAACCCTCTTGCATACCGTTTCTTCTGCTTGCAGTCACATTACAGAAAACAGCTTGTTTTCTCATACGAAAACCTTGATGGCGCTGCAACAGCATACGATAAGCTTGTAAGAAAAATTGCAGCTCTTAAAAGAGATGAGAGTCAGGAGATTGACTTTCAGCAGGCAGACGTGCTCCGTGCAGGCTTCGTTGCTGCAATGGATAATGACATTAATACCTCACTTGCAATTACAGCTGTGTATGATGTTTTAAAGGCTGATGTAAACGATGCAACAAAGCTTTACCTTCTGGAAGATTTTGATCGGGTACTCTCTCTTGACCTTTTAGGTGGAGAAAAGAAAAATGATTCGGATGAAGAAGCTGAGCTTGTACAATATATTGAGCAAATGATTGCTTTGCGTGCTGCTGCAAAGAAAGAGAAAAACTTTGCTGAGGCAGACAGAATTCGTGGAGAACTCCTTGAAAAGGGCATCAAGCTTGTTGATACACGTGAGGGTACAACCTGGACAAAGGAATTGGAGTAAAATTAAATGACAAGTAAAGAAAGAGCAAAATTAAGAGCTGAGGCAAACGGCCTTGACCCTATTTTTCAGATTGGTAAAGAGGGTATAACAGATGCTGTTATTGCACAGCTTGAGGATACATTTAACACACGTGAGCTTTTTAAAATAAAGGTTCACCTTGAAACAGCACCCGAAAGCCCCAAGGAGCTTGCTGCAAAAATTGCAGAGGCAACAGGCTGCGACATAATTCAGGTTATCGGTGGCACAATTGTGGTGTTCAGAATAAATCTTTTACTGCGCCAAAAAGAGGCAGAGAAGAAAAAACGCCAAAAAGAGAAGGCTCGGAAGGAAGCTATTGAAAGACGTACCGAGCGCAAAAGACAAAAATACAGCAGGTAAAGAATAATGGAAGAAATTATTACTATTGAAGAAAAAGGAAAAAGGAAAAAAGGTCCGTTTATTGCAGGTATAGCTATACTTTTACTTGCTGTGGTTGGTTTGGTAAGTATAGTGGGCTTTGTTTCTAAGGTTGTTACACCACAAACCGATGAGGATGCTGCTATGCAGGAATATTCACAATTCCTTTCCTGGGTTGTGGGCGTTGACCCTGCATCTTTTTCCGATATTACAACGGCTAATAAGGATGACCTAAGGAATATTGCGATTTGTTCGCTTATGAATGATGATGTTACTACAAGCAGCTACAATGTAACTGAAAAAGGCTTGGTAGTACCTGCAACAGATGTTGAAGCCTACTATGTTTCAATGTTTGGTGCAGATACACAAATTGTACACGCAAGTGTAGTTGGCTACGGCTACGAGTTTGTTTACGATGCAGCAAACGGTGTTTACTATGTTCCCCTTACAGGTGTTACACCACCATTTTCTGTAAGAATTGAATCTGCAAAGGTAACAGGCGACTTCATTCAGCTTAGAGTAGGCTATGTTGGTACAAGTAATGTTGAGGTTGATGCAAACGGCACATTACAGGCTGCACAGCCCGATAAATATGCAGATGTTACACTTAAAAAGACCGACACAGGCTACAACCTTATTTCACTTATGGCTGTAACCGTTGGCGAGCATAACTGATTTAAGAAAAAAGGCTCTTGTTTGAGAGCCTTTTTTATATATATGATGTTATAGCTTTGTGAAGGAATTAAAAATCCAAATATGTCTTTGTTGTCTGCTTTTACTACTCTTTGGCATCAAAAAGCAAAAACATTATCTTTTATTGTATATCTTAACTAAAAAAACATTCATCTCTATAGGGCTTTTTTTCTCAAAAAACTATAGCATTATTGATTTTTATGTGATACAATAATCGGTGGTTAAATATACCTAATTAAGATTTTAAAAATTTTTGGAGGTAAATTATGAGCAAAAAGTATGTTTATTTGTTCAGAGAAGGCGACGCTTCTATGCGCGAGCTTCTCGGCGGTAAGGGTGCTAACCTTGCTGAAATGACAAAAATCGGTCTTCCTGTTCCTCAGGGCTTCACAATTTCAACAGAAGCTTGTACACAGTACTATGAGGATGGCAGAAAGATTAACGATGACATTCAGGCAGAAATTATGGAATACATCGTTAAGATGGAAGAAATCACAGGCAAGAAGTTCGGCGACCTTGAGAACCCACTTCTCGTTTCTGTTCGTTCAGGTGCTCGTGCATCTATGCCCGGTATGATGGATACAATCCTTAACCTTGGTCTTAACGAAGAGGTTGTTAACGTTATGGCTACAAAGTCAGGCAACGCTCGTTGGGCATGGGACTGCTACAGAAGATTCATTCAGATGTATTCTGACGTTGTTATGGAAGTTGGTAAGAAGTACTTCGAAGAGCTTATCGACAAAATGAAAGAAGAAAAGGGCGTTACTCAGGACGTTGACCTTACAGCTGATGACCTTAAAGAGCTTGCAGCTCAGTTCAAGGCTGAATACAAGGCAAAAAACGGCGAAGACTTCCCATCAGATCCAAAGGTTCAGCTTATGGGTGCTGTTGAGGCTGTTTTCCGTTCATGGGATAACCCACGTGCAAACGTTTACCGTCGTGACAACGATATTCCATATTCATGGGGTACAGCTGTTAACGTACAGATGATGGCTTTCGGTAATATGGGTGACAACTGTGGTACAGGTGTTGCTTTCACTCGTGACCCGGCTACAGGCGAAAAGGGACTTATGGGTGAGTTCCTTACAAACGCACAGGGTGAAGACGTTGTTGCAGGTGTTAGAACTCCAATGCCAATCGCTGAGATGGCAGAGAAGTTCCCGGCAGCATTCGAAGAGTTCAACAAGGTTTGCGCAATCCTTGAGGACCACTACCGCGATATGCAGGATATGGAATTTACTGTTGAAGATGGTAAGCTCTATATGCTCCAGACAAGAAACGGTAAGAGAACAGCTAAGGCTGCTCTTAAGATTGCTTGCGACCTCGTTGATGAAGGTATGATCGACGAGAAGAAGGCAGTTGCTATGATTGACCCTCGTAACCTCGATACACTTCTCCATCCACAGTTCGATGCAAAGGCACTTAAGGCTGCTACTCCTGCAGGTAAGGGTCTTGGCGCATCTCCGGGTGCTGCTTGCGGTAAGGTAGTATTTACTGCAGAAGATGCAGAGGCTTGGAACGCTCGTGGCGAAAAGGTTGTTCTTGTTCGTCTTGAAACATCTCCTGAAGATATCACAGGTATGAAGGCTTCTCAGGGTATCCTCACAGTTCGTGGCGGTATGACATCTCACGCAGCTGTTGTTGCTCGTGGTATGGGTACTTGCTGTGTATCAGGCTGTGGCGAAATCAAGATGGATGAAGA
>JAZSGB010000063.1:0-29162 GCA_045532505.1 Acutalibacteraceae bacterium | reverse complement strand
ATTACATTCGCTGTTCTGTGTTTCTGTTGTAAACGAGGTTGTTATAAAAAAACAGTAACGCGTATAATTATTGTTTTAGAGGTAGTTTTATTAATTCTGGGTAGTTTGGTTTTTATTTCGAAAAAGGACGATAATTACTATAACGGCTTTGTGGACAAAAAACTAATTTTAAAAAATAACTCTGAGTTTGCTAAGTTCTATCCATATCATACCTTTGATTATAAAGAAAAAGTTGAATATGGTAATCCGGTTGTAATAAGGGTTGGAACAACCTGTTTTTTTGATATAACTTCGAACAGCGAATATATCAAGTCATCTAACGGGACAAATTATTATTTGACTTATTTTGAAAGCTTAAGTCCATATCTGAATTTGAAATTCTATATGGAAAATGGTAGCTTGATGGGACAGATGCGAAACAAACCACCATCTTATTATCCTCAATCGGTGGAAAAAATAAAAATTGATGGATATAAGGTTAAAATCTATATTGCTGAAAATGAATATAATGTTTTTGTCAATGGGTTGGGTAAATCTGTTTATGCCACTCTTACATATGGTGATGATATTGGTGTTACACCACAGTCTTTCGCAGAAGAGGTTGTGAATCAATTAAAACTTGTAGAAAAGGCTATCGATGATAATATTATTATTCAATAATAGTGCTATTTAGAAACAGCTCAGACCTGCCGGTCTGAGCTGTTTTCTTATGCATTCCAAAACTTTCTGTCAAGGCTTCTGTATTGTATCGCTTCAAGAATATGCTTGTTTTCAATATTCTCACTTTCGTCAAGGTCAGCAATTGTTCGTGCCACCTTAAGAATTTTATCGTATGCTCTTGCAGAAAGACCAAGTCTTTCAAAGGAAAGCTCAAGTGTTTTTGAAGCTGTCTCTGAAAGTATGCAGTATTTTCTTGTAAGGGAAGGTGTCATTTTAGCATTACATGTAATGCCCGTGCCCTTAAATCTTTCTTGCTGTATTTTGCGTGCAGCATTTACTCTTGCTCGTATCTCTGCAGAGCTTTCACCACGCTCTGTATCCGAAAGCTGGTTGTAATCAACAGGTGGTACCTCAATGTGTATATCAAGCCTGTCGAGGAGGGGACCCGAAACCTTTGAAAGGTACCTTGCAGGTGCTCCGTTAGGGCAAGAGCACCTTCTTGTAGGATGACCATAGTAGCCACAAGGACAAGGGTTCATTGCGCATATAAGCATAACAGAGCAGGGGTATGTAAGTGCACATGCAGCACGTGAAATTGTTATGGTGCCGTTTTCTATAGGCTGCCTTAAAACCTCCATTGTGCTTCTGTTAAATTCAGGTAATTCATCAAGGAAAAGTACCCCGTTATGGGCAAGGGAAAGCTCACCCGGCTTTGGTATTGTACCACCACCCGAAAGCCCTGCCGGGGAAACAGAGTGGTGTGGTGCTCTGAACGGCCTGTAGTTAATAATCGGCTTGTCCTTTGTAAGGTTACCCGAAAGGGAGTAAATCTTAGTTGTATCAAGTGCTTCCTCTACAGTAATATCGGGCAGAATTGTGGGTATACGTTTAGCAAGCATACTTTTACCCGAGCCCGGTGGGCCAATCATCATGACGTTATGCCCACCTGCTGCAGCAACCTCAAGTGCTCTTTTAACCTCAAACTGACCCTTAACATCACTAAAGTCGGGTAAAAAGTCGGGCATCTCATAGTGCTTAAAGGGAACAAGTTCAAGAGGAGTAAGCTTATTTACATCGTTTATATGGTCAGCAAGCTGTTTTATTGTAGCAATAGGGTAAATGCTTATGCCGTCTACAACGGCAGCCTCTGTGGCGTTTTCTTGGGGGATATAAATATCCCTTAAGCCGTTTTCTTTAGCAGCCATAACCATAGGCAAAACACCCTTAACGCCCTTTACCTCACCCGAAAGGGAAAGCTCACCGATAAATGCAGCGTTTTTATAGTCGCCGATTATCTGCTTTGTGGCAGAAAGCACGGCAATAGCCATAGGCAGGTCGTATATTGAGCCTTCCTTTTTTATATCGGCAGGGGCAAGGTTAAAGGTGTAGCGTGATGTCATATGCATTTCAAAGCCTGAATTGTGTAAGGCAGAAATAACCCTGTCTCGTGCTTCATTCACAGCAGTATCGGGCAAGCCTACAATCTCTAATGCATATTTACCACTTGAAATATTAAGCTCAACATCAATCATATATGAGTCAAGCCCCATAAGACCAATGCTTTTAATTTTTGTAAACATAATTACTCCTCAGTTTGTGAGTCATTGCTTTCATCACCTGTATCCTCAGGTGGGGTATCGTCAATAATAATCTCTTCAAATACTGAATCTGCATTTTCAGCTTCATCATCTTCAAGCTCTTCAACATAAGGTGCAGGGTTAAACTTGAATATGCCTGTTTTTATAATGCTGCATATAAGCAGCATCATTAACAATGTTGTAACAGAAATCATTATACCCAGCACAAGTCCGTCAGGCACATATTTAAACTCAACGGTGTGTTCACCTGCAGTTATGTTAACGCCTAAAAGGGCATCGTTGCCGATAGAAATAATATCTGCTTTTGATACCTTTTGGCCGTCAATACAAACAGACCAGCTTGTATCGTAGTTAATTGATGTGTAAAGCACGCCATCCTCGGCTACGTTAATGTTACCCTTGATTTTTGTATCATCAAATTCGGTAACATTTAAGCCGTTTGCCTTAAGTGCTTCGTAGCCCTGTACAAAGCTGTCTTTATCGAGTGTAACACCAAAAAGGTAAATAAAGCCTTCCTTACCGTCTTTGAACGGTGCATAAATATCAACGGTTTCGCCGGCCTCAAGCATACCTAAATCAAGAATGTGTGGCTTTGTATCAACAGCCTGGTTTATTACTGTGCCGTTGGGGAGTGTAACTGTAATTGAGTCAATATCATTAACGCTTGATTTAAGGTAAATGTAGCCGTTACCACTTTCTTTAACTGTATATTCAAAAGAAAGTGAAGCGTTTTGCGCATCGTCAATTGTGTATGGGTAATAGCCTTCATCCTCGTAGGATAAATCATCGCACCTTGCACCGGTGCCGGTAACATCTGTTAACTGCATATCATTAAAAACGGTGTGTATGCCTGTAGAGTTACCGAAAAGGCTGCTTTGTACCTCAAACGGGTTAGGGTTATCGTGGGACCATTCTTTTATTTCGTTGTTAACTCTGAAAGCTATAGGTAAGCTGTAAAGATTTTCGTACGCTGTGTACTTAGAAACAGAGCCGATATCCTTGTAAAGCTCACTGCTCATTTCTGATTTTTCAACTGTAGTGTTATCAACAATATAATCGAGGGCGAAGAAAGCGTTGTAAATTGGTGTTTGCCTGTTGTATGTGTAGCTGTTTATATAGTTGCTAAACATACCCAGGTGAGATTGCATATTAGCAACTCTCTCGTAAGCCATAGATGTAAATGTAGACATACCGTTGTAGTTGTACCAGCAAGGGTCCATTCTTGCTCTGAGGCTTGTAAGCTCCATACGGTAGTCGTCATTTCCTGCGTGCTCGTCAATAATGCCCTTTATTTCACGAAAATCATCGTAGTCACCAACGAAGTTGATTTTTGCTTGGTTCATACTGTAATTATTGGTGTTTGAAACTGTGTATTCTGCACAGCAGGAGCAGAGCACAAGTGCTGCAGCTGCAATATATGGGTATTTATCATTTTTAAGAATTGCAAGAGTAAGGCAGTAAATAAAAATGAAGGCAAGGCAAATCCAAACGCCTGTTTCGGTAAAGTTTTTAGAGCCGATTTCCTGCACAAGAATAACAAATGCAAGCGTTGCAACACCAACACCTATTATTTGTCGGTTTGTGTATTCTTTTATAAGTGTTATCGCTTTAAATGCAATCACCAGAAGTATAAAGGAATACATAAATGAGAATCTGTACGGCAGGTCGTTAGGGAAGTGGAAGCCGTGCCAAATGTAGTTGAGCACGTTTGTGTAGAATGAAGCAAACATTACACCTAAAAGACCAATACTCATAAGCTTTTCTTTAAAGCTTACTTTATTTGAGAAAATAAAGAGTGGTACAAGTAAAACAGTTAACATACCACAGTAAACATTTGGTAAAACATCTGTACCACTGCTTCTTATGGTAGGGTCTAAATAGGCAAGGTGGTTTGCAAGGAAATCGAATATTGAAAAATAGGTTGTAAATTCTTTTGGAAAGGTGCCTGAGGTTGCTGAGCAATTCATAAGTATAAAATACACAGGTAATATTGCAAAGCAGGAAACTAACGCTGCACCGATTGATGAGAAGGCAAAGCGCACTCCACAATCTATAAATTTGTTGTTTCTGAGGTTTGAGCAGACCCAAATGAAGAAGCCTTTAATGCCTTTTTCTCTTTTAGCAAGCCTGCCAAAGTATGTGTCTGAAATATTGTAGCTTGAGAAGAAATAGTAAATAAAGTAAAGAACAGAGAAAATACAAACCATATAACCCATATAGTAGTTTGTAACAAGAGTAGCTGCAAGTGCAATAATGTACAGCTTCATTTTTCTTTTTGCAATAAGGTTTTCAATGCCTAATATAACAAGGGGGAAAATGTAGAAGGCGTCAAGCCACATTATGTTCCAGTAGTAGGCAATAAAGAATCCACTACAGGAGTAAAGTACGCCAAAGGCTGCAGTAAGTGGATTTTGAATATTAAATTTTTTGTGTAAGAAAAATGAAAACGTAAAGGAAGCTAAAGCAGCCTTTGTAAGCACCATTGCTGCAATTGCTTCAGGCATATTTTCGTGGCCGAATAAAAGCATAAATATTGCAGTAGGTGATGCGAGGTAGTTGTAAAAGTTACCGAGGAAGCCACTACCTCCACCCGAATTCCACGAGTAAAGCAGGCTGTCAAGGTTAGTTACTCTGTCATAGAGCTCTGCAAAAAGGGGGCCGTATTGGTGGTATAAATCCATTCTTAAAATTGTAATATCACCAAAAGGCGCCATATCGTAGCAGTAGTAAACCACCATCATAATAAGTGCAGTGCAAAGTGAGGCTAACAAGCAGTAGCGAATGTTAAATCCCTTTTTAAATATTGGGTTATTTATTAATTTTTCTTTCATTTGTTCCATCCTTTAAAAAGTATATATGTATACATAATTAAATTAATAATACCATATAGCTTTACTTCTTTCAATGAAAAAATTGTAAATATATTTTGTTTTTAAAACAGTTCTATTTTTGGACAAGTGATAATATTTATTTTTTGAAAGGAGTGTAAAAAATGCAAAGCTTTTCAAATGCAATTTCCCTTTTGCCGAAGGTGTATAAAGATGTGTTTTCGGCTGTTCCGAAGGAAATTGCGGAAGGTCTCAAAGAAATACGCTTTAGAGTAGGTGAGCCTATAACTCTAAACGGAAAAAATATTTACTATATAACCTCAAACGGTACAATAACAACAAGCTGTTTGGATAATTTAATTACTACTGATGAAAGGGATATGTATGAAGTTGTATTTTCGCTTTCAAGAAGATCGTTACACACATACCAGGATATGATAGCAAAAGGCTATATCCCTTTAAGAGGGGGCTGCAAAGCAGGTGTAGCAGGTAGGGCAGTAGTAAAAAATAATGTTGTTTACTCTGTTTCATCATTTAATTCAGTTAATATTCGAATAGCCCGTGAATTTAATGGCTGTGCACAGGAGCTTTTAAAAAATGTAGATGGCTGCTGCTCTTATTTAATAATAGGTCCGCCAATGTCGGGCAAAACGACGCTTTTAAGAGAGCTTTGCCGATATTATTCAGGAAAAAGCAGTATAAATCCATATAAAACAGCAATTATTGATGAAAGGGATGAAATTGCATCACGGAGCTTTGGTTGCTATATAGATGTAGGTGTTCATACCGATGTTTTAACCCTTTACCCTAAGGCGATAGGTACCGAAATTGCCCTTCGTACACTTTCACCGGATATAATTGTGCTTGATGAAATAGGCACAGAGGAGGAGTCAAGAGCCTTGCTTTCGGGGATGAACAGTGGCGTGAATTTTATTGCAACAGCCCATGGCTCATCTATGGAAGAGGTGCTTCGCAGACCAAATATTAAAACGCTTATTAATGCAGGTGTTTTTAAAAAAGCAGTTGTTTTAGCAGGTAAGGATGAGCCTTGCCACGTAAAAGGAGTTGTTTCGTTTTGAAAACAGGAACAGTATTTATAGCTGCTGCAGCAATAATCCTTTTTGGTGTATACGACTATTTAAAATATAAAAGGTCTATTAATGCGTTAAATGAAGCTGTTAAATTGTTTAATCTTTTTAAAAATGAAATTTACTATAAAGGCTCGGATTACAATGCGCTTTGTAAATCAGGAGTTAGCCAAGGCTTTAAAAACTTGATTTTTAAAGATTCAGCAATACTTTTATATGGTGTAGATGATAAGCAAGTACAAAATGAATTTTTATACTTTACAGAAAAAATAGGAACTACCGATATTGAAGGTCAGATTGCTGTGTGCACCGAGGCAATTGATAAGCTGGGCTCTATTTTAAATGAGCGCACAAAAAAGGAGTCATCAAAGCTTCAGGTTAATATGTCTTTAAGTATTTTGGGTGCATTGAGTATGATTATAATTTTTATTTAGGTGAACAATGGATATTTATATAATTTTTAAAATTGTAGTTGTTGCAATAGCAGTAGCAATAGTCAATCAGCTTTTACAAAAGGCAGGCAAAGAGGAATACACTTTAATTATAACCATAGCAGGGCTTATTATTGCTCTTATGATGTTTTTACCTGCCTTGTCAGACCTTAAGGACCAGCTTTTTTCGTTGATTGAGTTTTGAGTATATTTGAAATTTTCGGATTGATTATTGTTGGCATAGTTGCCCTTGCTGCAGTAAAAAACGGCAACCCTGTATATACTGTTGTTCTTCGCCTTGCTGTAGTTTTAATCATACTTATCGGTATTTTGCCAATGGTAAAAGAGCTTTTTACTGCCGTTAAAGCAATGGGCTTTATTGAAAACACAAGTGGCGAGGCAATAACTATAATATTCAAAGCCTTTGCCGTGCTTTGTGTAGGCTCTTTTTCTGCCGATATTTGCAGAGACAACGGTGAGGGGGCTTTAGCAACACTTGCCGAGCTTTCATCAAAGCTGATTGCAATAAGCATAAGCCTGCCTCTTGTTACAGCAGTAATTACGGTTGCAGGTACTTTCTTTAGGTGAAAAATGAAACGAATTATAAAAATGATTTTAATGAGTACGGCTTTTGCCTTGCTGTTATCCTGCACGGCATTTGCTTTGGAAAGTAATATAGATGAATACAATGATGAGTATGAGGTTTCAAAAATATATGATTATATTGATGCTGAAACTGCACATTTGCTTGAAGAATTCGGTATAACCCAAATAAATGTAGAATCGCTTTTTTCTGTAGAGCCAAGTAAGATTTTTAATGCTCTTTTTAATATTTCTGCAATAGCGATAAAAAAGCCTGTTAAGTTCCTTACAGTTGCATTGGGTGTTATTCTGCTTTCAAGTGCAGCAGCGTCTGTTATAAATAACGATGAAATTGTAGGTCTTGTAGGATCAAGTGCTTTGGCGTTAGGTAGCGCAACTGCTACTGCAGAGCTTATTAGTGCAGCTGTATCTGTTTTGCAATCGCTCTTGTTTTTTACTACAGGCTTCGCAGGTATTTTTAGCGTTATTGTTTCATCTGTGGGAAATGTTAGTGTTGGTGCTTCCTACGGTGCATTTACTGTTTTTATTAATACCATTTTGTCGGGCTTGCTTGTAGATTTAGCACAGCCTATAGTAAATGCACTTTGTTCATTAGGCTTTCTTTCCTGCTTTGATGTTTATTGCTATACAGCACGTTTTTCTCAGCTTGTTAAAAAGGTGTATGTTTTTGTTTTAAGCCTTGCATCTACAATTTTTTCAGGTGTTGTAACACTTAAAGGCATACTCGGTGGCAGTATAGATTCTTTAGCTTCAAGGGGAGCTCAGTTTGTAATAGGCCAAAGCCTGCCAATTGTAGGTGGGGCAGTAAGCGAAACCTATGCAACCCTTGTTACGAGCCTCTGCCTTATAAAAAACACAGTAGGTGTTTTTGGTATTATTACGGTTATTGTAATTGTTTTGCCTGTATTATTAGAGCTGTTTTGTTGGAGCTTTGCTTTTGAGTTAACCTTAAATGTAGCGCAAACAACAGGTGTAGAAAAGGCAGTAGGATTAATGAGTATTTTAAAGGATGCTCTTACCTTGCTTATTTCTACAATAATAATACTTACTGCAGTTTTTATTGTTTCTGTAGGTGTGTGTATTGCTGTAAAGGGTAATGCTTTATGAAAGAAATAATTAAAACAGTGTTTTTAAACTATGCTTTTTGCTCTGTTATTGGTGGCTTTGTAGAGTATTTAACACCTGAAAAAATGAAAAAAAACATACGAGTTTGTACAATTCTTGTAATATTAGCAATCTGCTTTGCGCCGTTATCTAAAGCAGACTTTAAAATAAATGCTCCTGATAATATGATATCTAATGGCATTGAGCAAAATAATTACAACGCTTTAATGCATACAGCAAGCCTTATGGAAAAAGAGGTGTATGCAAGTATTAAGCAAACGCTCATAAATCTTAATATTGATGAATATGAAATATATGTATCAACTGAAATAGATGCTGAAAGTAATACTGTGTATTTTGAGGAAATTAAAATTGAGGTGGATAAGCAATATGAGGCCTTATTACCTCAAATAAAAAGCAAGGTAGAGCAAGAATATATAGATATTTTAAAAGTCGGTGTTAAAAATGAATGAGCTTTTTGAAAAAATTAAAAATCTAAAGCTGAGTAAAAAGAATGTTTATTTAATTGCATCGGGAGTGCTCATTTTTCTGCTTTTGCTGTTTAGTAGTACATCTTCGGAAGATGAAAAAAGCGCAGCTGTACCAACTGTTTCAGAATATTCTGCACAGTATATAAAAAGCACACAAAAGGAGCTTGCAGCCGTCATACGGCAAATTGACGGCGCAGGCGATGTTAAGGTTATGATTACCCTTGAAAGCTGCTACGAAAATGTTTATGCAAAAGCATACGAAACTGATGAGCAAAGCGATGAAACAAAGCAAGAAAAAAGCTTTAATGAAGAGTATGTAATTGTGAAAAACGGCTCGGGGGTTGAGGAGTGTTTAGTTGTAAAGGTGTTTGAGCCTAAAATAAAAGGTGTTGCAGTAATCTGCCGGGGTGGTGATGATGTAGCCGTCAGAAAGGCAATTACCGAAACAGTTTGCGCCTTGTTTGATATAAGCAGCGCAAGTGTTTCGGTTACAAAAATGAATAATTGATAGGAGAATTTATATGAATGTTATACTTAAAAGAAGGCAGCTGATTTTAGCAATATTGGTAGTAGCCTTAGGTGCAGCCGTTTTTGTTAACTGGTACTATACAAGCGATAGCTCTCTTTCAACAGATGATACAACAAGCCCACAGTATGTGCAGAATTTAGGTGAAGCCAAATATGTAAACGCAACAGGGGATAGTGTGCAAAGCTTTGAGGAGCTGAAATACGAAAGAAAAAAGAAAAACGATGAAGCAATAGATAAGCTTAATAAATCCCTTGAAGCAGCAGGTAAGGGTACAGATGAGGCAGCAAAAATAGCAGAGTCTATTGATAAAATAACAAAAATAACAGAGTTAGAGCTTGACTTGGAAAATCTTATTAAAACAAAAATCAACAGCGAATGCTTTGTAACAGTAACAGATAAAAACGCAAGAGTAATGGTACATAAAGGCATTCTAAACGAAACAACCTCACTGCAAATATTAGAGCTTGTAACCTCAAACACCCAAATACCCCCTGATGCAGTAGTAATTTCAGAGCAGAAATAAAATTTGATATAACCAACAAAAAGAGGCTGTAAAAAAACGCAGTTTTTTTTCCTTCCTCTTTTTAGGGGATAGGAAAAAAAGATGCAGAACGGACAAACTGAGCAAAATCAAGGCTTTGGACTTGATTTTGCTTGCCCGAAGGCGTACAAGGGTACGTCGAGTGGCGAAGTTTGTTCGTAGTATAAAACATAAATTTTTTCAAAAATTTTATATTTCATGTATTTTTAAAGGGTTCTATAGGCTTTATAAAAAACCTACAGAACCCCTTGCTATATCTGGTTTTATACGGTCTGCGCTTTTTTTACATCCTCTTTTACTTTAATGTTTAGTCTATTATTCATCAAAAAGTGGGGTGGAGAAATATCTTTCTGCAGTATCGGGGAGCACGGCAACAACCGTTTTACCCTTGCCAAGCTTTTTAGCAAGCTTTATTGCAGCAGCAACGTTTGTACCACTTGAAATACCACAAAGAATACCCTCTTTTCTTGCTAATTCCTTTGCAGTGTTAAGCGCCTCATCGTCGCTTATTATACAAATATCGCTGTAAATTTCTGTGTTAAGTATTGGTGGTATAAGTCCGTCGCCAATACCCATTTGAATGTGTGTGCCAATAAGTCCACCCGAAAGTATAGCAGCATCCTCAGGCTCAACTGCCCAAATTTCTATATTGGGGTTAGCCTCTTTAAGTGTTTCGCCTATACCTGTAAGTGTACCACCTGTGCCAATACCTGCACAAAAGCCGTCTATAGGCTTACCGACCTGCTCTATAATTTCAACAGCAGTTCTTTTTCTTTGTATTTCTGCATTTGCAGGGTTTTCGAACTGCTGTGGAACAAATACGTTTTCGTTTTCTTTTTGCATTTGTAATGCAAGCTGTAAGCATTCATCAATACACTTCCCAATATTTCCTGCATCGTGCACAAGTATAACCTCTGCGCCGTAGTGCTTAACTAACTTTCTGCGCTCCTCACTTACAGAGTCAGGCATAATTATTGTTGTTTTATAGCCCTTAACAGCACCTACAAGCGCAAGGCCGATACCTTGGTTACCACTTGTGGGCTCTACAATAATAGTATCTTTATTTATTTTGCCTTCCTGCTCAGCTTTAAGAATCATATTGTAGGCTGTTCTTGTTTTTATTGAGCCACCAACATTAAGACCCTCAAATTTAACAAGAATTTCGGCGCTGTTTTCATCAACCATATGGTTAAGACGAATAACAGGTGTGTTGCCGATAGCCTCTAAAATGTTATTGCAAATCATCAGTACACCTCAAATGATGAAAATCTGTTACATAATATACTATGAAACACTAAAATACAGGTTACAAGTTTACCATATATTAGCTTTCTTTTCAAGACGAAATAATAAAAAAGTTGAATTGATGCGAAGCCTATCCCTTTTTCAAAAAGAGGGGACCATTCTCTGATAAAGCAGTTGTATTACCTGAAATATATTACGGGGAATTAACTGTTGTAAATACTCAGTTCGGGCGGAATGGTGGGATATTCTTCTGCCGTTATTTTTTTGTCTGTTAGTTTCAAAGAACAGTGTAAGTGAGGGATTTCTGCTCGCCCACAAAATCGGAGTAAGCTAACCCAAAAATAATTGTTGAGTTATTGAGTTTGCATAAATATTATTTTTCTTTTTGTAACCTTGACCAAAATTAATTTTTTAAGAAAATTAATATTTGAAATTTTTACATTATTTGGTATTATAAAATCAGTAAGCGTGCGGAAATAAATTTGTTTACAGAGGGGATGTTTCAGGTGCAAATACATTTGTGTATTGTGAGAATAATCCGATTAATAAAATAGATTCAACAGGGCACACATCATCAACGTTGAGTCCAGTGATTTACGATATCGTTTTTATTGTCGTTGCTTTAGAGGCTTTACAGCGCTATCTGTTTAAAAACACTCCAATAGATTTTGCTTATAATTAAAAAAAGGATTTAAATCGTATGTATAGTATTGATATGAGGCTTTTATCGTATAATGGTACTAATATTGTTCTCAATATACAATTTGGCACTCGTCAAAGCTGGTGGTTAGCAAAAGAGATATTCAATTTTGAAAACAAAATGTATCTTGATCATTGGAGAGGTGTGATTGAAGAAAATAATGCCCATATTGCAGCAGGTAATATAACTTTGGATGAGAATACACATCCTGATTTGCAACCTATATATATCAGTTGGTATGGCGGCATATATGTTATTTAGATATTTTTCAACAATAGACTCCAGGAAATTATTTGAATCTATTTGGGGTACAGATGGTTTGGATTCAAACGATGAGTTGATTTACATAGCGTACACTGTATCCGGAAATTATAAATATAACGGTACATATGCTTACTCAGTTATGTTGGATAGGTGGGTGAAATTAGATATATGACAATTTCTAAAAAATTAACTATAGCTGCTGTTATAACAGGCTTAGCTTCTTGTGTTATTTATAGCATAATTTTTTACAAACGATTTGATTTTATTTATTTTGAATATTTGCTTTGGGTTTTAGTTCCTGCAAGAGCTTTGTTGATTTTGTGCCTGTCTTTTATAGTAGGAAGCTTTGTCTGCTTAAAAAAAACGAATCTTGTAAAAAAAGTAAAACGCTTTTTCAAGGTGTTTATTGTGTTAGTAATACTTATCTCTTTTGCTTCGGTTTGTATCGGTAACTTGAATTATTATAACGGATATACACCTAAACATTTGATAGAGGCAAACGAAGAATATATTCAAAAGCTTTTTCCGTATCACGAGTTTAATTATGATGAAACGAAGAGAACTAATAATATTATTATAAATCGCATTGGATCTAATAAATTTATATATTTAAGCTCTTATGGGGAATATACTCAATCAAAGGGTGTTTTTTATGATGTTTTATATTTGGAGAGTATGAGTCCGTTTATGAATCTTAAGTTTAATATAGAAAAAGGTTCGATGATGTGGCTTGTATTTACTGAGGCTCCATCGTTATTTCCTGAATCGGTGCAGGAAATAGAGGTGGACGGAGTTAGGGTGAAAATTTTTGTTTCTGATAATAGATATATTGCTTTTATTAATGGTTGCGGTAAATCTATTTGTGCCACTCTTGGTTATATAGAAGGTGAGGGTATAACGCCGGAGTCTTTTGCTGCTGAAACAGCAAAACAGCTTAGTCTGTTGGAAAAAGCAATGCAAAACGGAATGATTTTAGAGTAAAAAACAACTCAGACCATCAGGTCTGAGTTGTTTTTTATGCCTTCCGGAACTTTCTGTCAAGGCTTTTGTATTGAATTGCTTCAAGTATGTGCTTGTTTTCTATCATTTCGCTTTCGTCAAGGTCGGCTATTGTTCGTGCCACCTTGAGAATTTTATCATATGCTCTTGCAGAAAGTCCAAGCCTTTTAAGAAAGCTCAAGTTTTTCGTGCCTGTGTAGTTTGCTCCGATACAGATAACAGTAGAATATTCTTATTCGGAACAAGTTAAAATCCTCTCAAGATTCTTGCTTAAAATCATTTCAAGCTCATCATCTGAAAGGCCAAGGCTGAAAAGGAATTTCAATTCATCATCCTGACGCCACATAGGGAAATCTGTGCCGAATACAACTCTATCTGCACCGTAAAGGTCAATTATTTCTCTTGCCCGTTCTTTTGAAAGAGCATAAAAAGAGGAGCAGGTGTCAACATAAAGGTTCTTGTATTTGCACAATATTTCGGGTGCCTTATCCCACACAGACCAACCACCGAAATGTGCACCGATAATGGTAAGGTCAGGGAACATTTTTAACATTTTTTCAACTCTGTCAGGGTTTGAATTATCGTACCTTGAATCACCTGTGTGCAGAAGCACGGGCAAACCTTTTTCGTTGCAGATTTTAAAAATTTTAATTACCTTCGGGTCGTCAACCCTGAAGCTCTGTATATCGGGGTGAAGCTTCACTCCCTTTAAGCCAAGCTCAATAAGATGCTCTGCATCAGCTTCAAGTGTTTCGCTTTCGGGGTGAAGTGAGCCGAAGCCTATAAATCTATCGGGGAAAAGCTCAACCTCAGCAGCAATAAAGCTGTTAATGCTTTGTGCGTGGTGTGGTGTTGTTGCAACCGAGGTAACAAGGCATTTGCTGACACCTGTAGCATCACATTGGTTTATAAGTTTTTTTGCTGTACCCACAAAGCCACAACCGTTAATTACACCCGTTTCGCTGATTTTGTAAAATATATCAATGCTGTCTGTTGCCTTTTGGGCAATCTTTTCGGGGAAAATGTGGCAATGTGAGTCTATTATATAAAAATTTTTCATAAAATAACCTTCTTGGGATATAAAAAAGTCGGACAGGCACAGCTTTACCGTGCATGGTCCGACTCTTTTGTTTATTTGTCAATTAGCCTTTATCGCTGCCTGATTTTTGGCTATTGTATCGCTCAAGTGATTCCTCACGCATTTTATATTTAAGGATTTTACCTGCAGCATTCATCGGGAACTCATTTACGAACAAGAAATACTTAGGAACCTTGTGTCTTGCAATAGATGCATTACCAAACTCCTTCATTTCCTTTTCGTCTGCTGTTTCGCTTTTATGAAGGATAATCCAAGCACAGCATTCCTCACCGTATTGCTCATCGGGAACACCAACAACCTGAACATCACGCACCTTGGGGTTAGTAAGGTAAAATTCCTCAATTTCACGTGGGTAAAGGTTTTCACCACCACGTATAATCATATCCTTAAGTCTGCCTGTTACTTTGTAGTAGCCGTCAGGTGTTCTCATACAAATATCGCCTGAATGGAGCCAGCCCTCACTGTCAATTGCCTGTGCAGTTGCTTCAGGCATTTTGTAGTAGCCCTTCATTATATTAAAGCCACGGGCAACAAATTCACCACTTTGTCCGTCAGGGAGCTCATCACCGGTTTCGGGGTCAATAATTTTACATTCTACACCGGGGAATGCACTACCAACAGTTTCTACACGGTGGTCAAGGTCCTCGTTAACCTCACCCATAGTACAGCCCGGGGAAGCCTCTGTTTGACCGTAAACCGAAATAATTTCACGCATATTCATTTCAACAGATGCACGGCGCATAAGGTCTGCGGGGCAGTTGGCACCGGCCATAATACCTGTTCGCATATATGAAAAGTCTGTTTTTGCAAAATCTGCGTGGTTAAACATTGCAATAAACATTGTAGGTACACCATTAAAGCAAGTAATTCTCTCATCGTTTATGCAAGCAAGTGATGACTTAGGTGAGAAATAGGGGATAGGGCAAAGTGTACCACCGTGAGTCATCATAGATGTCATAGAAAGCACCATACCAAAGCAGTGGAACATAGGTACCTGTATCATCATACGGTCAGCAGTGGATAAATCCATTCTGTCGCCGATTGTTTTACCGTTGTTTACAATGTTACGGTGTGTAAGCATAACGCCTTTGGGGAAGCCTGTTGTTCCTGATGTATATTGCATATTACACACATCGTCAGGTTTTACAAGGGAAGCACGTCTGCGTACCTCTTCACGTGGAATAAGTGAAGAGCGAGATAACATCTGCTCCCAGGTAAGGCAGCCGTCCATATCAAAGCCAACAGTTACAACATTGCGAAGGAACGGGAGATTTTTTGAATACAAAGGAGAGCCGGGGTCAAGGTCTTTAAGCTCAGGGCAAAGCTCTTCAATAATTTCTTTGTAGTTTATATCCTTGCAAAATTCAATCATAACAAGTGTATGTGTGTCTGATTGCTTAAGCAAGTATTCAATTTCGTGAATTTTATATGCTGTGTTAACTGTAACAAGAACAGCACCTATTTTAGTTGTAGCCCAGAAGGTAATAAACCATTGTGGTACGTTAGTTGCCCAGATAGCAACGTGGTCGCCGGCCTTTACACCAAGTGAAATAAGAGCTGCAGCGCATTCATCCACATCACGACGGAATTGCTCGTAGGTTCTTGTGTAGTCAAGTGTAGGGTACTTGAAAGCGTATTGGTCAGGGTATTTTTCTGCCATTGTATCAAGCACATCGGAGAAGGTAGCATCAATAACATCAAACTTTTTCCATACAAAAGTACCTGTTTTATCACGGTTATAGTATGCACGGTCATAAACCTTTTTCTCACGGCCTAAGGCTGCAATATAGTTTGTAAAGTGTGTAAGAACAATATCTGCGTCGCTGATTTCTTCGTTCCAGGCAGCACAAATAAAGCCATCGTAGTTAAGTGATGAAAGGGAATTTATAAGCTTTTCAACATCTAAATCGCCTTCGCCGATTAATACGGTTTTTCCGTCCTTCATATCACCAAGGCGTACATATTTAATATATGCACCAAGGTTTTTAATAGTTGTTTCAGCAGTTTCACCTGCATCAAAACAAGTTCCTCTGACATTCCAGGAGGCACCGATTGCTGCAGATGCAAAGTGATTTATAACATCAATTACGTTTTCTGTTCTTGCAAGGTATCCTACAGTTTCAAATAAAATATTAACATCTGTTGACTGCGCACGTTTAATTGCCGGAAGCATTTTTTTATCAAGAATAGCAAAGTCTGTTTTGCTTTGGGTGTAAACAATAACATTTTCTATCCCCGAAGCAGCAGCCATATTTACATATTTTTCTATAAGCTCTGCAGATGCGTCATCACTTTCAATAGGGCAGGGCATACGAAGAGCTGAAACGGTAAGGTTTCTGTTTACAAGCTTTCTTTTAGCATCAGCAATTCGGTCGCGCCTTAAAATACTGTCGTGGTGTTCACTGCGCTCCTTGATTGCATCGTAAATCTCAAAGCCCTCAAAGCCGTAGTCAAAAGCATAACGGCAGGTATCAAGGAATGAGGCTCGACTTACATTTTTAGTCGAAAATACAATTTTCATATTATATTATGCCTCCTCAAATACAATTTTGTTTAATGCATTGATATAAGCTCTTATGCTTGCAGCAACAATGTCGGTAGATGTACCGTTGCCTGAATAAAGCTTTCCGTTGTTGCGAAGTCTTACAAGGGCAGAACCGAGAGCTTCTTTACCCTCTGTTACAGACTGTACCTGGAAGTCATCAAGCTCATAGTGGTGGCCTATACATTGCTCAATTGCACGGAATACAGAGTCAATAGGACCATCACCGTTGCTGACTCCACAAATAATCTCATCGTTGCACTTTAATGTAACCTGAGACATAGAGGTAGACATATTGCTGCTTGTAGTTGTGTAGGATTCAAAGTGGTATGTTGATGGAGCCTGCATAGCTGAGCTTGCGATAATAGCTTCAAACTCCTTGTAGCCAACTGCACCCTTCTTTTCGCAAACCTGCTTTACAACCTTGTATACATTTCCTATGTCGGAATCCGAAAGCTCGTAGCCTAATACAGCAGCTGCCTGAGCAACCTGGACAAGTGTTGAATCAGAGTCAATCAAAATCTTTTTGCCTTCGCTTATAGATTTTTCGTTTTCGTATGCATGGTGGCTGATGCTTGATAACATATCGTCAATGCTTGCGTGTATTTTTGTATTGTTAAGCTTAACTTCTGCGTTAATCTGTGCGCCACAAGCATTCATTGCATCAGAAATTTCGCCTGTAAGCAGAGCGTTTTTGCCAACCATTGCACACTTAAGACCGTCTGCACCACATTTAATTGCAGCAAAAGCAGCTGCAACAGCCATGTTGATACGGTCTGAAACCTGTACGTAAACAGGGATGCTTACTGCAGCCTTCACCTTTGAAACTAATACAGCGATATCGTCAGGAGTAGAAGCACCTGCATCATCACAAATAGTAACCATGCCGGCTCCGCATGCCTCAGCCTCTTTTGCAGCAGCAATAAGGAAATCCTCATCAGCTCTTGTTGCATCAAGAGCTGAAAATTCAACATCAGCGCAAAGAGCCTTTGCTTCCTTAATAAGCTCTGTAATTTTCTCAAGCATTTTTGTCTGCTTTATGTGGTATGTGTATTCCATTTGTATTGTTGATACAGGAAGCTCAACCTGAAGGCGAGGCTTTTTTGCATCCTTAACACAATCCCAAGCAATAGCAATATCCTCGCAGGTAAAGCCAACAGGAATGGCAAAAATTGCATTCTGTACATTCTGAGCAATTGTTTTATAAATGATTTTATCTTCACGTGGTGATTTTACTGCAGGAAGTTCAATTACATCTGCACCGATTTTATCAGCACAGCTTGCAATAGCAGATTTTTCACGAAATAGTAATGACACAGCTCTGTCTTCTGAAATCTTTTTAAGTGTGATGTCTGAAATAATAATTTTTTTCATTTTACTCATCCTTTCAGGAATTTAATACAAATAGTAATATAAACGCAAATAAAAAACCTGAGGTCAATAATATACTTTGACCTCAGGGACGAATCAAAATCCGCGGTACCACCCCGGTTACTGCATAAGCAGTCACTCATTAAAGCTCTATAAAGCTTGTAGCCATGGTAACGGGGCGTCCGTAGCTCCTTATACACCGTAGGGGGTTGGGGAACTCTGCTCCGGAACGAGACCGAATTTTTGTAACAGATTGACTCGCATCTACCGTCAACTCTCTGCACTGTCGTACCAAAAATACGTAATTCCTTCATCGCATTTATAAATATGTATGAAATAATATCACCTAATAATAAAAATGTCAACAGCTTTTTGGCTTTTAGTTAAAATTTTTATTTTTTATTTTGAAAAAGTGTTGACAGTCTTGTTGAATTGTGATAATATCAGTGCATAATTTTTAAAAATATCACAACTAAAAGCGATGACGAAGACGGTTGAAACGTAGTCTTACAGAGAGTTGGCGGTTGCTGCGAGCCAATAGTACGAAATTTCAAAACCCATCCCTTCCGAGCTGAAGAGCTGAACGTTTTCAGTAGGCTTCTTCCGAGAATGCTGCGTTAGTGCAAAGGGGTTGATAGACCTTGAGTGGCAGTTTAACTGCAATTTGAGTGGTACCGCGGATTTTATTCGTCTCAAAGTGAAGCATAGCTTCGTTTTGAGGCGTTTTTGTTTTTTAGTTATGATATTTATTCTCTTGAAAGGGTGATATTATGAACAAATCTTACGAAAACAAGTTGGCAGAGGTTTCTAAGCGTATTAAGGAGCTTAGAGATATCTATGGTCTTTCCGATGTGGAAATGGCTGTAAAAACAGAGGTTACTTTAGAAGAATACCGTGCATATGAAAACGGTACTGATGATATGCCGTTCTCATTTGTGCATAAATGCGCACTTGCTTTCGGCGTTGAGCTTACAGACCTTCTTGAAGGCCAAAGCGCAAAGCTTACAACATATACGGTAACTCGTAAGGGCAAGGGTCAAACAACCTCCAATGAAGAGGGCATCCTTATTCAGAACCTTGCACCTAAATTTAAAAACAAGCTTGCTAATCCATATTGGGTAAGGTACGAGTATTCAAGCGAATTACAAACTAAACCAATTGAGCTTGCAACACACTCCGGTCAAGAGTTCGACCTTGTTATTAAGGGTGCACTTAAAATCCGTATTGGTGAACACGTTGAAATTCTTCACGAGGGCGACAGCATTTTCTACAACAGCTCAATTCCTCACGGTATGATTGCTGTTGATGGTGAGGATTGTCTTTTCCTTGCTATGGTTATGGCAGAGGATGAAGAAATTGCCGATACACATATGAGCACAGTTAACACAGGAAAATCAACAACAGTTGAAAAGCTTATTTGCGATAAGTTTATTACAACAACTACTAATGAAGATGGTGTATGCGACAGCATCGAATTCCATAATGAGGATAAATTTAACTTTGCGTTTGATGTAATTGATGAAATCGGCAGAGCATATCCTGAAAAGGTTGCTATGATTCATATCGCAGAGGATATGACAGAGCGTAAGTTTACATTTAAGGATATTAAAGAGTACTCCTCACAGGCAGCAAACTACTTTAAATCTCTCGGCATCAAAAAGGGCGACAGAGTTCTCCTTGTGCTTAAGCGTAATTATCAGTTCTGGTTTGCTATTCTTGGTCTTCATAAGCTTGGTGCAATTGCAATCCCTGCAACAAACCAGCTTGTTCCTCACGATTACGAGTACCGTTTCAATTCAGCAGGTGTAAGTGCTGTTGTTGTTACTGCAGACGGTAAGGCTACAGATTACGTTGACGAAGCACAGAAAAACTGTCCTACACTTAAAACAAAGATTATTGCAAACGGCTCAAAAGAGGGTTGGCATAATTTCGATGAAGAATTTGGTCTTTTCAGCCGTCGCTTTGTTCGTGATGAGGATTCAGCTTGTGGCGATGACCCAATGCTTATGCTCTTTACATCAGGAACAACAGGCTATCCAAAGATTGCTACTCACAGCCATAAATATCCTCTTGGTCATTTTATTACAGCAAAGTATTGGCATTGTGTTCAAAGAGATGGTATTCACTTCACAATTTCCGAAACAGGTTGGGGTAAAGCGCTTTGGGGTAAGCTCTATGGACAGTGGCTTTGTGAAAGCTGCGTATTCGTTTATGACTTTGAACGCTTTGATGCTTCTAAAATTCTTCCGATGTTTGCAAAGTACAACATTACAACCTTCTGTGCACCACCAACTATGTACAGAATGTTAATCAAACAAGATATTTCACAGTATGACCTTTCCTCAATTGTTCACGCAACCACAGCAGGTGAGGCGCTTAATCCGGAGGTATTCAAGCAGTTCGAAAAATCAACAGGCTTAAGAATTCATGAGGGCTTCGGTCAAACCGAAACAACTCTTTCCATTGCTACTCTTAATGGTACAGCTATTAAGATTGGTTCTATGGGTAAGCCAACACCTCTTTATGATGTTGATATCGTTGACCCTGATGGTAGACCTGTTGCCGATGGTGAAACAGGTGAAATTGTTATCCATACTGATTCATCTGTTCCTTGTGGTCTTTTCCTTGGCTATTATAACAACGAAGAAGCAACTAATGAGGTTTATCACGATGGCCTTTACCACACAGGTGATACTGCATGGCGTGATGAGGACGGCTACCTTTGGTACGTTGGTAGAGTTGATGATGTTATCAAATCATCAGGCTACCGTATAGGACCTTTCGAAATCGACAACGTTATTATGGAGCTTCCATATGTTCTTGAATGTGGTGTTTCTGCAGCTCCTGATGAGGTTAGAGGTCAGGTTGTTAAGGCAAGTATTGTTCTTACAAAGGGCACCGAAGGCACTGAAGAGCTTAAAAAAGAAATTCAGGAATATGTTAAGAAAAACACAGCTCCTTATAAATATCCACGTATTGTTGTGTTTAGAGATGAGCTTCCGAAAACAATCAGTGGTAAGATAATGAGAAACAAGCTTTAATTCACAAGTTAATACTATAATATTTTAAATAACTATTGACAATTTTGGGCAGTTATGGTATTCTTTGAGAAATTGAATTTAAAGGCGTTGAAGAAAAGGGCGCAGTATGCTAAGCTTACAGAGAAATGACGGTTGGTGCAAGTCAAAGCAAGGCTTCTGTTGTTTGTAGTTTCCGAGCCGGGAGGAAGAAAGGCTTTCGCTTAGTAGAACCTCTCCGTGATTGCTGCGTAAACGCATAGAGGTTGCTTGACCTTGAGAGTGGCAGAGTATTCTGCAATTTGAGTGGTACCGCGGGTTATTTTCAACTCGTCTCAAAGACTATCTTTGGGACGAGTTTTCTATTTTGTCCCACAAAACAGGAGGAAATATCAATGGATAAAATGACGGGTCTTGATTATAAAATTAAAGAGATGGCCGCCAGAATCAGAGAGCTTCGTGAAATTGAAGGCTATTCTATAGCAGAAATGGCTGAAAAAACAGGTGTTTCCGAAGCAGAGTATATTGCTTGTGAAAATGGTGAGAGCGACCTTAACTTTGCTTTCATCTATCGTTGTGCACTTGCATTTAATGTAGATGTTACAAGCATTATTGAAGGTAGCACACCAAAGCTTACAAACTATGTTTATACTAAAGCAGGTAAAGGTCAAAGGATCGAAAAAGCTCACGGTATGACATATTATAACCTTGCTGCAAAGTTCAGAAATAAAATTGCAGAACCTCTTTATGTTGAGGCTACATACAGCGAGGAAGATCAAAATAAAGATATCGAACTCACATCTCACGATGGTCAGGAGCTTGATATTGTTATTAAAGGTAAGTTAAAGGTGCAGGTAGGTGAGCACTCCGAGATTTTAGGTCCCGGTGACAGCATCTATTACGATTCACTTACACCCCACGGTATGATTGCCGTTGATGGCGAGGACTGCCTTTTCTATGCTATTGTGCTTAATCCAAACGGTGAGCCTATCCCTGAGCTTCAAACAGCTAAGGTTGTTAAAGATACTAAGGTAGGCGTTAAGGATACAAAAGAGCGTATTTACAGAAATTATGTTGATGTTGTTGAAAACGAAAACGGTACACCTACATCAATTACATTTAAAAATACCGAGAATTTCAACTTTGCATTTGACCTTGTTGATGCACTTGCAGATAAAGAGCCCGAAAAGCTTGCTATGCTCCATATTTCAAGAGATAAAACTGAAAGACGCATCACATTCAAGGATGTTAAGAGAAATTCTGCACAGGCTGCTAACTACTTTAAATCCCTTGGTATTAAAAAGGGTGATAGAGTTATGCTTGTACTCAAGCGCCACTATCAATACTGGTATGCAATGATTGGTCTTAATAAGCTTGGTGCTGTTGCAATCCCTGCACCTAACCAGCTTCAGGAGCATGATTTTGAGTATCGCTTCCGGGCAGCAGGCGTTAAGGCGATTCTTTGTACTGCAGATGGCGACACTGCACATCAGGTTGACCTTGCAGCAAAAACCTGTCCGGGACTTGAGCATAAAATTATTGTTAACGGCGAGCGTGAAGGCTGGAGAAATTTCGATGAAGAAAGAGTTCTCTTTAGCTCACACTACGAAAGAGGTGCAGATGCTCCCGGTGGCGATGACCTTATGCTTATGTTCTTTACATCAGGTACAACAGGCTATCCGAAAATTGCAGCCCACAACTATAAATATGCTCTCGGTCATTTCCATACTGCAAGGTATTGGCACAATGTTGACCCTGACGGATTACATTTCACAATATCAGATACAGGCTGGGCAAAGTCAATGTGGGGTAAGCTTTACGGTCAATGGCTCTGTGAGGCAGCAACCTTTGTTTATGACTTTGACAGATTTGATGCGGCAGATATTTTACCAATGTTCGCTAAGCATCATATTACATCATTCTGCGCACCACCAACAATGCTCAGAATGATGATTAAGCAGGATATTTCAAAATACGATTTCTCATCGGTTAAGCATATGACTACTGCAGGTGAGGCGCTTAACCCTGAGGTGTATCGTCAATTTGAAAAAGCAACAGGCTTGCAGATTCTTGAAGGCTTCGGTCAGACAGAAAGCACAATGATTATCGGTAATATGACAGGTGCTGACCACAAAATTGGTTCAATGGGTAAGCCGGCTCCAATATACGATGTTAAGCTTGTTGATGCAGACGGCAACGAGGTACCTGTTGGTGAAAACGGTGAAATTGTTGTTAATGTTGAAAACGGAGCACCTTGTGGCTTGTTTACAGGCTACTATAATGACGAAGCAAAAACCAAAGAGGTTTGGCACGACGGCTACTACCACACAGGCGACGTTGCTTGGAAGGATGGGGATGGCTTCTATTGGTACGTTGGTAGAGTTGATGATGTTATCAAGTCATCCGGTTACCGTATAGGACCATTCGAAATCGAAAGCGTTATTATGGAGCTTCCGTATGTTCTGGAGTGTGGCGTTTCTGCTGCACCGGACGAGGTTAGAGGCCAGGTTGTTAAGGCAAGCATTGTTCTTGTTAAGGGCACAGAAGGCACAGAAGAGCTGAAAAAAGAAATTCAGCAGTATGTTAAGGAGAAAACTGCTCCTTACAAATATCCACGTATAGTTGTATTCAGAGAGGAGCTTCCTAAAACTACAAGTGGAAAAATTATGAGAAATAAGTTATAATTTATAAAGAGGTGAGTGAGATGCAAAGTAAAAGAATAACATTGTTTGCAGGGCACTACGGCTCGGGTAAAACAAACATAGCTGTAAACTATGCTTTGTATCTTAAGAGCCTTGGTAAAAGCGTTGTTATTGCAGACCTTGATATTGTAAACCCGTATTTTCGCACAAGGGATAGTATAAATGAGCTTACACAAGCAGGTGTACGCCTCATTTCATCAGAGTTTGCTTCCTCTAATGTGGATTTACCTGCACTTCCTCAGGATGTGTATTCTATTCTTGATAATCACGGGGAAAGTGCTATAATGGATATTGGTGGCGATGATAGAGGTGCATATGCTTTAGGCAGATATGCAGATTCTATTAAAGATGAAAACGATTACGAAATGCTTTTTGTCTTTAATAAATTCAGGCCTCTTACACCTACAGCTGAGGATGCACTTGAAATAATGCGAGAAATTGAGGTTGCCTGTAAAATCAATTTTACTGCAATCGTAAACAATTCAAACCTTGGTGAGCTTACTACTCCACAAGATATTTTAAGCTCTGTAAGCGAAACACAGCGCCTAAGTGAAATTTCAGGTCTGCCTATTAAAATGACGGCAGTACGCTCTGATTTAGTTAATAATCTCAACGGTAAAGTAGAAAATCTCTTTCCGCTGACTTTACAAAATAAAATAGTTTAATTTTTACTCTCGAATGGAGGAAGAGAAATGGCAAAGGTAACATTTGCGGAAAATGTGTGCAAGGGCTGTGGTTTGTGTATAACTGCTTGTCCTAAAAAGATTGTTGAACTTGATGCTTCAAAGCTCAATGCAAAGGGACATCATCCCGCTCACTGCATTGATGAAAGCCAGTGCATAGGTTGCGCTTTCTGTGCAACAATGTGCCCTGATTGTGCAATTACAGTTGAAAGGTAAGGTGAAATAAATGGGTGAAAAAGTTTTAATGAAAGGTAACGAGGCTATTGCTGAGGCAGCTATCAGAGCAGGCTGTATGCACTACTTCGGCTATCCTATTACACCTCAAACAGAAATCGCAGCATATATGGCAAAGCGTATGCCAAAGGTTGGTGGCGTTTTCCTTCAGGCAGAAAGTGAAATTGCTGCTATCAACATGGTGCTTGGTGTTGCTGCTACAGGTAAAAGAGTAATGACATCTTCATCAAGCCCGGGAATCTCACTTAAGAGTGAAGGTATTTCTTACATAGCAGGTAGCGATGTTCCTGCACTTATTGTTAACGTTCAGCGTGGTGGTCCCGGTCTTGGTGGTATTCAGCCATCACAGTCAGACTATTTCCAGGCAGTTAAGGGTGGCAGCCATGGCGATTTCAAGAAGGTTGTTCTTGCACCTGCATCTGTTCAGGAAATGGCAGACCTTACAGCTACAGCCTTCGACCTTGCTGATAAATACAGAATCCCTGCAATGATTCTTGCTGACGGTACTCTCGGTCAGATGATGGAGCCTGTTGAGCTTCCTGATACAGCTCCAAAAACATTTGAAAAGCCTTGGGCACTTACAGGTACAAAGGGTGAAAGAAAGCACAATATTGTTAACTCTCTTTACTTAAAGCCTGAAGAGCTTGAAAAAACAAACTTTGAGCGTTTTGCAAGATATAAGGAAATTGAAGAGAACGAGGTTCTCTTTGAAGAATACCTTATGGATGATGCAGATATCTGTGTTGTTTCATTTGGTATTACAGCCCGTGTTGCTAAGAATGCTATTGTTGAAGCAAGAGCAAAGGGCATCAAGGTTGGTATGATTCGTCCTATTACTCTTTGGCCTTTCCCTGAAAAGGTGTTAAGAGCAGCTGCAGATAAGTGCAAGGCTTTCCTTTCAGTAGAAATGAATATGGGTCAAATGATTGAAGATATTAAGCTTGCAACAGAGTGTAAAAAACCTGTTTACCTTTGCAATCGTACAGGTGGTATGATTCCTTCACCTGAAGAGGTTCTTGCAAAGATTGTTGAAATCAACGAAGGAGGCAACAAATAATGGCTATTGTATTTGAAAAATCTAAAGTATTGACCGATGCACCTCTCCATTATTGCCCCGGTTGTACACACGGTATAATTCACCGTCTTGTTGCAGAAGTTATTGAAGAGTTAGGCATTGAGGGCAGAACAATTGGTGTTGCACCTGTTGGTTGCTCAGTTATGGCTTACGATTACTTTACAACAGATTTTATTCAGGCACCTCACGGCAGAGCGCCTGCTGTTGCAACCGGTGTTAAGCGTGCCGACCCTGAAAACAACATTGTTTTCACATACCAGGGCGATGGCGACCTTGCTGCTATCGGTACAGCTGAAACAGTACACGCTGCAGCACGTCGTGAAAATATTACAGTAATTTTCGTTAACAACGCAATTTACGGTATGACAGGTGGCCAGATGGCTCCTACAACTCTTCCGGGTCAGGTTACTCAAACCTCTCCATATGGCAGAGATGTTAATACAGTAGGTTACCCTGTAAAGGTTTGTGAGCTCCTTCAAAATGTTGATGGCGCTGCATACCTTGAAAGAGTTTCAGTTAACAATCCTACAAACGTAAAAAAGGCTAAAAAGGCTATTAAAAAGGCTTTCCAAAATCAGATTGAAGGCAAGGGCTTCTCACTTGTTGAGGTTGTTTCAACTTGTCCTACAAACTGGGGTATGACACCTGAAAAGGCTCTTAAGTGGCTTGAGGATAATATGCTTCCTTACTATCCTCTTGGTGTTTATAAAGATATCTATGCAGAAGAGGAGGCAAAATAAAATGAGTAATGCATGTAATATTCTTTTTGCCGGATTCGGTGGTCAAGGTATTCTTTTCGCAGGTAAGTTTGTTGCATATAAGGGACTTCTTGAAAACAAGCAGGTTTCATGGCTCCCATCATACGGCCCCGAAATGCGTGGTGGTACAGCAAACTGCAGCGTTATCGTTAGTGATGAACCAATCGGTTCACCAATCGTAGGTAAGCCTGATGTTCTTGTTGCTATGAACCTTCCGTCTCTCGATAAATACGAGAATGAGGTAGTTTCAGGTGGTAAGATTTTTGTAGATTCAACACTTATTTCACGTAAGGTTGAAAGAACAGACGTAGAGGTTTTCTACATTCCTGCTACAGAAATTGCAAACGAAAAGGGTATGAGTACCCTCGCTAATATGATTATCACAGGCAAGCTTCTTAAAGAGGTTCCAATGCTTGGCTTTGACGGTATTGATGCACCTCTCTCAAAGGTTGTTTCAGCTCGTCACCAAGACCTTCTTGAGGTTAATAAAACAGCTCTTAAGCTTGGCTACGATTATTAATTGATTGCATTTTGAATTGAAAAGAGGTTATTTTTCAATGGATTATAATTTTAAAATTGAAAAAACAACAGCACCAAAGGCAAAGCCTGCAGATGAAAGCAAGCTTGGCTTCGGTAAGATTTTTACAGACCATATGTTTGTTATGAACTACGATGAAGGTCAGGGCTGGCACGATGGCAGAATTGTACCATACGGTCCGCTTCAGCTTGACCCATCATCAATGGTTTTCCACTATGCACAGGAGCTTTTTGAAGGTCTTAAAGCATACAGAGTTGCAGACGGCAGTATTCAGCTTTTCCGTCCACAGAAAAATATTGAAAGAATGAACAACACCTGCGACAGACTTTGTGTTCCTCGCATTGATCCTGAATTAGCTCTTGCAGCTATCAAGGCAGTTGTTGATGTAGACAAGGATTGGGTACCTCATAATGATGGTACATCACTTTACATCCGTCCATTCATTATTGCTACAGATGCGTTCCTTGGTGTTCATGCATCACACAGCTACATTTTCTGCATTATTCTTTCTCCTGTTGGCTCATACTACGCAAACGGTATGGACCCTGTTAAGATTTTTATTGAGAGAGAGTACGTTCGTTGCGTTAAGGGTGGTACAGGTATTGCTAAGTGTGGTGGTAACTATGCTGCATCCCTTATCGGCCAAGAAAAGGCAGATAAAATGGGCTATGCTCAGGTTCTTTGGCTTGATGGTGTTGAAAGAAAGTATATCGACGAGGTTGGTGCAATGAATGTTTTCTTTGTAATCGACGGCGTTGTTGTTACTCCATCTCTTGAGGATGGCAACATTCTTCCGGGTGTTACAAGAGCATCTTGTATTGAGGTTCTTAAAGCAAACGGCTATAAGGTTGAAGAGAGAAAGCTTTCTATTGACGAGGTTAAAGAGGCTTATAAGAACGGTAAGCTTACAGAATCCTTCGGTACAGGTACAGCAGCAGTTATTTCTCCTGTTGGCGAGTATATCGACGGTGATGAGCATATCGTTATCAACGACTCAAAAATCGGCCCCGTTGCACAATTCCTTTATGATGAGCTCACAGGTATTCAGTGGGGCAAAAAGGAAGATAAGAACGGCTGGATAGTTAAAGTAAACTAATTTAACCCATAAATTAGCATCCCCATCATTCAAGTTATGAATGACGGGGATGCTTCTGTTGTATCTTTAGCAAAGACAAAACCCCCGGTTCTACCGGGGGAATAAAAACGCTTTAGTAAAAATAAAACGTGGCGAGCAATGGCAAGCCACAAAAAGCAGTAGAGAAGAGATTAACCTCCAAGTATAATAGAAATGGTTTGGCAGCCGCATTACTAAGATACAGGAGGTTAAAAACATGTTTAAAAAAGATGGTAACAACGAAATAAAAACATTATCACACTCAACATACAGATGTCAGTACCATATAGTATTTGCACCCAAATACAGAAGAAAAGAGATATATGGAAAACTGAAAAAAGATATCGGAGAGATAATAAGAAAATTGTGTGAACAAAAAGGAGTAGAAATCATAGAGGCAGAAGCCTGTAAAGACCATATACACCTTTTGGTGTTGATACCACCTTACTTAAGTGTAGCACAATTTATGGGATATCTCAAGGGTAAAAGTACACTAATGATTTTCGACCGACATGCAAATTTAAAATACAAGTACGGAAACCGACATTTTTGGTGTAGAGGGTACTATGTAGATACGGTCGGTCGAAATAAGAAAGTGATAGAAAATTATATAAAAAATCAATTAGAAGAAGATTTTGCAAATGACCAGATATCACTCAAAGAGTATATAGACCCGTTTACGGGTAACAAGAATAATTAAGCAAAAAAAACAAACAGCCGCACGAGAGCGGCTGCTTGAAATAGTAATGCGATGTCAAACTTCTGTGCCGACTTTTAGTCGACAAGCCAGTAGGCGGCCCTTATAGGGCCTGTGCAAACCACCAGTTCAACTGGTGGTTATGATTTTATTGACTTATTAATCATCAAAAAACTGCTTATCCAAAATCTCTGAAGCAGTTATAACAAATCTTGCGCACGGTCTTACCTTGTAGTATTCTGCTGTTCTTG
>JAZSGB010000083.1:0-41107 GCA_045532505.1 Acutalibacteraceae bacterium | reverse complement strand
CATTGAATGCCGCCGTGTGAGTATCACCGCAGTTATATATGTAGCCGGTAATACCGATGTCGTGCATATATTTCATTGTGGACTGCATATATTCAAAGTTTGAGAAAAATTGAGCCATGTTTATAAAGTTTATGGTGTAATCGTAAATGTATGTGGTATCGGCAATTTTAACCCAGTTGGCAAAATCTTCGTGAATAGTTGGCTCCGGGCTTCCGAAGAGGTTTGCGGAGGTTTCATCACCGTCTTTTGAGCCACATTCCGTAAGAGGATGACTGCGACAGGCTTTGTGAAGTCCGCAAAGAACGGGAACTACGTTATCATTGCACCTGAGCGTTGTATCCGTTGGGGGACGGTCTGTTTCGTTGTAGGCATAGAAAGTGAACGTAAAGTCGGGGAATTCATCATCAAGAGCATCTGCAAAAGCATTTGTGAAAAGAATTGTGGGGGCAGAAACACTGCCGTATTTCTCGTAAAGTGTTTCGCATTTTTCACACCGACAGTAGTTTGTGTTGTCTTTTTGACCGATGTGAATGTATCTGGCGTCTGTTTCACAGGCAAGAATAGCTTTTCTCGCATTTTCAACCGCAACGGACAGAACATCGGGATTTGAAAGACACACGTGGTCTCTTGTTTTTGTGCCCTCGGCTGTTGTTGCGAAGTATTCGGGGTGTTCGGTTATAAGGTCGTCGGGAACCAATTTATCCAATGTAACATCCCATAAAACATAGGTAAGAGCACCGCCGTATTCTTTAGCCTCGTTCCAGAAAGAAACATTCATTTTCGTTCTTGCTCTGTGGGCATCGTTTGTTCCTCGGCAGTCATTTCGCCGTATGGAGAAAGATGGCTCAACAATACGGTTTATGCGGGAATCAATTACAATATCTTTATTTTCGGGTACAACCTCAAGTTCCGGGGTAAACCAACGAACGCCGAGATATTCTTCGAGGAAAGTATAAACGCCGTAAAGAGTACCGCGGTTGTCAGAACCCGCAATAAATAAGTGCTTGCCGTCAGAATAAAGCATAAATCCGTCTTCGGCAATTTCCGAACGGTTTATATCAACGATTCCTTTTTCCAAAGAGGTTTCTCCGAGGATAATTGCACTGTCATCGGGAGTGACCTCACTTTCCGTAACCGCCTTGATTTCAGCACCGCTGATTTTTTTGATATAGGTCTGCAGTTCATTAACGGCAGTTTTGGTTGTTGCATCAGGGTTTTCCGCGGTAACTATAACGAAATCTGAAACACCGTCGTCAACAATATACATCGGTGCCGAAATTTCTTGAGGAACGTACGTATCACCACCGTAATTTATAGTGGTATCGGCAGTAAAGACACCGGTTATGTATAAAATAACTTCAAAAAAAGCTACCACTGCTTTGAAAAATTCTGACATAATTTTTCCTCCTGTGTATGATGTTAATTACAATATAACATCAATTGAATGATGATACAATATAATTTTTTGAAACGGTGCAAAACAGAGTCACGGATATACTCTTTTTGTAAGAGAAAAAATTGATAAAGATGCGGAAATCGCCAAGTACATTAAGCAATACGGCAAAGAAAACGTTACCGTTTTTGAAAATGGTGTTTATGAACTTGATTACCTTAATTTTGTAGAAAAAGATAATCAGGTAATATATCTCAAGCAGGGTGCATATCTGGTTGCCAAGCATCATTACGATATAGAATGTGCAGAAGACGAGAATCGTTGGATTGAGGAGGAAACATTAACTGATAATCATATCGGGCTGACAAGATACCCGTTTATGAATTTTTACAAATCAAACAATATTGTCATTAAAGGGCGTGGTGCTATTGACCATACACGCCTTGACCGAAGAGAACGCAGGGGAATAGTTTTCAATTATTGTGATAATATTCCGTCAGCGGAATTAAAATTATCAACTCACCCGAATGGTCTTTTATTACGTATTGCTGTCATAATGTTTGTGTAGAGCAAGTCGATATTTTAGCAGTCGCAGAAATGAAGACGGCTTTGATAAACAAAACCGTCAATGTTGTTTTCTGTAGGCGACAATTGTGATGTGACTTTTGAAAAAAACAACCGCAACTCCTTATATATCAAGGAATTGCGTTTTTTTTGAGAAACGAAGTCCTGCCGAAAAGCGAAATAAATATTATCACAACCACTAAAAATTCCAAAACTAATTCCCTAAAAATGCCCGGATTTAAAGTGAAAATTTACGCTTTTCCCTTGTATTTTATAGCATTTTCTATGCGAGAGATGGGATTTGGAGAAGTGAGGGAATGTGGGCGGAAAAAGCTCCCACTTACGAGGAGTGGGGAACTAAGTTTTAGTCATCTTTTTTGTTTATTTCATCAAGATAACCTGCGGTAATTACACCAGAGGGCAAAGCAATAATTGCAATACCAAAAGCTGACGAAACCATTGTTACTATTCTTCCGACTGTAGAAACAGGATATATATCACCATAACCAACAGTAGTTAATGAAATAGTAGCCCAATAAACAGCATCAAAAAATGTTTCAAAAGATTCAGGTTCAACATTATATATAACTAAAGCAGATACTAAAATATAGCCAACTGCCATTGTTGCGACTGCGGTTAAAACTTTTTTCTGTTTTTTGAAAACATTTGATATAATTACAAAGCTTTTGGAGTACCGTAAAAATTTGAATGTTCTAAAAACCTTTAATGTTCGCAATAATCTGAATAACTTGAGTAATCTAAAACCACTATTTAAGAATGTAACAGAAGGTAAAATTGAAACAAGGTCAATTATTGCCATTGGAGTAACTGGGTACAAAACAAAAGATAAAGCGGATTTTTTTAGTTTGTAATCAGCAGTTAATAATCTTAACAAATAATCAATTATAAAAATAGTAACAGTAATATAATCAATGTACTCAAAAACAATATTAGATTGTTTAAAGGCAAGGGGTATTATGCTTATAATAATTGTAATCATCATTATAATATCATATACATTACTGATTTTATTGGAGTCGTTGTTTGTATCGAGTATATTAAAAATTTTCTTTCTCATATTTACACCTCAAAACAGTAGTGTTATTTATCATTAATCTTCTTTTCAATAGTAATACAAGATGATGTTAACATTCTTTGTATTCTGCCACAGAGATTCCTGTAATTTTTGAAAGTTTCTTCGTCTATTGAGCCTGATGAAAATAAAAGTTTTAACCAACTTTCAGTTTCAACACATTCTTTTCGGGCAATTTTGAATTTAGAAAGCATATCGGGTAAACTTTGAGGGTATTGTGATTCTGAAATGTTTGCAAATACGCTTGAAGATGATTTGCGAATTTGAAGAATAGTATTAGCATTGTCTTTTTTGTTATCTAAAGACTTACACATTTTCTCAATTTCAACCGCCAACTGTTCCGAATATTTCATCAAAGGGTTGTCTTTCATAAAATCACCTCTAAATAATATGTTGAAAACTTGCGAAGCTAAATCAATGCGAAGCATTGTATGAAATCGCAACCTTGGTTGCGTATGTAACCACTGCAAAGCAGTGAATGTAATCATAATGAAATTATGTATGTAATCAATACGAAGGATTGCATACACCAAGGTGATGCCATACGCCTTCGGCAATTGCATACACGCTGAAGCGTGATTACATACCAATCCTTCGGATTGGATAAAAAAAGAGCCTCGCTATTGCGAAGCTCTTTTTTTGGTGCGAGAGACGGGACTTGAACCCGTACGGGATTACCACACGCCCCTCAAACGTGCGCGTCTGCCGATTCCGCCACTCTCGCAAGTGCTCATATACTATACCACCGAAAAACAGATTTGTCAACAACTTTTTTAAAAAATTTTAAATTTTTTTATCGGTGGTGGTGGAGCGTTCTCTTTTTGTTTTTCTACAGTTAATCAGATTAGTTGTAAGGGACTGATTTCAGCCGTCCCGTTGTTTATGCTTGCTTTCGGGCAGGCTACAATCCTGCCCTTACAGCTGTTTTATCCAACCGAGAAATAACAGCAAGGATACCACCCACCACCTACGATGTACAGGGATGTATAAGCTTCGCTATACTTTAATTCTTGCGAAGCTTTACAATCGCAACGCAGTTCCGAAATTTTTAATTTTGAATTTTGCATTTTCAATTTTGCGAAGCTAATTAAGCTTCCCCGAAATTCCTCATTCCTAATTTTATTTTCACCAAATTCCGTTTTGCATTTTTATACATTTTTCTTAATTGATTACACAAATCTTACGATGTATAATTACATTAAATCACATAACATTTCAGCAAAGGTTGTGTTTTTATGGACAAAAAAAAATTATATATTTTAACCTACGAGCACGGTGGCTATGTGCTTTGGGCAGATGTTGTAAAGCCACGTCTTTTAAAGCTTTTTGAGTGGCTCGAAAAATATCCCAAGCTACGCATTGGTTTAGACTATGAATCCTTTACATTCGATGAATTTTCACGTTGCGATGCAGAGGTAGTGGAGTTAATCGGCAAGCTGTTAGAAAAATATCCTGATAGGGTCGGCCTTGGTGCTACAACCTACGGTCAGCCCTTGGCATTAACTATTAACGATGAATCTAACGCCCGTCAGCTTCTTTATGCAGTAAGAACTAACCTTGAATACTTTAATAAAACCCCTAATGTTTATGCAATATCAGAATTTGCTTTGCACAACCAAACACCACAGCTTATTTCACAATGTGGCTATAAGGCTGCTTTACTTCGCTCACACGTTATGGGCTACGGCTACCCCAAAACCTACGACAGTGCCTGGGGTAAGTGGATAGGTAAGGACGGCACACAAATTCCTGCTGTACCTACCTACGATAAGCAAGGCAGAGGCTACAACTGCACAACGGTTGATAACTGGATTCTTTCCCGTTGGCCTGTAGATTCCGACCTTTATTCACTTGAGGATTTTGAGGAAATGTTTAAAAAATATTCTCCTCTTCTTGCATCCAGATATGATGACCTTACCCAACCTATTGAACAGGTAACTGCACATATTGAAACAAAGGATAATTACGAGTACGCCCTTTTAGAGGATATACCTTCTATATACGGTGAGCCTGTAGACGAATATAACACTACCGACAATGATTTTCACGTGCAAATGCCTTGGGGATACTGTGGAAATGAGATTTTTAACGGTTGCCGTCAGGGTGAGGTAAACGCCATAGAGGCAGAGAAGCTTAATGCTTTTTCTGTTTTATTAGGCGATAACTCCTTTGAGAGTGAAAACATAGAGGCTTGGAAATATGTGCTTGCAGCTGAGCACCACGATGTAACAATATGTGGACTTTTAGACCTTTCACAAAGATTTATTCCCGAATCTCTGAAGCATTCAAAGGCTGTAAAAGAAAAGGCTCTGAGCTTCTTGTGTGCCCACTGCACAGCTGAGGGTGAAAAAGCAGTGCTTGTTATAAACCACCATTCATTCCCTGTTGAACAATGGGTGGAGGTGCCTGTTGAAGGTGATGTTGCTGTTTTTGACGGTGAAGCCCGTTTAGAAAGTGAAATTATTACAAAAGAAAATGCCAAGACTCTTCTTGTACATATAAGCATAGCTCCTTTTACGGTAAAAAGCTTGCGCCTTAAGCAGGAGCAGGCAAAACAGCAATCTGTTTTCTCATACAATGAAGCTGAAGGCACATTAAAAACACCTTGCTATAATATTAAGCTGACAAATACAGGTATTGAATACATTAAAAATGTTACAACAGGTGAATTTATTTGCAATAATGCAAATGAGTCAATTTTTACTGCAAATGTTAATGGTGCTGATTGTGGTTCACAGGGCAGCTGGAATGTAAGCTTAACAAGCCTTTCTGCCTGCGCCGTTTATAAGGGCGAAATCGGTGGAATACCATTGGAATTTACAATGAAGCTTAACGGTAGCTCTGCTGTAATTGACTGTAAAACCATTTTTGATGTGAACGGTGAGCTTGTGGGCAGAACAGACGTTACACAAGGCAGACCCGTGCCTTTTACTCTTAACGGCCACCACCACGAGGACAAGCTCTGCTTAAATCTTAACCTCAACCTTAAAAACAACCGTAAAATGTTCCGTGATTTGCCGTACTCCATCTCTCAATGGAATGGTGATTTGCGTAAAACCGAAAAGTATTGGTATCCTAATGATGATATTCTTATTGATACTCCGGTTAGTGAAGAGGAATCCTTTGCATCCACCACATATTTCCACGGAATTTATTGGCTTGCGCTTAGAGATGAGCAAAAAGGTGTTGCCGTATTCAACAAAGGCTGTATGGGCTGTGCCGTAAACGGCAACAAGCTTTTAATTCCCCTCATATACTCTAATGAATATATGTGTGGAACACGTATTTTAAACGGAACCTTTGAAAATGAGTTTGCTATATTCCCATTTTCAGCAGAAAAAAGCAACATACAGCTGCATAAAACTGCGTTATCTTACGCCTTCCCACTTGTTACAGCTTACTGTAACAGTAGTAAAAAGAATATTAGCTTGTTTGACCTTAAGTCTGACTCGGAGGATATAATTTTAACTACCCTTTATCCCGAAAAAGACTACATTCTGGCTCGTTTTTGCAATTATTCCGATAACTGTGTATCTGCTGAATTAAGCACTGAATTCGGTTGTGTTTCCTGCGAAACCGATTTACTCGGAAACACTGTAAGGGCAATTTCTGACAACACCTTAAGCTTCCATCCTTGGGAAATAAAAACTGTTAAAATCGAAAAAATTAAATAATCTTAGTTTTTACATCAAGCTACCAACAGCTTTTTCACCAAATTATCGGTATATTATTTATTAATTCATACAAAAATAATTTACACACCTTTATTTTGTTGGAATTAGCAGTAGTTTGTGGTAGAATACTAATTGTATTGCTGTGGCTAATTGCCAGGTAATGGGTAAATACTAAAAGTCTTACATCAGATTTTAGCTTTGCCCTAAAGCCCTTTGGGCGAAAAGGAGGAAATACTTAATGAGCAGACAAGAACTTTTCTGCGAGAAAAACGGTAAGCTTCACGTTGGGCACACCATACTTACCGGCTTTGCTTTTCTTGCATCTTCAATTGCGTGGGCTATTTACGACCCATACATTACAAAAATCCTTAACAGGCTCCTTACAGAGTCCGAGTGGATTACAAGCTTAAGCCAAAAGCTTAACGATGCTTTCCCTGTGCTTGCAGAGTTTGCACAGACTCAGGGTCAGGATGTTACTACTGTTGGTGGTGGAATTACACTTGTTCCGTTATTTATTGGTATTATTATGACCTTCGATAACATCTTCGGTGTTATTTTCCAGCCTACCTTCGGTAAGCTTTCAGACCGTTGCCGTTCAAAGCTTGGCAAACGCCGTCCGTTTATCGTATTTGGCGCACCTGTTTCTGCAGCATTATTTGCAATTATTCCGTGGGTAGCTCTTTCAAACTCACTCCCTGCAACAATGACATTCATTATTCTTTTTGTTTTCTCTATGTCTTTATGGAGAGCTCCTGCAGTTGCACTTATGCCTGCACTTACACCTCCATCACTTCGTAGTGAGGGTAATGCAATTATCAACCTTATGGGTGGTGTAGGCTCCGTTATCGGTATGATTGCCGGTACATTTGTTGGTGTTATTTACAAGCTTATAACAGGCACAGCAGTTACTGTTGATAATGAGCAATCAACAAGCTTCCCATATGTATTCCTTGTGGGCGCTATAGTTATGATTGTTGGTATGCTCGTTATACTTTCAAAGGTTAAAGAGCCTTCAAGCAAAATTTCAGACGGCGTTGCAAGAATGGATGCCCACAATGCAAAGGCTGAAAAAGAGGCTAAAAAGGCTGAAAAGGAAGCAAGAAAAAATCAGAAGCTTTCAAAGAGCGAAAGAAAGAGCCTTATATTCATGCTTGGTGGACTTTTCTTCCTCTTCTGTGGTACAAATGCTATTACAACCTTCTTTGCTCTTTTCGCAGCAGAGGTGCTTGGCAAATCTACAGGCGAAGCAACCTTTATGACAACTCTCTTTGCTATTTGCTCTGCTATTGCTGCAATACCTGCAGGTAAAATGGGTAAAAAGCTTGGCAGAAAGAAAACAATACTTATAGGTCTTGTAATCTTTATGGCTGTTTTCCTTATGTATGTGCTTACAGGCAGCATGACTCTTATCTGGGTTGCACTTGTATTCGGTGGCTTTGCTAATATGCTTATCACCGTTAACACATTACCTCTTGTACTTGATATTGGTGGTATTGATAAGGTTGGTACCTTCACAGGCTACTACTACACAGCAACCTTCTCAGCGCAGATTGCATCACCAATTATTTACGGTATTGTCAGAATGTTCAGTGGAACATACCTTTCACTTTTCGTATACAGTCCAATAATGTTTATATTAAGTATTCTTTGCATTTTATTTGTTAAGCACGGCGAGGCTGTGCCTGATGATGTAGTTAAAAAGGCTGCTGAAGAAAACGACTAATGAAAAAGCACTTGCTTCGGCAAGTGCTTTTTTTAATTACAACAGTGGTACCACCCACCACCTACGGTGGTCCCCCCTCCTCCAAACCTTCGGTTCGCAAGAGGGTCAGGCTTCGCAACACTTCAATTCCTGCGAACCTTGTAAGGGACTTCATTTCAGCCGTCCCGTTGTTTATACTTGCTTTCGGGCAGGCTACAATCCTGCCCTTACAGTTGTTCTACCTAACTTTGCGAAGCTTATAATGTTCGGAAGCGAAGCTTCCCCAAAATTCCTCTTTCCTCATTCCTAATTATATTTCTTATTGTCATTCAAAAAATTATATATTATAATATACTTAAAATATACTCTTTCAGGTGGTGAGGGAAATGGTTACTCTCGACTCTAAAATACAATATTTAAAGGGTGTGGGTGAGGCTCGTGCAAAGGCATTGGCAAAGCAAGGCATCTACTCTGTTTACGACCTTTTAAGAAACTACCCTCGCACCTATGAGGATTGGAACTTTGTTACCCCAATTCGAGATGCGCAAATTAACGAAAACGTGTGCTTTAAGGCAATTGTTGCAGAGGTGCCGACCGTAAGCAAAATAAACGGAGGCAGAATACTTGTTAAAACAGCTATTGCAGACGGCACAGACTATATTCACATAGTTTTCTTTAACAACAAATATGTTAAGGACCAGCTCAAAGAGAATGAGGAATACCTTTTCTTCGGCAAGGTAACGCTTAACAAATACGGGGCAAAAACTATGCTTTCACCTCGCTTTGAAAAGGCAGGCGATAAGCAAAGAATACGCCCAATCTACAGGGCAACCTCTTCCCTTTCTTCAAAAAATATTGAAAGAATTGTAGAAAATGCTTTAAGTCAGCTTGGGGAAATACCCGAAATAATCCCCCAATACCTTATAAAAAAATACAGGCTTATGCCATTTTCGCAGGCACTCAGGGCAATACACTTTCCACAAAGTGAGGGTGAGCTTACCCTTGCAAAGCGCAGACTTATTTTTGAAGAGCTTTTGCTTTTGCAAATGGGTCTTTTATGGCAAAAAACCTCAACTACAGGCAAGGTTGCACCAAGAATGGTGGCAGATTTCAGCAAAGAATTTTGGGGCTCACTCCCCTTTGAGCCAACAGGCGCACAAAAAAGAGCCGTTAACGAGGCCCTTGCTGATATGGCAACCTCAAAGCCAATGAATCGCCTTTTACAGGGTGATGTTGGCTCGGGTAAAACAGCCGTTGCTGCAGCTCTTATGTATAATGCTGTTAAAAACGGCTACCAGGCTGCACTTATGGCACCTACAGAGGTGCTTGCAAACCAACACTACAAAACCCTTAAAGCCTTTTTTGGTGAGGAAATAGAAATTACCCTTCTTACAGGCTCACAACCGGCTAAAGCTAAAAAAGAAATTCGTGAAAAGCTGAAATACGGCACCGTTCACATTGTTGTGGGCACCCACGCAATTATACAAAACGATGTTGAATTTTTTAAATTAGGGCTTGTTATTACCGATGAGCAGCACCGTTTTGGCGTCAAGCAAAGGGCTTCACTCAAAGATAAGGGTACAAACCCACATACACTTGTTATGTCGGCAACACCCATACCACGTACACTTGCTATGATGATATACGGTGATTTGGATATTTCTGTTTTAGACGAGCTGCCAAAGGGCAGACAGCCTATAAAAACCTATTGTGTGCCTACAAGCTACCACGAAAGAATATATAAATTCCTTAAAAAAAATATTGCACAGGGCAGACAAGGCTACATTGTATGCCCACTTGTTGAAGAATCGGAAAGCGACCTTATACCTGCTACCGAATACTACGAATTTTTAAAATCCACACACTTTACCGACTGCACACTTGGTCTTTTACACGGCCAAATGAAGGCAAAGGATAAGGATGCTGTTATGAGCAGGTTTTATAGTGGCGAGATTGACCTTTTAATTTCAACCGTTGTAATTGAGGTTGGCGTTGATGTACCTAATGCAACGGTAATGGTTATAGAAAATGCAGAGCGCTTTGGCCTTTCACAGCTCCACCAGCTACGTGGTCGCATAGGCAGAGGCTCCCGGGAAAGCACCTGTATTTTACTTTCGGATGCACAAAACGAGGATGCTACGGAGCGCTTTAATATTATGTGCAAAACTACAGATGGCTTTGAAATTGCTAAAAAAGACCTTGAAATGAGAGGTCCCGGTGATTTCTTCGGCTCCCGTCAGCACGGATTACCTGATATGCGTGTAGCAAACCTTATGACAGATACAAGAATACTTTACGAGGCACAAGGCTCTGCAAAAGAGATTATAAATTGCACGGTAGATATTACCCGGGAAGAGCGCCTTGCCTTGGAAAACGAGGTAGACAGGCTCTTTGAAAGAGTAAGCCTTAATTCCTAATTTCCTTGCAAACCTTCTAAGGGACAGATTTCAGCCGTCCCTTTGTTCTTCTTTGTTTTCGGGTGGGCTACAATCCCACCCTTACAGTTGTTCTATCTAACTTTGCGTAGCTCTGGTAGCTGGCAGCTGGCGACCGGCAGCTAATTGATATTTGCTAACAGCTATCCTGCAATCCTCGTAAGGGACGGATTTTAGCCGTCCCGTTGTTTTTCTTTGTTTCGGGTGGGCTACAATCCCACCCTTACAGTTGTTCTATCTAACTTTGCGTAGCTCTGGTAGCTGGCAGCTGGCAGCTTTACAATTGCAACGCAGTTCAGAAATTTTTAATTTTGCATTTTGAATTTTTAATTTAAATGCTACCTCTTCACTTTTCACTATTACTTCTTAACTAAAAAAGCACCCTCCTGACGGAAGGTGCTTTCGATTTGTATTTCTTATGAAAAGAGGCCGCCGAAGAAGCTTGAGAATGTATCAAAAACAACGCTTACGCCATACTCCATAAGTGAGCCCTCAACTGAGCTAAGAACTGTTTCAAGGTCTAACCCGTCAAAAAGGTTTGCTAAAATACCTAAAATAGAATCCATTTACTTCGCCTCCTTAATTTACTAAAAATAAATTACCATAAATACACAAAAAAGTCAATATTTTTATATACTTTACAAATATTACCACACCATTTTGGTTAATATTAGGGATTTCACTGTTACTGTACTTATGTTAAAATTATATTATGTCAGATTATATTTAAAGGAGATGCGAAATGGGTAAAAAAATAAAAGAACCAAATCTTTCTGCTAATGCTCCTGTTACAGAGCAAAAGCACGTTGGCAAAAGTGAATTCGTTTTGTATTTAATGGGTGTGTTTTTCTACACCACAATGACAGGTATGGTTGGTGGTAACCGTAGCGCATACCTTGTTAACGTTTTAAGACTCCCTGAGGAGCAAACCTCTCTTTTCAACCTTTTAACAGCAGTTATTCCATTCGTTCTTAACTTCTTTATTGTTATGTATATAGATGGCAGAAGAATGGGTAAGGGTGGCAAGTTCCGTCCTGTAGCTATGCTGGTGGCTGTACCTATGGCAATTGTTATGATGCTTACCTTCTGGGCACCACCGGGTCTTTCAGGCACAGTACTTTTCATTTACATTATTACTATTGCAGTTCTTTGGTCGGTGTTCTGCACATTTGGTAACTCTATTAATATGATTGCAAATGTTATGACACCTAACCTTAAAGAGCGCGACCAGGTGCTTTCCTTCCGTTCAATTTCATCTGCAATAGGTAACTCTGCACCAATTGTTATTTTGCTTGTTATAGGCCTTATTTGGAGCAAGGATAACCCTGAGCTTGTGGAAATGGTAACAGGCACAAGCATCAGGAGCGTTGAGGGTCTTCAGTACATAATTTCTGCAGCACTTTGTAGTGTTGTTGGTGTTATTACAGTTCTTCTGGGTATGAAGCTTGTTCGTGAAAGAACAGTTTACACAGCCGAAAAGAAAAACCCCCTTAAGGGCTTTGTTGATGTTATTAAAAATAAATACGCTTGGACAATTATAGTTTCTGAATTTTTAAAGAGCTTCCGTGGTATTGCAACCTTTATGGAAGCATTTATTGCAGCAGCCGTGCTCGGCGACGTTTCGAAGAAAATTCTTTTTGTGCTCCCTGTTGGTATTGGTACTGCAGTAGGTATGCTTGTAATCAACTTCCTTTTAAAGAAATTTGATGCAAGGCAGCTTTACATTGCAAGTGGCATTTACTCACTTTGTGCAAACTGTATTGCATTCGGCGTTGGCTATGCATACTTTACAACGGGCAACGGACTTTTACAGGTTGTATTTATTATATTCCTGTTCCTTATCGGCTTGCAGTTTGGTGCTTCCAACCTTCTTCCAAGTATGTTCCAGGCTGATGTTCTTGAAACTATTGAGCTTAAAACAGGTAAGCGCCTTGATGCTTCCTTCCCGTTTGTTATTGGTATAGGTACACTTATCAGTGGTACAATTGCAAGTACAGTTGCTCCTCTTATCCTTTACGGTGATGGCTCAATTATCGGCTACATTCAGCCAACAGACCTTGTACCAAACCCTGTGCAGAGCCTTGATACAAAGGTTACACTTCTTTTCTTCTACACAATTATGCACGGTATAATGATGTTCCTTGCAGGTGTACCATTCTTCTTCTACAAGCTTACAGGTAAAACTAAAGAGGATATACACAACCGGGTACTTGAGCAAAGAGCAAAAATGGAAGAAAAATAATTATTAATAATTATAAACAACGAAAAACACCTTCTTTTTTGAGAAGGTGTTTTTTTAGTTAAGAAGTAATAGTGAAAAGAGGTAGCATTTAAATTAAAAATTCAAAATGAAAAATTAAAAATTTCGGAACTGCGTTGCAATTAATTAGCTACCGGTAGCTAATAACTGTCCTCTATTAATTCCTCTTGACTATTAATACATTTATAGTGTAAAATATATAATAGTGTAATTTCGTGTTGAAATAAGCATTTTTCTATTGGGAGGCATTATTTTGTCTATTATTACTGTTGAAGGGCTTACAAAAGCATACGGCCAAAAAACGGTGCTTAAGGATATGAGCTTTACCCTGCCTAAGGGTGAGGTCATAGGTCTTTTCGGCCCAAACGGATGCGGAAAAACTACTTTAATGAAAATACTTACAGGCCTTATTCACGACTACAGTGGTACTGTACTTATAGACGGCAATGCTCCGGGTGAAAAAACAAAGGCAATTACTGCCTATCTTCCTGAGCAGACCTTTGTTCACGACTGGATGAGAAATATTGATGCTATTGACTATTTCAACGATTTCTTTACAGATTTTGATAAAAATAAGGCTCTTGAAATGCTTAGTCGTTTTTCTCTCAATCCTAAGCAGAAATCAAAGACAATGTCAAAGGGTATGCAGGAAAAGCTTCTTCTTTCCCTTGTAATGTCAAGAAACGCACAGCTTTATATTTTAGATGAGCCAATGGGTGGCGTAGACCCTGCTTCAAGAACAGGTATTTTGCAATTTATTATGGAAAACTATGCAAACCAGTCAACAATGCTCATTTCCACACACCTTATAAACGACCTTGAGAATATTTTTTCCCACGCTCTTTTCATCGGCAACGGCAAGGTGCTTATTAACAGCAGTGTGCCTGAGCTTACTGCAGACGGAAAAAGCATTGAGGATATTTTTAAGGAGGTATTTTCAAATGTTTGGTAAGCTTCTTAAAAATGACTTAAAGGCTCAATGGAGCTCAGTTTCTTCAATTTTTTTAATAATTCTTATTGCCTCGGTGGTGGCAGAAATTGCAATAGCAGTTTCAAAATCGGCAGTAGTTACTTTACTTGGCGGACTTTTAGTTTCTGTACTTATGCTGTTTGCCTGCTTTGTAATTGTTATTACCGTAGCTATGATGTTTTCTAAAACACTTTTTGGCAGAGCCGGCTATTTAACACTTACATTACCTGTAAAAACAAATAAGCTTGTTTGGTCAAAAACTCTTTCAGGCCTTATTTGGACTTATGCCGTTTATATCCTGTTTTTCGGCGCAGTTTTTCTTTGGTTTTACCAAGCCCGTGATTATTTAGGCGTAGATTATACAGATATGGCAAACCAGCTGTTTACTATGCTTTTTGGTAAATCCTTTTCTACACTTGCAGCAACACTTATTTATTACTTAATTTGGTTTGGTATTATAATGTTTGCCGTAGTGCAAAGTATTTACCTTGGTATTACCTGCTCACACGTTAAGGGCATATCTGCTATAGGTGCAGTTGGTGCAATACTTGTTACCTTCCTTACCTTAGGTATTGTAGTTGCACTTACAGGCTTTGTTACAAGGTATTTGCCTATGGGTATGGTTGTTACTGCAGAAAATGTTATTTTTACAAGCAATATAGTAACAACTCAACTAAAGCTTGACCGTTATCTGTACGGCTTCAACTTTGCAGGACCTGCTTTTACACTTTTACTTTCAACACTTATAAATATTCCCATAGTTTACCTTGTTAAAAATAAGGTCAATATAAAATAATTTTAAAAATTATTCCGAAAGGACGATTATAAATGGATAATATGAATGGTCTTAAGCGCTCCGTTTTCTGTGGTGAGCTTCGTGCCGAGCATATCGGCCAAGAGGTTACCGTTTGTGGTTGGGTTGCAAAGCAGCGCGACCTTGGTGCCCTTATTTTTGTAGACTTAAGAGATAAAACAGGCATTGTACAGCTTGCTTTTGACGAAACTACAGAAAAAGAAATCTTCGAAAAGGCTTTTGCTGTAAGAAGTGAATACGTGCTTATGGCAAAGGGCGTTGTTAGGGAGCGCTCTTCCAAAAATACCGAAATCCCTACAGGTGAGGTTGAAATTGATGTTAAGGATTTGAGAGTGCTCTCAAAAAGTGAAACTCCCCCATTTGATATTGTTGAGGGCTGCCAAACAGCAGAGCTTACTCGCCTTAAATACAGATACCTTGATTTAAGAAGACCTGATTTACAGAAAAATATTCTTTTCCGTCATAAGGTTACTAAGATTACAAGAGATTACTTTGACGAAAACGGCTTTGTTGAAATTGAAACACCAATGCTTATTAAGTCAACTCCGGAAGGCGCACGTGATTTCCTTGTGCCAAGCCGTATTCACCAGGGTACCTTCTATGCTCTTCCACAGTCCCCACAGCTTTATAAGCAGCTTTCAATGGTAGCAGGCTTCGACAGATATATGCAAATTGCCCGTTGCTTCCGTGATGAGGACTTAAGAGCTGACCGTCAGCCTGAATTTACACAGATTGACCTTGAAATGTCCTTTGTTACAATGGAGGATGTGCTTGCTATCGGTGAAGGCTACATTGCACGAGTATTTAAAGAGGCTTTAGGTGTTGAAATTCCTCTCCCACTCCCTCGCTTAACATATAAAGAGGCAATGGAAAAGTACGGCTCCGACAAGCCTGACACCCGTTTTGGTATGGAAATTTTTGACCTTACCGATATTGTTAAGGACTGTGGCTTCTCCGTATTTTCAAGCACAGTTGCAGGTGGTGGCTCTGTACGTGGTATTACTGCTAAAAATGCAGTTACAACCTACACCCGTAAAGAGGTAGACAAGCTTACCGAGTTTGCAAAGGGTATCGGCGCAAAGGGCCTTGCTTGGGTAAGACTTACAGATGATGGTATTGCTTCAAGCTTTGCAAAGTTTATGACAGAGGAAGAAATGGCTGCTATACTTGAAAAAGCAGGTGCCGAAAAGGGCGACGTTGTTTTCATTGTGGCAGATACAAAGAACAATTCCGTTCTCTCTGTGCTTGGTGCTTTACGTAATGAGGCTGCAAAGAAGCTTGATATTATCGGTGATGGCTTTAACCTTCTTTGGATTGTTGAATTCCCATTCTTTGATTGGGATGAGGATGCAGGTCAGTTTGTTGCAATGCACCACCCATTTACCTCCCCACTTCCTGAGTGCCTTCCATACCTTGAAACAGATAAGGCAGCAGTTCGTGCAGAGGCTTATGACCTTGTTCTTAACGGCATTGAGCTTTCCTCAGGCTCAATACGTATTACAAACCCTGAGCTCCAGGATAGAATGTTTAAGCTACTCGGCCTTTCCGATGAAGAGGCACAGCAAAAATTCGGCTACCTTCTTGATGCATTTAAGTTTGGCCCACCACCACACGGTGGTATGGGTATTGGCCTTGACCGACTTGTTATGCAGCTTGTTAAGGCAGATTCCCTTCGTGATGTAATTGCATTCCCTAAGGTACAAAATGCAAGCGAGCCAATGACAGAATGTCCGTCAAAAGTAGATGATATTCAGCTTCAGGAGCTTGGAATTGGTATTACCGTTCCCGAAAAGGAATAAAACACCCTAAAAACCGTGTTTAAGGCTGTATTTTTAATAAAAACACTTGAAAATGCAGCCGATTTGGTATAAAATTAAAATGTTAAAATATGAATAATAATTTCGGAGGATTTTATTTATGGTAACAGCAGGCGATTTTAAAAACGGCGTTACATTTGAAATGGATGGTAAGGTTTACTCCATCATCGAATTCCAGCACGTTAAACCCGGTAAGGGTGCTGCTTTTGTACGTACAAAAATTCGTGACGTTATTAACGGTAGCGTTACAGAAAAAACTTTTAACCCAACAGAAAAATTCCCAACTGCTTTCATCGAGAGAAAGGATATGGAATATTCTTATGAAGACGGTGGTCTTTACTACTTTATGGACCAGGAAACATACGATATGATTCCTGTAGATGCTTCAAACCTTTCCGATAACTTTAAGTTTGTTAAAGAGAATATGGTTTGTAAGGTTCTTTCATACAAGGGTAATGTTTTTGGCGTTGAGCCACCAACATTTGTTGAACTTGCAGTTTCTAAAACTGACCCTGGCTTTGCAGGTAACACAGCTACTAACGCTACAAAGCCTGCAGTACTTGAAACAGGTGCAGAAATTAAGGTTCCTCTTTTCATTGAGGAAGGCGAGGTTATTCAGATTGACACAAGAACAGGCGAATATCTCTCAAGAGCATAAGCTCCCCTGTTACTAAATAAATTAGGAGGTCTTTTTTATGACACTTACTGAAAAAGTTGCATACCTTAAGGGTCTTGCAGAAGGTCTTGACCTTGATAAGGATTCAAAGGAAGGCAAGCTCTTTGCTGCTATGTTCGATATTCTTGAGGATATGGCTCTTACAGTTTGCGATATTGACGAAGATTTAAGCGCTTGCGAAGAGCTTGTTGATGCTATCGATGAGGATCTTGAAGAGCTTGAAGAGTACATTTTTGAAGATGATTGCGACTGCGATTGCTGTGGCGATGATGATTTTGATTGCTGCTGTGGCGATGATGAAGAGCTTTACGAAATTGAGTGCCCAATTTGTGGCGAAGAGCTTCTCCTTGATGGCGAAATGCTTGACGAAGAGGTTATTGAGTGCCCAAGCTGTGGCGAAGCTCTCGAGTTAGAAATTGACTTTGAGGATTGCGACTGCGACTGTGACTGCGATTGCTGTGGCGACGACGAAGACGCTGAATAATTTTAACTAAACAAAAAGCTCTCACCGATTGGTGGGAGCTTTTTTAGTTTCGGGATGTTATATACAATAGTTAAAGTGTAGCGATAGCTCTGGTAGCTGGCGATTGGCAGCTAATTGATATTTGCTAACAGCTATCCTGCAAAGCTTGTAAGGGACGGATTTCAGCCGTCCCGTTGTTCTTCTTTGTTTTCGGGTGGGCTATAATCCCACCTTTACTGTTGTTCTATCTAAAACGGGGCGGGCTACAATCCCACCCTTACAGTTGTTCTATCTAACTTTGCGTAGCTCTGGTAGCTGGCGATTGGCAGCTAATTGATATTTGCTAACAGCTATCCTGCAAAGCTTGTAAGGGACTTCATTTCAGCCGTCCCGTTGTTCTTCTTTGTTTTCGGGTGGGCTACAATCCCACCCTTACAGTTGTTCTATCTAACTTTGCGTAGCTCTGGTAGCTGGAGACTGGTAGCTATATTTCTTCATCACTTTCGATACATATTTCCTCAGCGTCTATTTGTGCTTTTTTTAAAATATTTTTAATTTTATGTATATTATTCTCTTTTAGTGCAGTTGTTATTGCATTAAATAATATTAGGTACATTCTTTTGTACATACTATCACCTCTTAAATATTATATGCGATTATTGCATAAAATACAATATGCAATTAGTGCATATAATAAAATAATCTCGGTGATAAAAATGTACGAAAGAATCAGGGCTCTAAGGGAAGATAAAGACCTTAGCCAATCAGATATTGCAAAAATGCTTAATATAAGCCAATCAACATACTCAAGGTATGAAAATGGAAATCTTGATATTCCTACAGAAATACTTATTTCTCTTTCAAAATATTATAACGTTTCGGTAGATTATATTTTAGGACTGAAGGATTAACTTTTTATATTGTCACAGCTGTTATACGATATATTTTACATAAGTAAAATGAGAAAAGCTTTCGCTATACTTTAATTCCTGCGAAGCCCTGGCAGCTGGCGACTGGTAGCTAATTGATATTTGCTAACAGCTATCCTGCAAAGCTTGTAAGGGACGGATTTCAGCCGTCCCGTTGTTCTTCTTTGTTTTCGGGTGGGCTATAATCCCACCCTTACAGTTGTTCTGACTAACGGGGCGAGCTACAATCCCGCCCTTACTGTTGTTCTATCTAACTTTGCGTAGCTCTGGTAGCTGGCAGCTTTACAATTGCAAACGCAGTTCCGAAATTTTTAATTTTGCATTTTGAATTTTTAATTTAAATGCTACCTCTTCACTTTTCACTATTACTTATTCACTAAAAAATGCTCCCATAATGGGAGCATTTTTTCATTTCATTCCTGCAATATTTAAACATACAGAGGTTGCAACAAAGGTAATTATAAATAAAAGAATAATTAAAAGGGCAATTAAGACTTTTCTTTTAATTTCTCGGCTTTTTTCGGAAACACTGTCGCCTATTATGTATGACCTTGCGCCTATTCTACCGGGATAGTAACGAGAAAAGCCGTAATAGCTTTTTCTTTTTTTTACTTTTTCCTTACTTTGCTTGCTCATTTATTAAATCTCCTGCTCCCCTGCATTGGTTTCTACCTCTACAGGCTCATCTACCTCTGCATTATCTGTGGGATCTTCTGATATTTCGCTTGATGGCTCCTCACCTACGGTTGTATCCTCTTGTGTAGTTAAGGCCTCTGTAGGCTCGTTGTTTACATCAGTTGTAGCACTCTGTGTTGTTTGAGGTACAGTTGTTTGTGGTTGTGTTGTAATAACCTCGGTAGTGTTTGGTACCTCTGTTTCGTTTTTGTTGTTATCCTTTATAGATGTAGATGAGCTTGAATAGTTTGCACCCCTGTAAACATCTATAATAGATGTTCTGTCCTCATCTAAAACAATATTTGATTCACCGTAAAGCTCCATTTGAAGGTTATATGCAGCCTGCTGGTAATCTACAACCCAAATCCACATATTTGCGCTGCCCGAAATTGCTTCATTAGCGCTTGGGTCTTTTGTATTTGGTACAGAAAGCTGTGTTCTTTCGTATTTTGCCCAGCCACCTGTAATTGCCTTAAGACCTAAGGATAGTATCTGTGATTTGGAATAGCCTGTATCAACATACGGAAGTAAGGTATCAATATACTTATTAATTTCGCTTACAGATGAGTCTATTACTCGCTCAACCATACTGTCAATAACCTGACGTTGGCGACGTGTTCGGCTAACATCACCGTCGGCATCGCAATTTCTTACTCGGCAAAATGCTAACGCCTGCTTACCGTTAAGGGTAACATTTTCACCAAACTGTATACCAACCTTATATTTTTTGTTAATATAATCTGCCTCATACTCCTGCACATCAACGGTAATTCCGCCCATTTCATTAACAATTGCCTTAAAGGATTCAAAATTAACCATAACATAGTTATCAATTTCTATTTTATAGTTATTTTCAATTGTTTTCATAAGGCACTCGGGGCCACCCATTGAGTATGCTGCATTAAGCTTTGTGCAATATGAATTGTTATTGCCCTCAATATAAAGGTAGCTATCACGAAGGAAGGATACCATTTTTAGCTCTTTTGTTTTTCTGTTTACAGAAACGAGCATCATAACATCGGTATTTCCCTCGTTTTTACCTCTACGGCTATCGGCACCAATAAGCAAAACATTAATAACATTTTTACTGTACATATGCTTATCATTACCTGTTGTTGCCCAGTCTATAAGGGACTGCTTAAAGTCTGAAGAACCAATATCTATATTGATATCCTCAACCTCTTCATCCTCGTAGATAGTATCATCGTCTGTATAAGTACCTGTATTATCACCTAAAAGGCTGAATTTTTGCCCGATAAACACACCTGCTATTGTTACAAGCACAAGAATAACTGCAAGAAAGCCCGATACAACACCTAAAATAATTCTTTTCTTTTTAGGAAGTGCATTTATTTTTGCAACAAGAAGCTTAAATATGTTTTTTTCTTCTTTTTTTCCATCCTCCGGCTCTGTTTTTGGCTCCTCAACAACAGGCTCCGGCTTTTTTTCCTCTTTTTTAGGGGCAGGCTTTGCCATTGGTGGAGCAGATGGCTTTTTAGACGGCTGCTTTGCAGGTGCTTTTTTGGCAGGTGCAGGGCTTGAGCCTTCAAAAAAGGCATCAATATCACCTTTTTTGGGCTCATCCTCAAAAAAATCTTCATCAACAACATCACTTGGTAGTGTTGGCTTTGCCATTTTACCCTCTGTTGCCCTTTTTTCTGCAAGAGAAACAGCCTCAGTTGGTTTTTTGCCATCACTTGGTGAGCCGTATTCATCTAAAAGGTCAAGATAATCCTGCATATCTCCGTTATTGTTATTTGGATTAGACATTAATTATTCCTCCGATGTACCTTCATCAGGTATTTCCTCTACGGGAGCTTCTTCTATTTCCTCTGCAGCTGTTGCTTCACCCTCATTTGCAGTGCCATCATCCTCAACCTCGCCGTTGATTTCTTCTTCATCGTGCTCTGTAGTAGAAAGTGTAACAACCTTATCACCCTCGCCAAGCTTCATAACTCTAACACCCTTTGAAGGACGGGCGCAAAGCCTTACTGCATTAGCAGGGATTCTGATAATAATACCATCCTGAGAAATAAGGATAATATCATCCTCTTCATTTATTTCACTAATAGCACAAACATCACCGTATTTATCAACATGGTAGTTTTTAAGACCCTTACCACCTCTTGACTGTACACGGTAGTTGTTATTTTCACTAATTCGGCCGTAGCCTGTTTCACTAACTGTAAGGAGCTTACCGTTTTCAGACATAACTGTCATACCGATAACCTCATCACCCTCGTTAAGAGTAATAGCCTTAACACCACTTGCTGCTCTGCCGAGAGGTCTTGCATCGTTTTCGTTAAAACGGATACACATACCCTTCTTTGTAGCAACAAGAAGGTCATCGTTACCTGAGGTAATTTTAACCCAAGCAAGCTCATCATCCTCGCGAAGGGTAACAGCAATAATACCGTTCCTTCTTGTGTTTCTGAAAATATCAAGTGATGAACGCTTAACAAGACCCTTACGTGTAGCCATGCAAAGGTACATTCCATTATCATCCTTAGGCACCTGAATCATAGCTGAAATCTTTTCTTCAGGCTCAAGGGCAAGAATATTAACAATATTTGTACCCTTACTTGTTCTGCTGCCCTCAGGAATTTCGTAGCCCTTAAGTCTATATGCTCTGCCTCGTGTGGTGTAGAACATAATTATATCGTGTGAGGATGCAACAAACATAGTTTCTGCATAGTCATCCTCTGTTCTGGACATACCCTTAACGCCTCTGCCACCTCTGTTTTGTGTGGAGAAAATATCCACAGGCTGGCGCTTAATATAGCCCCTGTGTGTATATGTGTAAACACACTTTTCTTCAGGTATAAGGTCTTCAATATCAACCTCACCACTAACGTTTTCAATTGCTGTACGGCGTGGGTCAGAATATTTTTCGCTGATTTTTGAAAGCTCATCCTTAACAATTGCAAGAACTCTTTCGTGAGAAGCGAGAATTTCCTCGTAATCTCTGATTTTTTCTTTTAATTCGTTTAACTCGTTTGTAATTTTAAGAATTTCAAGACCTGCCAACTGACCTAAACGGAAAGCAACAATTGCTGCTGCCTGTGGCTCATCAAAATCGAATTTTTCCATAATGGCAGCCTTAGCCTCTGCCTGTCCACCCTTACAAGCACGGATTGTTGCAATAATATCATCAACAATATCAATTGCCTTTGCAAGACCGTCTAAAATGTGGGCTCTGTCCTGTGCCTTTTTAAGGTCATACTGTGTTCTTCTTACAATAACATTGCATTGGTGGTCAATGTAGTGCTGAAGAATCTCTTTAAGAGTGAGAATTTTAGGCTCACCGTTAACGAGAGAAAGAAGTATTGTACCACAGGTAGACTGTAGCTGAGTAAAGGAATAAAGCTTATTAAGCACAACCTGTGGGTTAGCATCTCTCTTAAGCTCAATTTCAATGTGCATACCTGTTTTATCGGAGGAGTAGTCGTTAATATCATCAATACCCTCTACCCTTTTATCCTTAACAAGGTCTGCAATAGATTCAATAAGGCGAGCCTTATTAACCATATAAGGAATTTCAGTGATAATAATTTTAAATTTACCGTTTTTACCCTCAATAATATCGCACTTTGCACGTACAATTATTTTTGCACGGCCTGTTGCGTATGCAGCACGTATAGCTGACCTACCCATAATGATACCACCTGTTGGGAAGTCAGGGCCTTGAATGTGCTCCATAAGGTCCTCAAGCTCTGCCTCAGGGTTATCAATAAGGCAAGAAATAGCTGCACATACCTCACCAAGGTTGTGGGGAGGAATGTTTGTAGCCATACCAACAGCAATACCCTGTGAGCCGTTAACAAGCAGGTTAGGGAACCTTGAAGGTAAAACTGTAGGCTCCTTTAAACGGTCATCATAGTTTGGAACAAAATCTACTGTATTTTTTTCAATATCAGTAAGCATTTCCAAAGCCATTTTGCTCATTCTTGACTCAGTGTAACGGTATGCAGCCGGTGGGTCACCGTCTACAGAACCGAAGTTACCGTGGCCGTCAACAAGCATATATCTCATTGAGAAATCCTGAGCAAGTCTTACCATTGCATCGTAAACAGATGCATCACCGTGTGGATGGTATCTACCAAGCACGGAACCAACTGTATCGGCGCACTTACGGTGTGGCTTATCAGGTGTAAGGCTGTTCTCATACATTGTGTAAAGAATTCTTCTGTGAACAGGCTTAAGACCGTCTCTTACATCGGGAAGAGCACGGGAGGTAATAACAGACATTGAATAATCAAGGAAAGCTGTTCTAACCTCTTTGTTAATTTCAACATTTACAATTCTTTGATTTTCATAAGGGTCGGGAAGATTGTTTATTCCCTGTGTGACGCCTTCATTTTTTTCATTAAATTCGTCCATTTTTAATCCTCCCTCTCTTAAATATCAAGGTTTTTAACAAACTTTGCGTTTTTCTCAATAAATTCACGGCGAGGCTCAACATTATCACCCATAAGGATAGAGAATGTTTCATCAGCCTTTTCTGCATCCTCAACAGTAACACGCAGCATAAGCCTTGTTTCAGGGTTCATTGTAGTTTCCCAAAGCTGCTCAGGGTCCATTTCACCAAGACCCTTATATCTCTGAATCGAGAAGCCTGTGCCTACTTCTTCCATAATCTGATCTCTTTCTTCATCAGAATAAGCATACCTGTGCTTCTGACCCTTACTTACTCTGTAAAGAGGTGGCTGAGCAAGGTAAATATGGCCCTGCTTAATAAGCTCAGGCATATATCTGAAGAAGAATGTAAGTAAAAGTGTTCTGATATGGGCACCGTCAACGTCGGCATCGGCCATAATAATAATTTTGTCGTAACGAAGCTTTGTTATATCAAAATCCTCGCCTAAGCCTGTACCAAGGGCAAGCACAACAGGTGTAAGCTTATCGTTACCAATAACCTTATCAATTCTTGCCTTTTCAACGTTAAGCATTTTACCCCAAAGAGGAAGAATTGCCTGTATCATTCTATCACGGCCTGCCTTTGCAGAGCCACCCGCAGAGTCACCCTCTACGATGTAAATTTCGGTACGTGTTGCATCCTTTTCAATGCAATCGGCAAGCTTACCGGGAAGAGAGTTGCTTTTAAGTACAGATTTTCTTGCGCTGTCTCGTGCCTTACGTGCAGCCTCCCTTGCTCTTGATGCATCAAGTGCCTTGCTGAAAATAAGCTTTGCCTCTGTTGGATTTTCTTCAAAATATGTTGAAAGCTTTTCGTATACACACTTTGAAACAAGTGGGGTAATATCTGTATTACCAAGCTTACCCTTTGTTTGTCCTTCAAACTGTGCTTCTGTAAGCTTAACACTTATAACAGCAATGAGTCCTTCTCTAACATCATCACCTGAAAGGTTTTTATCGTTATCCTTAAGGAGCTTATATTTTCTTCCGTACTCATTGAACACCCTTGTAAGTGCTGTTTTAAAGCCATTTTCGTGTGTACCACCGTCAATAGTACGCACGTTGTTTGCAAAGCTTAAAAGAAGGTCATTATAGCTATCGTTATACATAATAGCAATATTAGCTTCTCTATCACCACTAACAGCAGAAAAATGGATTGGTACCTCGTGGAGAGGCTTAAGTCCTTTTTTCTTTGTTTCGAACTCAACGAAGGATGAAATACCACCCTCATAGCAGTGAACCTGCTCTGTTATATTGTCAGGGTCTCTTTTATCTGTAAGAGTAATTGAAAGACCTGCATTAAGGAATGCCTGCTCACGAAGTCTTGTTTCAAGGGTTTCAAAATCATAAACAGTTGTTTCCGTAAAAATTTCGGGGTCAGCCTTAAATCTTATAAGAGTACCTGTTTTATCTGTATCCCCTATTACCTTAAGGTCGCAGGTAGGTGTACCTCTTTCAAATCTTTGGTAGTGCACGTGTCCATCCTGTGAAACCTCTACCTCAAACCACTCTGAAAGTGCGTTAACAACAGAGGAACCAACACCGTGCAAGCCACCTGAAACCTTGTAACCGCTACCACCGAACTTACCGCCTGCGTGAAGCACGGTAAGAACAACGGTAACAGCAGGTAAGCCTTGCTGCTCATTGATGCCTACAGGAATACCACGACCGTTATCACGAACGGTAATAACATCCCCCGGCAGAATTTCAACCTCTATATGAGTACAAAAGCCTGCTAATGCCTCGTCTATAGAGTTATCCACAATTTCGTATACAAGGTGGTGAAGTCCTTTAGGTCCTGTAGAGCCTATGTACATACCCGGCCTTTTTCTGACAGCCTCAAGTCCTTCAAGAACCTGAATAGCACTTGCATCGTAAACTTCTGTAACAACAGTATCGATTTCAGCGCTGTCATCAAGCACAACGGCATCCTCTCTTGCTTCCTCTAAAAGCTCTTCCTGAGTTTTAATGTTCTCGTCCAAAATACTGACCTCCGTAAAAATCTATATTTTAAATGATTTCTATGTAAAATGAATTAATAGACTGAAAAATTTAATAATTTGCTTTTTTAGCAGCTTCAATTCGCTTTAAAATTGTTCCCACGGAAACAGGGGAAATATAAATAACCTTGCCTGCCGGCTCCATACAAACTATAAATGACTTTGGTAACTCGTATGGAGCAACGTTTTTTACCTGACAAAGCTTTTCTGAATTGTTCAAAAAATCAACCGTTTTTTTCATAACAGTTGTATTTTCCATATCAAAAATACCTATTATTTCGCTATCTATAATAACTGTATCGTGCCCTATATGTATAAACATTATAAAAGCTCTCCCCCTTTTACCAAGAAGGATTTGCCACCACATAGCCTTAATACCTGTGAAGGGTCGCAGCAGGTAAGAAAAACTTGCCTGTCCTGAATGTGGTTCATAACATAATCCTGGCGCTTTTCGTCTAACTCACTCATAACATCATCTAAAAGCGCAACAGGAGTTTCGCCCGTAATTTTTTTTATAATTTCCGATTCACCTAATTTAAGTGCAAGTGCACAGGAGCGTTGCTGACCTTGTGAGCCAAAGGCCCTTGCGCTTACTCCGTTAATAAGAATCTCTAAATCATCCCTGTGAGGGCCAACAGATGTTGTTTTAAAGGTTACATCCTCTTTACGAGCCTCTGAAAGAAGCTGTTTTTGAATTGCATATATATCATTTACAGTTGAATTTTTATCTAATGAATTTGAAAGAGAGTATGTAACGCTTATAACCTCTTTATTTTCAGAAATTCCTGCATAAATGCTTTTGCTGTATTGAGATAAAATCTCAATGTATTTAAGTCTTTCATCAATGACAACAGCAGCATACCTTGCAAGCTGTTCATCCCAGCTGTCAAGCATATCGTAAAGTTCTGAATTTAAGTGAATATCCTTAAGCAAAGCATTTCTTTGCAAAAGTGCCCTTCTGTACCCTGCCAGTGCCTTTGCATAACCGGGCTTTAGCTGGCAAAGTGCAGTATCTATAAATTTTCTGCGCTCTGCAGGACCATCTTTAATTAATGATAAGTGATTTGGTGCAAAAATAACGGCATAAAAATTACCAATAAGCTCCCCTGATGATTTAAGAGGTACATCATTAAGTGTAATAAGCTTTTTTTTATCGGAAAATATTATTTCGCTTTTCTTTTTTCTTGAGGAATCTTCAAAAATAAGCTGAGTTTTAGCAAATTCCTCACCAAAACGGATAAGCTCTGCATCCTTTGAGCCTCTAAAGCTTTTACAGCCTGTAAAAAGCCATATTCCTTCAAGAATATTTGTTTTTCCTTGTGCATTTTCGCCGTAAATTACATTTACACCGTTATCTGCTTCTAAAATTACAGAGGAAATATTTCTAAAATTATTCAATTTAATTGAATTAACCTTCATTTTTTCCTCCGTAATTCAGAAATTAAAACATTTTAATTCACATCATTTATTTAATATCGTAAATAATGCGTTCATATTCAACGAAATCGCCTGAACGAAGCTTTTTGCCTCGCATTGTGCAAACCTCGCCGTTAACCTTTACCTCTCCATCCTGTATAACAATTTTTGCATGTCCTCCTGTGTTAACAAGGGAAAGGTTTTTTAAAAGGTCATCAAGCCTGATATATTCGGCTTTTAAAGTAAATTCCACATGTTGCTTTTGTGCAACCTTAACTTTAATTTTCATTTATAAACATTCTTTCGGTTTTTGCAGATAATTATTTTTATTTATTAAGCTTGAGAAACTTATAACAAAAATCAACCAATATTTTCATTCTTTAATCTCATTGGAATAATAAGGAAAATAAAGCTGTCGCCTTCTATTGGCTTAATAATAATTGGTGAAACAGGGCTTGAAAGCTCAATTGTTACTTCATCTGCATCAACAGTCTTAAGGCAATCTGTAAGATAAGAGTTATTAAAGCCTATTTCTACCCTTTTACCGTCAATTGAAGCAGGGATTTTATCTGTAGAAGCGCCAAGAGCAGTTGCGCTTGATATTCTTATAGTATTATCATCAAAAACACAACGAATAGGGCTCTTAATTTTGCTTGTAATAAGAAGAGAAGCTCTTTCAACTGCATCTACAATAAGCTTAAGGTTAACTCTTGCCTTAGTTGAGCTTTCAGCAGGAATAGCATTTTTGTAGTTAAAAAACTCACCCTCTAAAAGACGGGAAATAATTCTGTAATTACCAATTTCAAAAAGAATAAATTTTTTACCGATAGAGAAGCTTACATTATTTTCATCGTCATCAACAAGCTTGCAAACCTCTGCAAGAGTTTTTGCAGGTACAACGAATGTAAGGTCCTCGCCTGCATAATCTATTGCTTCGTTTCTTATAGCAAGACGGAAGCCGTCACAGGAGATAAGTCTTAAGTTATTATTTTCAACCTCAAATTTAATACCCTTGTGAACAGGCTTAATATCCTGTACGGCAACAGCAAATATTGTTTGCTTAACCATATCACGGAGAATACCCTGCTTAATTGAGAAAGGAAGGCCACCTGAAACTGTAGGAAGCTCAGGGTAGTCGTGTGCAGGTATGCCAACAAGTGAAAATTCTGCTTCGCCTGAGCTTATTTTACAAAGGCTGTGGCTGTCTACAGAAATTGTAACGGAAGCTGCAGGAAGTCTTTTAAGAATATCGCAAAGAAGGCGTGCATTAAGCACAATGCTACCCTCCTGTTCAATTGAACAATCTATAAAGGTAGTAATACCTACCTCAAGGTCGTAGCCTGTAAGGTTAAGCCTTGAATTTTTTGCTTGGATAAAAATACCTTCGGTTGAAGGGATTGTACTCTTTTGAGGAACACCACGCTGAACGATGTTACAAGCGTCTGCTAATACAGATGTGTTGCAAGTAAATTTCATAAGAACTACCTCCGAAATAAAAAGTTAAAAATAACGAATAAAAAAATTTTTTGTGGAAATAATAATATATTAAACAGTAGCAGTAGTAGAGCCTGTCAGGTTGTAGATGCGCCCTTCAGAGCCTTATTTTTAAAGGGCTTGACCTGTTTTTACAGCTTGTATATAAAATGTTAAATTATGTCAGTAAAAATGCCCTTTAAAGCTGCTGTGTTTATATTGTTCATAACTCTTTGAACATAGCTGTTCAAATTGTAGATAATTAAAATATAAAACTCAAATTTTTATTAGACTGTTTTTAGAGAGTTTTGTGTACTAACGGTTAACCACTGCACCTTTATATCTTATTCAATTCTCTCATCCTTAATGCTTTTGAGAATATCGTAAACAATGGTTTTAAGCTGTGGGTTATCGTCCATTTTACTTTCGGCTGCTTCTATGGAATAAATAACGGTTGAGTGTTTTTTACCACCAAACTGTGCACCGATTTCTTCAAATGTAAGGTTTGTAACCTCACGCATAATATACATTGCAAACTGCCTTGCATTTGAAATTTCTGCTTTTTTCTTATCTGAACGAATATCATCAGCAGAAACACCGAAGGCTGCAGCAACCTTTTCTATAATGCTGTTAATAACAACCTCTGTTGGCTGCTCGTAGTAAATTATATCTCTGATTACATCGTTAGCTACGCCTATAGTTGGCTCCTCGCCTGTAATTGAAAAAATTGCATAGAGCTTGTTAACAACGCCTTCAATCTGTCTTACATTGTTTTTGAGCCTTTCGGCAATAAACTCAATAACATCATCAGGTATAATCATTTCAAGAGCCTGAGCCTTACGGCGTATAATAGCAATTCTTGTTTCGAGCAACGGTGGCTGAATGTCTGCTAAAAGACCCTGCACAAAACGAGCCCTTAATCTTTCCTCAAGTGTTGGAATATCCTTTGGTGGACGGTCAGATGTAAGAACAATTTGCTTACCCTGATTTATAAGCGCTTCAAAGGTGTAGAAAAATTCTTCCTGTGCAACGCTTGTCCTGCCGATAAACTGAATATCGTCCATCAGTAAAATATCTGCATTTCTGTATTTATTGTGAAAGTCAGACATTCTCTTATCGCCCATGTGGTTAATCATTTCGTTAAGAAAGTTTTCTCCACTGGTAAAAAGTATATTCATATTTGGCCTTTTTGCTTTAAGCTCTGCCCTTATTGCTTTAAGCAGGTGGGTTTTGCCTAAGCCCGAATCACCGTATATAAACAACGGATTGTGTACACTGCCCGGATTATTTGCAACAGCAACTGCTGCCACATATGCAAACTGGTTTGTTGAACCAACAATAAAGTTTGAAAAGGTAGGCTCAAGTCTTTTTGTATCTACAGTGTATGTATCTGTAGTGTTTGGCTGTGTATTTGTAACAGTTGGTGTGCTTTCGCCGTTTTCAACAACTATTTTTATATCAATTTCAAAGCCAAGCACAGCTGCAGCTGCATTCATAATATCTTTTTTAAAGCGGCCTTCAATAATACCCTTTTTAAAGTCTGAGGTAGTTTCAAGTGCGAGGCAGTCATTATCAAATGAAACAGGCACCAAGGTTTTAATCCAGGTGGACATAACTGCCGTTGAAACCATGCCGGTCAGCTCTTGCATTATAACCGACCAAAGTTCATTAATATTGTCCAAAAAGTTCACCCCGTAAATAGTTTATAATGTTTTTATCTAACTTTAATATATTAATATATTATAAATAATATATATGCCATTAAAGTATACCATACAAACAGCGTAATTTCAACCTACTTTCCGAAATAACTGACAAAAATGTTCAAAAATTTTAAGTGAAAAGTTATATTGCTTTTTATAAATATATGGGTTAAAATTTAGAATGAAGTAAAATATGGGTAGGTATGCCCAAAATAATTAATCAGAAAAGAGAAACCATGGATTATACTAAGTATTTTTGCCCCGTTTGCAACGAAAAATTTGATGAAAACAGTGATGTTGTTGTGTGCCCTGATTGTGGTACACCACACCACAGAGAGTGCTGGCTCAATAATAATAAATGCTTTAATGAAGAACGCCATTTTGAAAATAAAAACCTTAATGCTGACTATGCTGTTGAAGAAGGCACTATTGATGCACAAGCACCGGCAGAAAATGAAGAAAATACACCAAATATACAAAACGATGAGTCTACCGAAAATACCGTTATTATTGACGGTGTTCCCGTTAACTCAACACCTGCCGAAAAGGTTTTAATTGAAGGCAAATCTGCCCTTCTTTATGATATTGCAGTAAGAAAAAATCAAAAATATTATATGCCAAGATTTTTAGCAATAACTCAGCATGGCAATAAGGCAAGAGTATGGAATTTTTGGGCAAGCATTGTTCCGCTTGCCTGGAGCCTTTACCGTAAAATGTACAAGCTATGCGCAGTTTTTCTTGCTATTTATGTAATGATATTTGCAGTAAGCGGATATTTTATTTACACAAATGAGCCTTTAATGCAGGCAAATGCAGAGTGTGCTGCAGAGGACCCGTTTTACTACCAAAATATATTAAATTACGAGGCAGGGCAGCAGGTTGTGCTTACTGCAAAGCAGCAAAATCTGATAGAGCAAATTAAAAATATTCAAATACCCTCATATATAAGCATTGGTATTTCCGTTTTGCTTATTGCCTGCCGTGTTATTTTAGGCTTAAAGGCAGACTCCCTGTATATGAAAAAGATAGGCAAAACCATTGAAAAGGGCGAGTCCCTCGGCTTAAAGGACGATGCTCTAAAAATGTATATCTACAGAAAAAACGGAGTTTTACCTATAGTAATTTCTGTTTTAATAGGTATTTTTGAGTGGTATATGATTTATTAGTCGCCGGTCGCCGGAGAGTCGCAAGGAAATTAGGAATGTGGAATTAGGAATTAGGAATTTCGGGGAAGCTTCGCTTCCGAACATTACAAGCTTCGTAAGGAAATTAGGAATGTGGAATTAGGAATTAGGAATTTTGGGGAAGCTACGCTTCCGAACATTTTAAGCTACGCAAAGTTAGATAGAACAACTGTAAGGGTGGGATTGTAGCCCACCCGAAAGCAAAGAAAAACAACGGGACGGCTGAAATGAAGTCCCTTACAAGCTTCGTAAAATTATTTATAAGTATGTAAATCAAGGAGAAATGTATGCACACTCCATTAGCAGACAGAATAAGGCCACAAACCTTAGATGAGGTTGTAGGTCAACAGCATTTAATAGGTGAGGGCAGGCCTTTAAGAAATATTATAGAATCGGGCGAGCTGCCTAATATGATTTTCTACGGTCCTTCGGGTACAGGTAAAACCACCCTTGCCCGAATGATTGCAAAGAAAACCGACAGAACACTGAGAAAATTAAACTGCACCACTGCAGGTACACAGGATATAAGAGATATTGTTGAGGATTTAAATGCCTTTACTGCCCCAAACGGAATACTTTTATACCTTGATGAGATACAGTATTTTAATAAAAGGCAGCAGCAAACTCTTTTAGAGTACATAGAAAACGGCTCAATTACCTTAATTGCATCCACAACGGAAAATCCGTATTTTTACGTTTACAGCGCAATTCTCAGCCGTTCATCAGTTTTTGAGTTTAAGTATGTTACCCCTGATGATGTTGAGATTGCAGTAAACAGAGGCTTTAATTTACTTGCAGAAGAAAAAGGTGAGGAGCTTCAAATTGAAGAGGGCGTTTCATCACACATTGCAACTGCTTGTGGTGGCGATGTAAGAAAATCGCTTAACGCAGTTGAGCTTTGCTTCCTTGCAGCAAAAAAGCCAAAAGAAAACGAAAAAAGAATAATCACCCTTGAAAGCGCAAAAAGCCTTACTCAAAAAAGTGCTATGCGCTACGACAGAGAGGGTGATGAGCACTACGATATATTATCTGCATTTCAAAAATCAATGCGTGGCTCCGACCCTGATGCTGCTGTGCACTACTTAGGCAGACTTTTAGAGGCAGGGGATATGACATCTGCAATCAGAAGGCTGCTTGTGTGCGCCTCTGAGGATGTTGGACTTGCTTACCCTATGATTATGCCTATTGTAAAGGCTGCAACAGATATTGCCCTGCAGGTAGGTATGCCCGAGGCAAGGATTCCCCTTGCAGATGCAGTTATATTGGTATGTAATTCCCCAAAATCCACCTCAGGGCACGATGCAATTAACGCTGCAATGGAGGATTTAAGGGCAGGTAAAAGTGGCCCTATACCACGTCAGCTTCAAAATAAGCACTTTGACGGTGATGATGCAGTAGTAAAAGGGCAGTTTTATAAATATCCCCACGCATTTGCAAACCATTGGGTAGACCAACAGTATTTACCCGATGTGCTTAAGGGTACTCAATATTATTTCTTTGGTGATAACAAGCAAGAGCAAGCTGCCAGGGAATATTGGGATAAAATTAAAGGCAAAAAATAAATAATCGGGGAGGAATTTTATGAAAAAAAGATTATTTGCGGTATTGTTTGCCTGTATTTTGCTTATTTCCTTATTTTGTATTGGGGTAGGTGCACAGGCAGAGGAAAAGGTTGTACTTGATAACAGCATTTTTTACATAGATATACCCGAAGGGTACATTCTTGATTCCTCTATATCGGAAAATTACTATGTAGACGGTCATTTTGAGTCAGCAATTTCTATGGAATTTTATGTTGGAGGAAACATATTCTTCCCACAAGGCTTTAACAGACTGGATGATAACTTAATTATTGACAGAGTAAGAAAAATTACAAACTGGAGTACAGATTTTTCTGTTAATACAGTTAACAGGGGAAAAATAAACGGTCAAAGTGCTGTTATTATTTCAGGCATTGATTCATTCCTTGGGGAAACAGAATTATGCTTTTATGTTTTTGCAACAAAAGAATACTACTGTGTAATTGAAGCTGACTATATGGGCGAAGATGAGAAAAAGGAGCTTGAAGAAATTGTTTCTACCTTTGTTCTCAACGGAACACAGCTTGATGGCAGCAAACCAATAAATGGCCATGATTTTTCAAACTCACCCGATTATGTAGATGAAATTATTGAATACACACAGGAATTTTATGTGTCAAATGAAGCATTTGATGATGGACTGGGTGTTGGTGTTGTAATCGTTTTATTAGCAATAATTTCAATACCGGGTGTACTTATTGCCCTTATTATTTCAATAATTCAATGCGTAAAATACAAAAAGCTTGTTAAAGAATTTGAAGGCTACTTTGGTCCGATTTATGCTGTAAGAAATAATATTATGGCACAAAGGGCAGGCCAAATCAGTAACCCACAGCCACAGCAGAGTTACTACCCGCTACAGCAAAATCCGTATATGGTGCAAGGTAATTCTCAGCAAGGCTATGCACAGCCTTATCCACCACAGCCAACACAAGCACCTGCCTCACAGCAGCCTGTGGGTTGGCAGGGGGCAAGCCCTCAGCCAACAGGTAAGCCTGATGATAAAATTTAAATATTTTTAGGAGGGTTATTTATGAAAAAAAGATTATTTACGATGCTTTTAAGTGTAATTATGATTTTAACTCTTTTCAGCGTTGTTGCTTTTGCAGAAAGCGAAACTCTGCATGAGGATTTTGATGATATTGATGAAGGAACCATAAGAACAAAGGAGCTTTACCTTTCCTTACCCGATGGATACGAGCTTGATAGCTGGTTTGAAGGTGAGCACCTTACATATTCAAACTACGATGCAGACTATATTTACATAGTTTGCCAAAAAAATGATTGCGCTCCTGAGGGCATAAACGCCTTAACACAGGAGGAAGCAACAAAAATTTCTACTGACTACTATGACGAAATAAACTCCGACAGTTCTTTTGGAAACGGTAAAGCAACCTTTGAGGTTGCCACAGCCCAAAAGAAAAAGTATAACGGTGTTACAGGCTACGGACTTAGCGGTGTAATTTCTTACGATGCTTACGATTCCGATGAGCCGTATTACTATGCTATTGAATCATACCTTTTTGCAACAAAGGAAAGCATTTACGTTATTATTTTTGAGGATAACACAGAGATTTTCCGTGAGCAGGAGGATGTTAAGGCAACCCTTGATACAATTGCAATAAACGGTACATATTTTAACGGAGAAAAAACAACTCTTGACAGAGATTTCGCAAATGCTCCCGATTTTAAAACTGCTGTAAAGCTTACTCTCCGGCAGGATTTTTACGGCGAGGATGAAGACCTTTTTGCATACGGAATGGCATACAGTATAATTAGCTTTATAATTGTTGGTATACTTGTTTTGTGTGTATTAGGTGCTATTGTTGCCCTTGCAGTATTGAATTATACAAAATCTAAAAAAATTCAGGCATACGAGCGTATGTACGGCCCACTCAGCTACGTTACAACACCTGTTTATGTGCCTGCACAGCCAAACGGCAGTGCACCAACACCACCTGCCGAGCAGCCACCTGTGCCACCACAGCAGAGCAACAGACCTGCTCCACCACCTATTCCACAGGGTGAAGGCACAACCCCTTCAGTACCTGCTGTGCCTGAGGCACCACAACCTACACCAGCACCTACAGAGCCTTCTGTAGATGTAAATAACCAAGAATAAACTTTTAGGAGGATATTTTATGAAAAAAAGAGTTTTAGCTCTCCTTTTAAGCATTGCTCTTGTTTTTTCACTGTGCGTTGCTGTAAGTGCAATTAGTGAGCAAGATGTGTTTACCGATGATACAATCGGTGCTATCAGCAGCGAAGACGGCGAATCAGCAATCCTTTACGGTGATGAGGATTTTTACCTTGATGATTTTGATGATAGCCTTTATGAAGAGGACTACACAGCATCTATTGAGGATTTAGAGTATATGCTTTCTCAGTTTGGTGAAGAAAATGTGGGCATTTTAATTGCTACTGTAGTAGTTATTATGATTTGCTCTCTTCTTTTCTTACCGGCACTTATTTTACTTATAGTTTTTGCAGTGCTTAACAGCAAGCTTAAAAAGAAAATTATAGAGTTCGAAACACGTATAAGTGTTATGCAACAACAAGCAGTACCACAGGGCGTACCATACACCGTAGCTCCACAGGCCACAACTCCTTATACTGCTACACAGGCAGAGCCACAGGGCACAGAGCCTACACCTGTTGAAGCTCCTGCAGAAACACCTGTTGAGGCTCCTGTTGAGGCTCCTGCAGATGATAATAATGAAGGGGGAGAGGCATAATGAAAAACATAAAAAGACTTTCTTTAATTATCGCTTTGATTATTACTGTTTCTTCAATGCTTTGCATTGGCGCTTTTGCCCATGAGGATACACTTATTGAGTATCCCGAAAACCCAACCTACGAAACAGAAATACAATCACAAGAGCTTTTTGTTACCGTATCACAGCTTTATCAGTATTATCCATTCACTGAAGAGGATACTTACTATATGTTTTCACACGGTGCAACAGGTGAATCTCTTTTTGTAGATGTTCAGGCTAACGACTGTATTCCAAACGGAATTACTGCACTTGAAGAGCAAAAGATTAAAGATACCTTTGTTTTAAAGTTTCTATCAGAAGGTAACCAAACAGATGCTCAGTACTACAATATGAATTACGATGTTTTTGAGGTTGTAACAGTTAACGGTGTTAAAATGTATAAGCTTCAGGGCACATATTTGTGGGATAACGGTGAGTTAACAGAGGAAGACTTGCACACCTACGGCTTTTACGGATATATGACAGCCACAAAGGAAAGTATATATTTTATTACAGTGCTTTACGAGGTCGAAAATACAGAGCGTGTAGTAAAAGAGCTTGAGGAAACCTTTGCTTCAATTTATGTAAACGGTACATTATTTGAGGGTGATAAGGTATCGGAAAAGGTTGATTTTGCATCGGCAAAGCCATTTGCACAGGCTGTTAAGGATGATGCAACAGATTATCTTTCAGACCTCTACGGTGATGAATCATATTATGAGGATGTACCTGTAAACGAGGAAGAGCTTGCAGAATATAAAGAAAATGTACGTAAAGTTTGTATTATTCTTATTGTTGTGTCTGCAGTACCTACAGTTGTAATTATTTTAGTTGCAATAATATTAATTGCAAAATACTGCAAGAACAAGAAAAAGGTTAAGGAGCTTGAAGCTAAGCTTGCACCTCAGGCACCTGCTTATATACCAAATACAGGCGCATACAATGCTCCGACAAATACAAATAACTAATCAATAATTTTTTTAAAGGTGATAAATATGAAACAATTTCCAATCGGTGTAATCGTTGACAGCTTTAGAACAGATATCCCTACTGCTGTTAAAAAGGCTGCTGCCTGTGGCGCTCAGGGTATTCAGGTTTATGCAACACGTGGTGCTATGAGCCCTGATGAGCTTGTTGGCGCAAAAAGAAAAGAATTTCTTGATATAGTTAAGTCCAACGGCCTTGTAATTTCAGCCCTTTGTGGCGATTTAGGTGGTGGTGGCTTTATCCACAAGGAGCTTAACGCTGACAGAGTAGAGTATTCAAAAAGAATACTTGACCTTGCTAAAGAGCTTGAAACAGATATCGTTACAACACATATCGGTGTTGTGCCAAACGACCCTAACCACGACAGATTTAAAATTATGCAGGAGGCTTGCCACGAGCTTGCAGAGTATGCAGACTCTATAGATGCACACTTTGCAGTTGAAACAGGCCCTGAAACAAGCGCTGTGCTTAAAATGTTCCTTGATAGCCTTAATTCAACAGGCGTTGGTGTTAACCTTGACCCGGCAAACCTTGTAATGGTAACAGGTGATGACCCTGTACAGGCTGTACATAACCTTAAAAAGTACATTGTACACACCCATGCTAAAGACGGCAAGCAGATTTTCTACCGTGACCCCGAAATTGTTTACGGCATTAAAAAGGATGTTATTGTTACTGATGATTCCTTTATTGAGGTTCCTCTCGGTGAGGGTAGCGTTGATTGGCCAAATTACCTTAAGGCTCTTGAGGATATAGGCTTTAACGGCTTCCTTACAATTGAAAGAGAGGTTGGCGATGACCCTGAAAGAGATATTCGCGCAGCTGTTGATTTCCTTAAAGCAAAAATGATATAAGCATAGAAAAAAGGGATGTAAAAAAAGCACCTTCCGTCAGTGAACGGAAGGTGCTTTCTTTATGTATTATCTAATTTATGCTGCTTTGTTCTTTGTAGCTATTTTAATAATAAACAATACAAATATTGTTACAGCAGCCATAACTGGAAGTACTATCATCCAGTTATTAACGAAGCCTGCAAAAATGTAGCTAACAAAGGAAATTGCTGCAACTGTAATAGCATATGGGAGCTGTGTTGAAACGTGGTTAATGTGGTCGCAACGAGCACCTGCACATGACATAATTGTTGTATCTGAAATTGGTGAGCAGTGGTCGCCACAAACAGCACCTGCAAGGCAAGCTGACATACAAATAACGCCCATTGTATCGCCAACAGGGAAGATTGCTAAAACAATTGGAATAAGAATACCGAATGTACCCCAAGATGTACCTGTTGAGAAAGCAATACCACAAGCAACAAGGAATATAATTGCAGGAAGCAATTTACTTAATGCGCCTGCATTTGCAAGAGCATTACTAACAAATGTTGCAGAGTCGAGAAGACCTGTCATATTCTTAAGTGATGTTGCCATTGTAAGAATAAGGATAGCAGGAACCATTGCTATAAAGCCCTTTGGAATACACTCCATAGCCTCTTTAAAGCTGACAAGACGGCGTGCAATAAAGTAAATAATTGTGAAAAGAAGTGCTACAAGGCCTCCCCATGGAAGACCAACTGTTGCATCTGTGTTTGAGAAGGCATCAACAAAGCCGAGTGATGGGTCATAGTTTGCAGATGCAAATACCCACTCCTCACCCATACATCTACCAACATAGAAAAGTGAGAATACACAAACAACAATAAGTACAATAATTGGGAATACAAGGTCAATAACCTTTGCCTTTGTAGTAGCAGGTGTATCATCCTCGCCAACCTCTGTGCCACTTGTAAACAAATCACCCTTAAGAGCGTTTGCTTCGTGGAGCTTCATTGGGCCGTAATCGAATTTCATAAGTGTAATGCCAATAATAAATACGAATGTAAGAAGTGAATAGAAGTTGTAAGGAATTGCCTGGCAGAAAAGGGCAATACCCTGTCCGTCAGGAGCATAGCCTGATACAGCTGCTGCCCAAGAGGAAATAGGAGCAATCATACAAATAGGTGCTGCAGTAGCATCTATAAGGTAAGAAAGCTTTGCACGGGAAATTTTGTTCTTATCTGTAACAGGGCGCATAACTGCACCAACTGTAAGGCAGTTAAAGTAGTCATCAATAAAGATAAGCACACCGAAAAGGAAGGTTGCAATAGAAGCACCAACCTTTGTTTTAACATGCTTTGATGCCCAATCGCCAAATGCCTTTGAGCCACCTGCCTTGTTAAGGAGTGCAACAACAATGCCGAGAAGAACAAGGAATGCAAAAATACCTGCACTACCTGAAACAGCAGATGTTACACCATTTGTAACAACAGAGTCAATTGTGTGAATAATGTTGAACTTTGAAGATAAAAGGCCACCTACAACAATACCAACAAAAAGAGATGAGTAAACCTCTTTTGTGATAAGGGCAAGGCCGATTGCCACAACCGGTGGGAATAATGACCAAAGAGTACCTACAGGGTTTGTAATAGAGCCGGTGAGTGAACAAATAACACCGAATACAACTACAAACGCAACTATAAGTATCTTTGAAATGATGTTTTTAGTTTTCATAACTATCATCCTTTTTTCAAAAATTTTCCTACGATAGCAATTTTAGTACATTAATGTGCTAAAGTCAACAAATCGACAAATTTTTGTATACTTATATAAAGGACGAATAAAATATTTGGTGAAAAAGCAAATTTGCAATATATAATACGCTATCTGCTATCCTGCAAAGCTTAAAATGTTTAGAAGCGCAGCTTCCCCGAAATTCCTCACTCCTAATTTCCTTGCGAAGCTTGTAAGGGACGGATTTTAGCCGTCCCGTTGTTTATGTTTGCTTTCGGGCAGGCTACAATCCCACCCTTACAGTTGTTCTACCTAACTTTGCGAAGATTATAATGTTCGGAAGCGAAGCTTCCCCGAAATTCCTAATTCCTCATTCCTAATTCCTAATTCCCTTGCGACGCTCCGGTAGCTAATTTTTAATTACCAACATTTATTTCCCCATCAGCTCAAGTGGGTCAACGTACTCACCCTTGTACTTTATTTCAAAGTGAAGGTGAGATATTTCACTTTTTTCGTAGGGTACTGTACCCAGGTAGCCTATTACCTGGTCCTGCGTTATGGCTTCACCCTGTTTAATTTCAATGGTATCTTTATTAAGTCCACAGTATCTGGCAATTACATCATTACCGTGGTCAATCTCTGCTACTGTGCCTAAAAGAGCATCCTCATATACTTTAATCACCTTACCGTTGGCAATTGCCTTTATTTGTGAACCATCTGCTATATTAAAATCTATAGCCGGGTGAGTGCGCCAATCATCTGTTGTTGCGTTGTATATTGGGGTCTTGGGCAAATACTCTTTACTGATTTGTGTGCCTGCAGGTAAGGTGTAGTAATCCTTATAAGGTACAGCATATTCTGACTTTTGTGTTGTTGCTTCAGCTTCCTTTTGTGTTTCCTGCTGTGTTGTAGCTTCAGTTTCTGCAGGTCTTGTATCGGGCACATCTGTTTTGTTTTGCCTTACCTCAAAATCCTGCTCTTGTGTTTGCTGTGGTGCAGTAATGGTAGTAACATATTCCTGTTCAATAGGTGTGTTTAGGTTGCCTAAATTTCTTTGTGTTACAACCCTTGCAAGCAAGCCACCACCTAAAGCAAGTAAAAGTGCAAAGGCGTATGCTATCTTAATTACTTTAGTCTTATTATCCTTTTTTGAACGAATAGGCTTTGTTTGAGATTCCGGGTTGTTATCGGGGATATCGAGAGGTTTATCCTTGTTTTTTTCATCCATAAAAAACAGCTCCTTTTTTATCAATAATCACAACTTAATTATTGACGAAAAAAAGAGCTTTATTCAAATTACAAAAAAAACCTACCGAGGAGGGGATTCTTCGGTAGGTCCCAAAAAATGTTAACACATTTTTTGTATACTTGAGGAGGTTAGTTCCGTTGGGAACTAAATACCGTTACTTGGGTGCGGCTCCTTTTCACGGTTTATATAAAGTATATCACAAAAGGATGGCGTTGTAAATAGGTAAACACAAAGTTCTACAATTGTAAGAAAAACAACACCGTTGTCGAAATATGTCGAAAATCTAACTTTGATAAAGCTGTGTTTCACGTGAAACACAGCTTTAACCTCCG
>JAZSGB010000040.1:0-8854 GCA_045532505.1 Acutalibacteraceae bacterium | reverse complement strand
TTTGCACAAAAGTTATTGACAATTCTAATTTTTAGTGTTAATATGAAGGTGAAAGGAGAGCCGGTTAAAGAAATTTAGCCTGTTCTCCTTTTCGGCATATTTAAGATAATTAAATATAGCCAAACTAAAGTCCGAAAGGGTGTTACTATGAATATTACTATCGTTGGTCGTAAATGTAATCCTCGCGAAGATTTTCGTCTGCGTGCAGAAAAACGCCTTGAAAAGGTTGATAAGCTTTTCGGCGAAGAGGCTGCTGCTAAAATTACTGCTACGGTTGAAAAAACCTGCCATATAGTGGAAATCACAGTAACAAAGGGTGGTATGCTTTTCAGGGCAGAGGAGCAGGCAGAAAATATGCTTGATGCTCTGGATGAATGTGTAGATTCCCTCATAAGGCAGATTAGAAAAAACAAAACAAGGTTAGATAAAAAGCTGCATTCTGCTGTTTTAGATGATTACTTTGCAGATGAAATAGAAGAGGAAGAGGAGTTTGCCGTTATAAGAGAAAAAAGCATTCCTCTTAAACCACAAAGTGTTGAAGAGGCAATTCTACAAATGAATCTTTTAGGGCATCAGTTCTATATGTTCCTCAATGCAGAAACAGATGAAATCAACGTTGTATACAAGAGGAATGCAACAGGCTACGGCCTTATTTCACCTGATGCAGATAAATAAAAAACAACCCCCTTCAAATATGTGGTGGCCACGCCTTTTAGGTGTGGCCATCCAATTTTTTCATAATTCCTAATTTTTTGAATATATTTAAAAAGATTGTTAAAAAATATGCACTATTGTTCCATTTTGAAAATATAAATAAAATATAATGGTATATAATTTCCTTTGTATTTTTATTTTATTATTGGTATATACGAAAGGGGTACCGTGTTATGGCACGAGTTTACAATTTCTCTGCAGGTCCTTCAATGCTCCCTGAAGAGGTGCTTAAAAAGGCAGCAGCAGAGATGCTTGACTATGAAGGTTCAGGTCAATCAGTTATGGAGATGTCTCACCGTTCAAAGGTGTTTGAGGGCATTATTAAATCAGCAGAGGCACTTTTAAGAGAGCTTATGGATATTCCTGAAAACTACAAGGTGCTTTTCCTTCAGGGTGGCGCATCTACACAGTTTGCGGCAATTCCACTTAACTTTATGAATGGCTCAGGTAAGGCTGATTATATCATTACAGGTCAGTGGGCAAAAAAAGCATTTGCAGAAGCTCAGAAGTATGGCGATGTTAAGGCTGTTGCTTCCTCTGCAGATAAAACCTTCTCTTACATTCCAAAAACTACAAAAGAAGATTTTAGAGCAGATGCAGACTATGTTTATATCTGCCTTAACAACACAATCTACGGCACAATTTATAAGGATATTCCTGACACAGGCGATATTCCTCTTATTGCAGATATTTCAAGCTGCTTCCTTTCAGAGCCACTTGATATTTCAAAATTTGCAATGGTTTACGGTGGTGCACAAAAGAACGTTGCTCCTGCAGGTCTTACAATTGCAATTATCCGTGAAGATATGTTAGGCAAAGCAAGAGATATTACTCCAACAATGCTTAATTACCAAATTCACGCAGATAACGCTTCTCTTTACAATACACCACCTTGCTACACAATCTATATCTGCAAGCTTGTGCTTGATTGGATTAAATCTCTCGGTGGCCTTACTGCTATTGCAGAGCGTAACCGTAAAAAGGCAGAAATTCTTTATAGCTTCCTTGATAACAGCAAAATGTTCAAGGGCACAGTAGTTGCAGAGGACCGTTCACTTATGAACGTACCATTTATTACAGGCGATGAAGAGCTTGATGCAAAATTTGTTAAAGAGGCAACAGCTGCAGGCTTTGTTAATATTAAGGGCCACAGAACAGTTGGTGGTATGAGAGCTTCTATTTACAACGCAATGCCCATTGAGGGCGTTGAGAAATTAGTTGAATTTATGGCTGATTTCGAAAAAGCAAATTCATAAAGGATTGATTTCAATGTACGATATTTTAACTTTAAATAAAATTTCTCAAATAGGCCTTAAGGAGCTTGATGAGAAATATACAATTACAGATTGCTGCGATTGTCCTGATGGTATTATTGTTCGTTCAGCAGCTATGCACGAGTATGCATTCAGCGATAAAACTGTTGCAGTTGCCCGTGCAGGTGCAGGCGTCAACAATATTCCTGTTGAAGAGTGCACAAAAAAGGGTGTTGTAGTTTTCAATACACCCGGTGCAAATGCAAACGCAGTTAAAGAGCTTGTTATTGCAGGCCTTATGCTTTCTTCAAGAAAGGTTGCAGCAGCATACGACTGGTGCAAAACTCTTAAGGGCGAGGGCGAAAATGTAGGTAAGCTTGTTGAAAAAGGTAAATCACAGTTTGCAGGTCCTGAAATTCTCGGAAAAACACTTGGCGTTGTGGGCCTTGGTGCAATAGGCAGACTTGTTGCTGTTGCAGCAAACAGCTTAGGTATGAAAATTGTAGGCTACGACCCATTCTTTAACGATGCACTTAAGGAGCAGCTCCCTGCAGATACAGAGTATGTAGATTCACTTGACGCTCTTTACGAAAAGGCAGATTACATAACACTTCACCTTCCTTGCACAAAGGATACAAAGGGTATGATTAGTGCAGAATCAATTGCAAAAATGAAGGATGGCGTAAGAATTCTTAACTTTGCACGTGGTGAGCTTGTAAACGGTGCAGACCTTGTTGCAGCTATGGAGGCAGGCAAGGTTGCAGCCTATGTAACAGACTTCCCAAGTGATGAGGTTATTGGTGTAGACGGTGTTACAGCACTTCCTCACCTTGGCGCATCTACACCCGAAAGTGAAGAGAACTGTGCATATATGGCAGCAGTTGAAATCAGAGAATTCCTTGAAAAGGGTAACATTAAAAACTCTGTTAACTTCCCTAATGTAGAGCTTGATGCACAGGGCGAAAGAGTTTCAATTATTCACCACAATGTTTTAACTGTTATGAACGATATTCTCGGTGCTTTCACAAGCGCAGGTATTGAAACAACAGGCTTTTCTTCAAAAGCAAAGGGCGATTTTGCATACACACTTGTTGCTGCAGAAAAAATCCCCGAAAGCGTAATTGCTAAGCTTACAGCTAATGAAGATATAATTAAGGTTAGAAAGATATAAAAAAAGCTCGGTCGAAAGACCGAGCTTTTTAAATTTAAAATGTAAAATTCAAAATGCAAAATTGTGGGTCTGCGACGCAATTATAAGCTTCGCGAAGCCTATCCCTCTTGCAAACCGAAGGTTTGGAGGAGGGGGGACCATTCTCTAACAAAACTACTGTATTAATAAACCATATCACGGGCAATATACTTATTTTTAAAATGTGTTTGGGCGGAATGGTGGGTGGTGCCATACGCTCAAGCTTATAAAAAAGTAAAGAATAAATAATAATTTTGAAACAACGTTGCAAATTTACGCTATCGCAAAATCAGATATCATCTTTACTATTTATGCATATTTCTTCTGCTTCAATTTGTGCTTGTATTAAAATATTTTTTATTTCATTTATGTCCTTTAATTCTAAAGCCTTGCTAATGGCCTTGAACAATGTTAAATACATTCTTTTGTACACAATAATTCACCTCAAGTTGATATTATCAGAAAAATAGAATAAAGTCAACTCAAAAGAGGTAATATATAAAACTCAAAAAGGTTAACATAGTCATATAACTTGAGTGAGGTTTTTGTATGACTATTGGTGAAGCTGTGAAAAAAAGAATAATTGAATTAACAGAGAAAAATAATATTACTATAAATAAGCTTGCCACAATTTCAGGCTTAACGCAATCTACTTTAAATAACATTACAAGTGGCAGAAATAACAGCGCAACTGTTTCTACAATAAAGAAAATTTGCGATGGTCTTGAAATAGATATACGTGAATTTTTCAATTCACCAATATTTGACGATTTAGAACAGGAAATTAAATAAAAAAAGCTCGGTCGAAAGACCGAGCTTTTTTTATTTAATAATCATACTCTTCCTTAATGCACTCAAAGTGTCCGTTTTTATACTCAATAATAATTTCTCGTTTATTCTCATCGTTTGGTGAGTAGCCGTCAAAGTGGTAGGTGTATGTAATTGTGTTGCCATCAATTTTTACTTGAAAATCATCTTCTCCCCTTAGAGGGCAGTAACCGTCATCACCTGATGCACTCGCAAGTAATTTTACCAAAACGCCGTCTTTTTCAAGTATATATGAATCACCACTTAAAAGAAAGCTTCTGTTTACAATAACGATATCCTTGTTAAATTCCTCGTAGGAGTAAAGCTTTACATCCGGCTTGCAGGTTAAAGTAAAATCTATTGCGGCAAGCTGTAACAGCAGCAGTGGTAATAAAATCACGTTGGCAATTATAAATAAGGGCTTTTTATTTTTTATTGCTATAACAATAAACATTATAAATTCACTTAAAAGGAATAATAAAAGCCCTATGTGTTTCACAATATACAAGCAGATGTTGCCGAAAATGAAAATCTCATACCCGTTTTTTATAAGCAGAGCACTGATAACAGAGAACAAAAGAAACACAAGTGATACAATTTGAAAGATAATAACATAGCTTTTTGTTTTGATGTTTTTCATATTTAATCCTCCTTGTTTGATGATAAAAGTGCGATGTTTATTGCCTTTGCTGTATAAATCCTATATTATGCGAAAGACTTTACAACTCTTATGTTAGTTGGTTACATCTTTAAAATATCCGTTTTCATATTTAAGAATAAGTTGACTTTTATTGGATTCAGAAGAATTATCATCATAAGTGTAAATTATTGTATCGTTTTCAATTTTTACATCGTACGAGGAATCGTTTCCAAGCGGGTAAGGGTCACCATCTATAACAGCAACATATTTAAGCAGAATATTATTTTTTGTTTCATAAATTCGTGAATAACCACCAAAAAGATCATAGCCGTTTTCGATTATTATTGTTGTATTGAATTCCGGATATGTATTCTTTTTTGTGGATACATGTGAAGAAGAGGAAATAAGCCAAACATACATATGAAACAAAATTAATGGTATTAAAACAATGTATGTTAGAAAAATCAATTTCTTTTCTGTTTTTATATACAATAGCAGTACCACTAAAATTTCGGCTAAGTAGAATAAAAGAAAACCGGTCATATATATAGGGACAATAAGTGGTCTTCCAAATAACAGTAAATCATAATCTTGATTTTGTAAAATGCGCCCTGCAATACCCAAAAGCAAAAAGATGATTGCGATGATTTGAAAGATAATAACAATATTTTTTGATTTAACGCTTTTCATATTTATTCCTCCTTGTTCACCGGTAGGGTGGGGGATTTTTGCTATTAAAGTTTAATTGTATGATTATGCGATATATTTGCTTTTGCGAATCCAAAGGATTTATATAGCGGCAAAGCAAAGCTTTGCTTAAGGAATAACGTTACCTGCACTTGAGAAGATTTCGTACCATTCCTGCTTTGTAAGAGTTATATCTGTTGCTGCAGCACATTCAAGCAGCCTTTGAGGGTTCATTGTGCCTGTAAGTGGCTGCATTTTTGCAGGGTGGCGTAAAATCCAGGCAATAACAATAGTTGATTTTGTAACGCCGTATTTATCAGCTAATTCCTGAAGCTTTGCATTTACTTCAGGAAAATCGGGGTTGTCTACATACACACCCTCAAAAAAGCCATATTGGAACGGGGACCAGGCCTGTATTGTAATATCCTCATAACGGCAGTATTCAAGCACACCACCATCTCTGTCTATAGCATTATCCTCACGCATATTTACATAAAGGCCCTGCTTTACAATGTGGCAGTCTGTAATGCTGAATTGAAGCTGGTCTACGCAAATAGGCTCATCACCTAAATATTTCTGTAAAAGGCGCATCTGCATAGGGTTTTGGTTTGAAACACCAAAGTGCTTTACCTTTCCACTCTCCTTAAGGTAAGCAAATGCCTCTGCAACCTCCTCAGGCTCATAAAGGGTATCAGGTCTGTGCAAAAGTAAAAAATCAAGGTAATCTGTATTAAGCCTTTTAAGGCAACCCTCAGTTGATTTTATAATGTGCTCCTTTGAAAAATCAAACATTACCTTACCGGGACATATGCCACATTTGGATTGAAGAAAAATCTTCTCTCGGATATCGTCGTTCATACCTATAGCTTGGGCGAATATCTCTTCGCTTTTACCACCACCGTATAAATCGGCGTGGTCAAAAAAATTAAGTCCTGCACCCATTGCAGTATCAATAAGCGCCTTTGCTTCGTCTACGGTTTTGTCTGCCATACGCATACAGCCTACAGCAATAACAGGTACTTCTACCCCACTTTTGCCAAGCTTCATTGTTTTCATATTGTAATCCTCCTTTTAGATGCCAGATACCAGATGCCAGGTGCCAGTTTTCAAAACAGAGGTTATATTGCTATTAGTTTATCTGTTTGCGGATAAAAATAATTTTCTGGTAACGGTGTCGGTATCTGTTATTTGTTAGTTAACAAGTTTTATTAATAATCCGTTTATCATTTTACCTATTTCATGACAATTATTTAAAATTTGTGTGCTTTGGTTTTGATTTATATAGTTTAATTTTTCTGCAATGACAAGTTGTGTTTCGAGTTCTGCTAAAGAACCTTTTGCAATGTGCAAGAAATGAATAAATTCTTTTTTAGAGTTTCTTTCATTTCCTTCTGCAATATTACTAGGTATAGATACAGCTGCTCTCTGCATCTGAGAAACAAGTCCGTAAATCTCATCTTTTGGAAAAGTTTTTGTTAATTTATAAATATCAATAACAAGTTGGATTGATTTCTGCCATACTAATAATTCTTTGTAACTACTCATAAGCTTACTCCTTTTAAAAACTGGCATCTGGTATCTGTTATCTGGCATCTCTTAATACACTTCACAAATAATTCTAATTCTATCCTTCTTCGTTGTTCCCAATATCTCTGTGTAACGGAATCTGCCGTAGCCTCTTACGGATATAATATCATTTTCCTTAAGTGGTGCAGAATTACTTTTTGTCAGCTTTCCGTTAATAAAAACCTTCTCTCCATCAATAAGTGCAGAGCTTTTGCTGCGTGATAAGTTATAAACTGCAGATACAATGCCGTCAAGTCGCAGTGATGATACAATTATCATTTTTTCTTTGGGCTGAGGTAAATCTTCAAGTGGTATTTCATTGCATAATTCACAGCTTACGCTTGTGTGGCGTACCGTTGTAAGATTATCTGTTATATATTGTGCTATGGTTTCAAGACAAATAAGGTAGCCTTTGTTTTTGTTTATTACAATATCACCTAAGGTTTCTCTTTTTATGCCAAGTCCCATAAGGGAGCCTAAAAAATCACGGTGGCAAAGGTCATCTGCAAATTTTTCCGAAAGTGGAGATATGCAAATAATTTCAATTGGTGGGTATGGTGCGTAGCCTAAATCATTTTCGCTTCCGAAGCAGGCAATTTTTCGCTCTGCATCGGGGTAGCCACCATATAAGGTGTAGCCGTACCTGACATCTTCCTCTAAAAGGGCTTGCTCGTAAGCATTTAAAAAATCACTATAAACATATATACCTCGATTCTGTGAACGGTTGTAAAGCTCACGGAATCGTTTTTTTAATATATCCTTTTCGTCTGCCACCTTATCACCACCTATCTTTTTTATTATACCATATATAATAGTATATTTCAAATAAAAACCCCTATGCAGGGTTAACTGCATAGGGGAAGGTGTGAATATTAATTATTCAGCATCAGGAGCATAGAGGTCCTTAAGTCTGAGGAGGTGAGTATATCTTTCCTGTGCTGTCTTCTCTGACTGAGCGAAGAGTTCTTCAGCTCTTGCAGGGAATGAGCGAGTAAGAGATGCATAACGAGCCTCATTGAGAAGGAATTCTCTGTAGTTGCCTGTTGCAGGCTTAGAATCGATTGTGAATGGATTCTTGCCTTCTGCCTTGAGAGCAGGGTTGTAACGGAACATATTCCAGTAACCGCAGTCAACAGCCTTCTTCATTTCGTTCTGGCAGTTAACCATACCACCCTTAATTGAGTGCATTTCGCAAGGTGAGTAAGCAATGATAAGTGAAGGACCGTTGTATGCTTCAGCTTCTTTGATAGCCTTAAGTGTCTGATTCTGGTCAGCACCCATAGCGATCTGTGCAACGTAAACATAGCCGTAACTCATTGCGATTTCAGCAAGGCTCTTCTTAGCGATAGCCTTACCTGCAGCAGCGAACTGAGCAACCTGACCGATGTTAGAAGCCTTGGAAGCCTGACCGCCTGTGTTGGAGTAAACTTCAGTATCGAATACCATAATGTTTACATCTTCACCGGAAGCAAGAACGTGGCCAACACCGCCGAAGCCGATGTCGTATGCCCAACCGTCACCACCGAAGATCCAAACAGATTTCTTTGAAAGGAATTCTTTGTTATCGATGATAGCTTTGCATGTGTCGCAGCAGGAACCGTCGCCGATAGCAGCAACAAGTGCCTCAGCAGCAGCACCGTTCTTTTCACCGTCGTTAACAGTGTCAAGGTAAGCCTTAGCAGCAGCCTTAACTTCGTCACTTGCTTTTTCAGAAGCAGCGATTTCTTCAACCTTAGCGATAAGGCTGTTACGAAGAGCAGCCTGACCAAGGAGCATACCGAAGCCGTGTTCTGCGTTATCTTCAAAGAGTGAGTTACCCCAAGCAGGACCCTGACCCTTTGCGTTTGTTGTATAGGGAGATGTAGCAGCGGGACCACCCCAGATTGATGAACAACCTGTTGCGTTAGAAATGTACATTCTGTCACCGAAGAGTTGTGTTACAAGACGAGCATAAGCTGTTTCAGCACAACCTGCACAAGAGCCTGAGAACTCAAGAAG
>JAZSGB010000088.1:0-18707 GCA_045532505.1 Acutalibacteraceae bacterium | reverse complement strand
GAAAGATTTTTATTGGATTTTTGGTGTTGAGGGCGAAGATAGGCTGGCGCCTTTCAAGACCGAAACGCCGAAAAGACTTGAAAATACTCGCTTTTAGGCAGGTTCGGATAACTCATTTCACCCTAGCGTTTTAGTGATATTTATACCTACGAGAATGCTTAATATCATCACCTGCACCGGTGAATGCTGCTATTGGCATATCGGGTGGAGTTTGATTCAAGATACAGCCGGCTAAATTATTGCCTGCATCTGTGATGGTTGAAATGGCATCCTTTATTGTGGCAGTTTCGATGGTATCAGTTTTAACTACAAGTATAGTTTTGTCTGCCAGCTTAATAATTTCGCTTACAGAGGAGTCAACAGAAATAGGGGCAGTATCAACTATAATATAGTCCACCATACCTCTGAGAGCTTTAATGGTCTTTTTAGCCTTGCCGTTTTCAATCCACTTGTAGCTGTTAGCATAAGCACGTGTGTTAAGTGCCAGATACAGGCTTGTTTTTTTATAACGCCTTAGCTTATAATCGCTGCTTGAAATTTCGCCGTTAAAAAGCGCGCCTAATTCGGTATTTTCTACATAAGAGCAGCCAAAAAGCTTATATATAGCAGGTTTTTTGCCGTCCATATCCATTAACAGAACCTTGTTCCCCTTGCGAGCGAGGGAAAGAGCCAGATTGGAAGAAACAGTTGATTTACCTTCGTTTTCTGCAAAGCTTGTAATAGCAAAAACCTTTGACCCGTCCCGAGATTTTTGGTGTTCAATTTTTGCCACAATTCTGTTAAAGGATTCAACAAATTTTGTGCTTATAAAAGCATTGCCACTAATAAGCAGACCTTTTTTCTTTTTTGAAAAATGGTCTTTTATTGATTTTGCCTTGATTTCGTGAGGAATGCAGCCCAAAAGCTTTCCATCTACCTTATTTTTAAACTCTCTTTCATTTTTCACGGTGTCTCTGAAAATGGAAAGAGCTACAATTGCGAATATGCTTATAAAAGCAAATACAAGCATTGTTTGTATTTTATTGTGCTGAAATCCGGCGCTTGAGGGTGAAGAGGGCATTGACGGATGCTTTAAAACGGTAATAACCGAGTTTTCAAAAACCTCTTCGGAAATGCTTGGATAAACGTGCAAAATAGCGCTAAGCAGCTCGTATGATTTGCGAGGGCTATCGGAAATAACGCTGATGTTTATAAAGTTTGTATCCTTCAAAACGTTTGCTGCAACACGGCCGTCAAACCTATCAAGCTCAAGATATTTAGCAGCAGCCTTTTTCATAGAAGGCTCTGAAAAAATCTTTGAGAAAACAACTGCCATTTCGGAGGAAACGTTATACGAAACCGAAGAGCTTGAGGAGGTACCCTTTGCATTAACAACAACGGTTGCAGTTGAGGTATATTCCGGTTTGTAAACACTACGCTCTGCAATATATATACCCATAGCACCAATGAGAAGGCTTAATAAAACTACCCAAAAATTTCTCAACAGGTCTTTTAGGATGCTATAATAATCGATTGAAATTTTGCCTCTGTTCATAGAAATTTATTCTCCCAATTACTCTACCACTACATTGAGAACGGAGTGGCCCTTTGCTCCGTTGCTGTCGGTAACAAAATAGTGAACCATATAGGTGCCGCTTTTTTCGAATTTTACGTTGTCATCTATTTCAACCTTGTCGGTTAAATCTCTTTCGTTTCTGTCGGTTGCCTCTACAATGTAATCCTCAAAATCAATTTTCTGGTTTTTATCAACGTAAATCAGGTAATCCTTAAGCGTGATTGTGGGCGCAGAAAGGCTTCTGTCTTCCATAATCAACGGAAGCGAAAGGGTTGATGTATCGCCCTTTTGGTTAGAAACAGAAAGCTCTAATGTAAAAATACCTGTTACGGATGAATTAAAATCAGGGCTTGTTATAACTACATTGCTTGAAATATCGCCCTCAATACTGTCAACAGCGCTGATGCATGGGGAAATATTGGCATTTTCATAAAGGGAGAAGCAAAGGCTGCTTGTCAGCTTGAATCTCGGAGCCTCGTAATCTGTAAAGCGAACCTTTCTTGTAGCGTGGGCAACGTGGTTGTTGCTGTCGCAAACAGCGTATTTAACCTCGCAAACGCCGGGTTCGGTAAATCGCGAAACAGATTCAACAATAACCTGGCTTGTTAAATCCCCGTCCTTTTCATCGGTAGCCGTAATACCCTTGAGAAAATCCTCGTTTGTGGCGTTGCATTTCACCTCAATAAAATCTTCTTCCATTGTTATTACGGGTATGGTGTTATCTTCAGCATTCTTTTGAAAAGCAAAAACGCCCAAAAAGGCTACCGAAGTAAGAATAAAAAGAACTATTACAGAAATTCTCATTATTCGCATATAATCTCTCTCCTAATGGCATAATATGACATATTTATACAATTATAGATTATTGTAGCATAACACACTACTGAATGCAAGTAAAATTATATGGTAAATGTATGTTTTTTTGCACTCGAAAGACTATTGAATAAAACGAAGAAATCAAAACAAAAAAATCATCTTGTTTTGAATTAAAGTTGCTATTTTTTAAAAACTGTGCTATCATAATCAAATAATATTCCTATGCAAGGTGATTTTTATGGCAATCGAAACTTTTAAAATTAAATCAGGCTATGTTTCAAGAGAGATTGCAGGAGAGTTTTTGGCAATTCCCATTGATTCGGAGCTTGATTCATCAAATATTGTAATTCTTAATCCTGTCAGCGCATTCCTTTGGGAAAAGCTTCAAAGTGAATGCACACTTTCGCAGCTTGTTAAGGCTGTCACCGAAAATTTCAGGGTTGACGAGGTGACTGCCGAAAGTGATATTGAAGAATTTTTACAAATGCTTAAAGAAAGCAATATGCTTGAATAATTCTGTCAGTGATAACGAGCTGTGGTTGAGTTTGTGCACTGCAAAAAACGGAACAATAAAAAATTGATGAGAAGGGGGCAAAAGCTCCCTTTCTTTTTTTGCGAAAAATATGCTTGATTTTTCATAAAAAAGAAAAAATGTTTTCGTTTTTCCCTCTTGACAAATGGCCTTTTTATGGGTATTATTATAGAGTGTAATTATAAGGTGGTAGAGTGTCTAATTATGCAAAAATACTACACAATTTGTGGGCAAAAAATCTGCATTAATATGGTTGATTTTCCTAGTGATAGTGCGGATTGGCGCTTGTTTGAGACAGCAGAAACTCAACCCGATATTACCATAACCTGTCAAGTGGCAGAAAAGCTACCTGAAATCCCTGTAAAATTTTGTGGCAGCCAAGAAGACTTTTCAGTTTTTTCTGACGGACAGAAGGTTTTCAGAAAACGTCAGATGGGAGTCAGTGAAGGCGTGCTTGCTGAGTATGATTGCAAAGACTGTTCTGAGTGTAAGGTTTATTTCACACATAAAAGCTTTCCCGTCTTAACGGACCAACGTTATTTATGGAGTTCGATTCCGTTAGCCCAGCTTCTTTTGCCGAAAAAAGCAGTTATGATGCATGCATCCTATGTTGATGTGAATGGGTCGGCAGTGTTTTTTACTGCACCCTGTGGCACAGGAAAGAGCACGCAAGCAGAGCTTTGGCGTATTCATAGGGGTGCAGAGGTCCTCAATGGCGATAAAGCGGGAATATTTTTAAGAGATAGCTTCGCCTTTGCGGCAGGCTTGCCGGTTTGCGGAACAAGCGGAATTTGCAAGAATAAGGATTTACCACTTAAAGCAATAGTTCTTTTGAGTCAGGGTAAAGAAAATCGTGTAAAAAGTCTTACAGGGTTCGAAGCCCTGCAGGCTGTTATCAATAATATCTATTTGGATTTGCTGGCTCCGATGGAAAAACAGATGTGTATAGATTTTGTTATTGAGCTATTAAAAAAGGTTAAGGTGTTCTCTTTGGAATGCACCCCTGACGAAAGAGCAGTTGAGGTGCTTGAAAAGGAGTTATCATAAACTGCCATTATATGATATCACATAAAAAAGAAAGGGAATGAAAATGGAAATTACATATGACGCATTCATTTCCCGACTTTTTGACAAAGCGACTCAAACAGGGACACCTCTTTCAGGTACCTTTGAGTTGACACCACGTTGCACGTTGGATTGTAAGATGTGCTATATACACAATAAAGCAAATGACCGAGCCGTGATAGAGCAGGAAAAGCCAACCGAATGGTGGCTTGACCTTGCAAAGAAGGCTCAGGAAAAGGGAATGCTGCTTCTTCTTCTGACCGGTGGCGAATGTATGCTCCGAAAGGATTTTGAAGAAATTTACCTTGCTTGTAAAAAAATGGGTCTGCTGGTTACAATCAATACCAATGCAACGCTTATTGATGAAGAAAAAATCCGGCTTTTTAAGAAATATCCACCCCAAAGGGTGAATATAACTCTTTACGGTATGTCAAGGGAAACCTATGGCAACCTTTGCGGAGCTCCGGAAGCCTTCGACAAGGTTCTTTGGGCAATCAAGGCGCTGAAAGAAGCCGGAATAAACATAAAAATAAACTATACAGTAACACCATACAACAAAGACGATGTTTTCGGAGCATCGGATTTTGCAGAAAAATTAGGTGTACCGATTCAGACTGTAACCTACCTTTTCCCACCCTTGCGAGCCTGTGAGGGCTGTGGTAAAGCAACAAGGCTTTCCCCCGAAGAGGCTGCAAAGGTTGTATTTAATCTTCAAAAGCATCGTTTGGGCGATGGTTTTAATAAATTTCTTGAGTATAAGTCAAAAAATAAAAAAACACCTGATTATTTCGATGATTGCGAAAAAGAAGGGGAAAGAATCGGCTGCAGGGCAGGGTCAACAACCTTCTGGGTTACCTGGGACGGCAAAATGACTCCTTGCGGAATGATGGTTGAGCCTGTTGCCGAAATCGGAGACGATTTCAGTAAGGCTTGGCAAAAAATTCGCAAAGAGAGAGAAGAAATCATTTTACCCCCACAATGTACAAATTGCGAATATAAACAGCATTGTGACATATGCGCCGCTGTTTCCTACGCAGAAACGGGTAAATTCAATGGCTTACCCACCTACGTTTGCGAGAAAGCGAAGGCCTATGCAAAGCTTGTTGAACAGGCGTTGTAAGTGCAAAGCGCAAAACGCAAAGTGTCATTGTGGAGCATGCCTCCTTTCGAAAGGAGGGGGACCATCGCTTGCGATGGTGGAGGATTCTGGACGCGAGACCACGAGCGTCCTTTAGATGTAAAACGAATCTAAGGAGGAAATATGGATAAACGAAAGCCGTTGCCCATAAATCCTGAACTAAAAAAATATGCTGTTGAAATGCGGAAGAATATGACTAGCGAAGAAAAGAAGGTCTGGTATCAGATTTTAAGAGGTCATGAGCCTAAATTCCACAGGCAACGCATAATCGGAAATTACATTGTAGATTTTTATTGTCCAAAATTAAAATTGATAATAGAGATTGACGGCTATCAGCATTTTTACGAAGAAAGCAAAGAATACGACAACAAACGAACTGAATATCTTGAAAATCTTGGTTTTTATGTTTTAAGGTTTGAAAACACAGAGGTTAATAAAGATATTGAGGAGGTTCGCTACATAATTAATAATGTGTGCGAAGCACTTTCCAATGGAGTGAGAGTTGTTCCTGAGTATAGGGAATAAGTAAAGGATTTAATTGTACGTGCCTTACAGCACTATAACTCTCCACCAACACTCCGCTATGCTTCGTGTCGGTCCCCCTCTCTTCACAAGAGAGGTAGGAAAAGGAAAATTAAAGGCTTCGGCTTTTTTATATAGATTGAGGTGCCGGTTTGTCGGTATCCATAAACAAATTAATAATTCATTTTGCAAAACACTTTGCGCTTTGCACTTTGCACTTTGCACTTTGCACTTTGCGTTTTGCATTCTGCGCTTTGCACTTTGCGTTTTGCACTTTATCAATGGAGGTTGATGAAAAATGAAAAAAATCATAAGTAAATTGAAAGGGAAAAAGGTATTGTCCTTTGTACTTGCGGCTATTATGCTTGCAACCACCTTCAACATGGCTCTTCCTGTGTTGAAGCTGGGGGCAGAGGCAGCAGATGTTCAGTATGATGCTAATGGTAATATCATTATTGACGGTGTTACTCAGACACGTGTTGTTGGTACAGATGGTTCTTATGCAACTACCTACGATAACTATGCGGCTGCATACCTTAACGGTGCAAGTAGCCCCACAAACATTGTTATTCCGGGTTTGAATGCGAAGTACACTGATAAAACAACAGACCAGGATGACCCGGGTGACTATGTTGTTCAGGGTATGACATACTATCCTAAGAGAGACTGGATGCTTGTTACTGCATACCATAGCGATGGAAATGCTTCAAGTAAGATTTTTGCTCTTGACGCTGCAACAGGTGACTTCGTTGCAATGTTCTCATTCCTTAATACTGATGGTACTGATAACACAGACCACGGTGGCGGTATTACCGTTTCAGAGCACAATATCTATTATTCCTGCGGTGATAAGGACAGAAAAATTGCTTACGCACCTCTTTCTGCTCTTGAAAATGCACCCTTGAATGCACATACTAAGATTCAGCTTGTTGATTCAATTGACTTTGTTGAGGTTGGTTCAATTTCTTATGACAGTAAAACTGCATATACAGCTTACGTATGTTACGACGAAGGCGTTCTTTGGCTTGGTAACTTCTATGACCTTGGTGCTAAGCTTGCTGGTGTTACCATTGCTGCGGCTGACTATAACGCTCCTTCCAATAATACTTATAACTCAATGGTTTTCGGTTATAAGCTTGCAGGTAACTCTTCAGCAGAGGAGTGGGATCACCTTAAGGGTAAATTCCAAAACCTTGCAAATGTAACTACAGATAGTGGTTCAGGTTCATCTAACGGATCTAACCTTACGTGGAACGCTTATCAGAACGGTGATGCGGTCAGTATTGTTGGTAACATTACTGCACCCACAGCTTACGTTGGTGAATATACCGGTAACTTTGGTTCATTTAATTTAACCGAAGGTGTTAATTATACAATCGAGTTTACTTCAACAAATGATAAAACTGATATGTATATGTTTGCGCCAAATGGTGGACACTGTAATGTTAAACAGTCAACTCAGACTAAAATTACACAGCTTGAGGATGGCAGATATCATTACAGTATGAATTTTACTGCAGGTCTCATGCCTACAGGTGCTGACAGTACCTGGCCTACAACTCAGAGTACAGATAATACATATACCGGTACATATACAGTTCGTTTCGACCAGGATGAAATTCAAGCAGGCGAAACAAGAGAATTTGCTATTACTGATATTAAGGTTGCCCAGACCAACACCTATGAAAATGCAGAGAGCGTTTATGATGAAGGCTATGCGGGTTCACCCTCTTATGCTCTTGGTCTTGACAACAACCTTAAAGACGTTCAGTATGCAACCGTTGATAACGGTAAGCTTTACCTCAGCCGTTCCTACGGTTCAGGTGCAGGTAACTCCATTAACTTCGGTTTCGGTGACAGTAGCTACCTTACTATTGCGGATATTGACCTTTCAGTTCCCGGTGATACACCTGTAACAATCAGTACAACCGGCACAGGCTCACTTGATAAGACAATTATGGCTCACAATATATCTAAATACAAAGATTATCCTATGATGCCTATGTCTGAGGGTCTTTGCGTTATTGAAGGCAACATTTTCATCACCTTCGAGGGTGCTTCTAATAAGTACAAAAACGAAAGCTCAGGCCTTACATCAATCGGCAACTGTGAAAAGCCTGTTGACGTTATATGGCAGCTTGATCCATATGAGCTTATGGAAACAACAGTTATCGAGCCGGAAGAAAGTATTTACTACGAAAAGGTTAATTCTCTCAGCGAGATCAAAGATGGTGAAGAATATATCATCGTTCACGAATCACAGAGAAAAGACCCCCTTACTCAGAGAAATTACCTTTATGCCCTTAATGCTGACGGTAACTTTAAGGATTATAAGCTTTCAAAGAGTTCAGTCGATTCAATTAAAGGCTACAACGGTATGATAGGCCACCCTATCATCTACTATTCTTTTGAAGAAATTGATGGTAAGGAAATTCTTTACCTTGAAAAGCCTGAAATTGATGATGTTGAAGCAATTCGTTGGCAGCTTACAAAAACTGCTGAAAATAGATACACGTTTAAAAATGCCGAGACATATTTCGCAAACTGTAACTATTTGTTCTTTAACGAGAAAGAAATCTCAATGGCACCCGGTAATGCAGATTATCTCAAAAATATGGCTATTCAGGAAGCTAATGACGGTAATGGCGGCTTCTGGATTTCTAATAATACAACTTATTTCCTTTGGTGTAATGATGGTACAAGTGATTTTTATAACACCAAAATTAACTCGCACTATATTAAAAACAGCGGTGTTAAACCGATTTGTTTAGGCGTTTCTGAAGCTCCCGGTACCTTCCACTGTGATGCTCGTAACCAAAGCGGAAATAATATTATCGGTAGAGAAATTTTAACAGGTGCAGATACCTACTATGAAGACAGCTTATTTAATATCTACCGCCGTGTTGTTGACGAAGTTGCTTCTACTTATGAAAGCCGTGTTTACACAGACCTTGACGCAAAGCTTCAGGAGGACGGTACATATACAGTTACTCTTGAAACCTATGCAATTTCTCCCAACCACTATCAGTACAAAAATGAAAGACCTACAGACTACATTATTGTTGCAGATACATCCTCTTCAATGGCTGCTAAAGGTAGTACAGGTATTGCAACATTTACAGGAAATTTATCTGTATCAAGTATGACAGTTGAAGCTAATACATCCGATGATAACGGTCAGGGTATAAACGGTTACGCTTTCTTTAACCCCGAACAGGACATTTACTTCCTCCACAGTGATGGTAGGTATTATAAAGCGTACCTTGCTGTTAACACTGCAGAATATAGTTCATTTTTAGGTATGACCACTAAAATACGTCAGGAGTTTTTCTTGTATTATATTGCTGCCGATGGCTTGTATTATTGCTTTGAAAACCAGGTGCTTAACCCCACCGGAAAAACACCACAACAATTCTATGATTGGGTTGCGAGTACAGCAAATTCTACAGCATTTTCTACAAAAACTGCTAATGGTAATAGACGTGATACTGTTTTATATACCGGTAACCACTATCGTTTCGATAATATTAACGCAACAGAATACACGGGTGAGCACGTTCGTCTTGATACATTAAAAACAGCAGTAAAAGACCTTGTTGGTGATATTGCCGCACAGAATTCCAATAACAGAATTGCCCTTGTTCAATATGGTGCAGATGCTAATAGCGGTTTCATTACAAAGAGCGGTTCTCTTTCAACCAATGACTATGCAAATGCTTTCTGGGCTACCGGTACAGTAGATCAGCTTCAAACAAAGGTAGATGCTCTTACAACAAGTGCCCAGACAAATAATAGTGGTCTTGAAATGGACTATGTAAATGCTCTTATTTCAAACAGCGGTTATAGCTATAAGGCAGATGGCGAAAGAAACGTTGCAGTTATTTTCCTTACAGACGGTATTCCCGGTGCTGACTCCAACTCTGCAACCGCAACTGCAGCGGATGCGGTTATTGATAAAGCTTTAACAGCTAAAAATAACGGCGCTTTCATCTATTCCGTACTTATCGGTAATAACGAAGTAAGTGGCTTTAACAAAAAAGCCTATATGGATGGTGTTTCCAGCAGATATGCTGCTGCAAAAAGTCTTACCGAACTTGGAGGTCAGAGCGTTGATGGCGTTAACTACTCAATCAGCCTTGCTACCGCAACAATGAATAACTTCGTTAACTTTGGTGAAATGACTGTTACCGAGGTAGAAAGCAATATAGCAGTTGGCCTTGATAACCTTGATGATAAATCTTACCTTCGTGAGCAATTAAACGATGCATTCAAATTCCCGGCAGATAACGCTGACGGAACCAAAAACTATAGTGTTAAGGTTGACCTTGTAACAGGTACATTTGATGAAATCGGTCGTTTCACCTTTAAGGATTCCGAGGCTGAAATCGCTGAAAACGCAGATGATGCTGCAAAAATTGTATATAACACAGATGTTACATCTAAAACAATCACTGTTACAAACTACCACTACGCAAAAGAATATATTGCTAAAAACAGACAGACAGATGGTAGAAAACTCAGAGTTACAATCAGTGGCCTTCTTGCAGACGAAACAGCAACTATTCAGAACACATCAATTAACAATCCCGATACAACAGGTATTTATAAGACAGAGGATGATATGGAGCACAACAAAGAATTCAAAATGTTGCCCACATCATACTTTAACATCCCCGAGTACACATATGTTCTTGACTACGGTCTTCAGATGCTTGATACCGACATTAACGGTACATTGAAGGCGGTTAGCGCAGGACTCACAAAACAGGATGTTAATAACTACACCAGAGTTTCCGAAAACCAATTGGTTGCAATTCAGAGTGGTGACCAGAACCTTCTTTACCACACAACTCCAACCAATATGAACGATTCAGGTTACGTTCTCATTCAGCGTGATGACGGAACTTATGACTGGTTCGAAATCAAGGTTGTTCCTGCTTCAAACGTTTATTTTGAAGAAACAGAGTTTGAGAAAACTGAAGGTACAGGAACTGTTGCATGGAGCGAAGCAACTGGTGGAACAAGCGCTTCATACCGTGAGCTTCCGAAAGAGCTTGATGTTGATGGTTATGATGAAGCATATAACAATGAAAATACTTACTCAAACGGTAAAACCCTTTCAGCAACTGTTAACGCTACTAATAAGAGAAGTAAAACCGCAACAGTAACCTTTGTAGGTGATGGTATTGATATCATTTCTGCTTGCGGACCAACAACAGGTATCCAGATTATCAACATCAAAAAAGACGGTAAATCAGTTAAGGCAGGAATTGTTGATACTTACTATAGTGGTGGTGACTTTACACAGGTTCCTGTGTTCAGCTGGAGAGGCGCTCATGGTACTTATACTGTTGAATCAACAGCTGTTTACCTTTCAACAGCAGGTGCATTAAGTGGAATGCAGCCTGCAACGTATGCAAATAAATCTGCGGATGCAGAGCTTGTAAAGAATTCTTCAACAGCCTTTGATACTTTCGCTATTCAGCAAGTTCTTGATGAAGCAGGCTTTGAAGATATTTCTGCAGAAGATGTTGAGCTTATCTGGCATGATGATAACTCCATCCTCAATGGTGGTACAGGTGCTCTTCCTGTTTTAAAGGGTACAAGTGAATTAAAAATGAGTGCAGGAGATGCTGCAATAACAAAAGGTGTAGCTTCCGGCGAAGGTGGTCTTAATAACTATCTTGATGGTTTCAGAATTTACAATCCTCTTGGTGCAAATTCTGATGACTACACAGAAAGTGAGAAAAATGCTTCCTATGTAAATGTTATCAATAACCTTGCTCCTGTTGGAGATGGTAAGGATAATCTTGATGGTATCGGCTTCGTTACCGGCACACTTGGAGAAGGTGAAACAAATCTCAACTTCTCAAACTATCAGTCCGTTGGTCCTAAAGATGAGTTCTACCTTCTTAGTAACCAAACTGTTACCTTTAATACTAAAGTTAATATTGGTGAAAAGGTTATGCTTGGTCTTCGTGCTGTTAACGGACCTACAACAGTTAAAATAACATCCAATAAGACCGACAAAAATGTTGAGATAACTGTTAACAGTGCAACAGAAATGTTCTATGACATTTCAAAATGTATTGGTGATATTACTGCAGATGGTACAGAGGTTCAGGTTATTGTTCAAAATACTGATGCAGAGGGCAACATGCTTGCAGTTAACCAGGTTAAGTTCTCCGGTGGTACAAAGGTTAATACCGGTAATGGAGGAATATCAGCTGTAAATGATCCTGTTTTCCTTTCTCTCACACCGGCAGCCTTAACAGAGGTTGAAATCAGCCTTACAGAAAAAGAAACTGTTCAGGGCGAGGTTAAGAACGGTGTAATTGTTCCTGATATAGAAGAAATTCCTGAGGATAATACAAACACCGATACTGACAACACAAATCCGGATAACGAAAATACAAATGACGGAACTGATACCGAAGGCAGCGAAGAAGAATTCGATATATTATCATTGATTCGTATGTTTATCAAAATGATCGAAACGATTATTAAAACCGCATTCGGTGCAGGTAACATTGCTTAAGGAGGGGATAAAGAATGAAAGACTATATTAAACCTACATTTACGCTTGCAGGCTTGATCCCTACAGCTTTGGCTGCAACATGCTCTGTTAAAGTAACAAGTGAAGACCTTGCTGAAATTTATGCAACCTTTGGGGTTACAGACCCTGAACAAGCGTTTACAGAGTCAGAAGGTTGTAACCAACCAATTCCTGACGGACTTACACAGTACTGTAAATTCACTTCTACACCAGAAGCAACAGGCGTTGTAATTTCATCATAATTACTAAAAAACAGTCCCCGATTCATCTGAATCGGGGACCATTTTTTTGCGCACCTTGCCATATATGTATTTGCGTGTATATAATGAAAATATAAAAAATCTCTCAGATAGTCCAAGGCGCTTTTTGTTGTAACTGCCGTGATTATATGATAAAATAAAACAAGGTGAAAATAGTTTACCGAAGGAGGCTTTTATGAAAAAGCTGTTTGAAAAGCACGAGGTATTATTTTGTATTCTACTCATAATTGCCTATATTGTAATTAACTCCTTTTGCATAAATAATTTTGGGCAGGCAAGCCTTGAGGGTGCTGTTATAAACACAGCCTTTTCCCTTTGCTTGGTTGCTTTAATGGTAGCCCTTAAAAGCACAGCCTATTACGGTTTAAGAAAAGCCGAAAACCCCAAAAAATATTTATACTTTTTGCCGTTAGCTATTATTGTAAGCGTTAATTTATGGACAGGGTTTAACATTAGTAATACTCCAAGCGAAATTCTGTTCCACATTTTAACTATGGTTAATATCGGATTTATAGAGGAAATAATTTTCAGAGGCTTTTTGTTCAGGATGATGGCAAAAAGCAACGTTAAAAGCGCTATAGTTGTAAGTGCAATTACCTTTGGTGTTGGGCATATAATTAATTTATTTAACGGCGCAGAATTATTGCCGACCTTACTGCAAGTAGCCTACGCAGCCTCGGTGGGTTACCTGTTTGTAATTATATTTTACAAAAGCAAATCCCTTGTACCCTGCATAGTAACACACGCTTTAGTTAATTCACTTTCTATATTCAATGTTGAAAATACTGTGTCTATGTATGTGGCTCCAATATTTTTAATTATAATACCACTTGCATATGCGTTTTATATAAATTGTAAGGTTAAAGAATAGGAGATAAGCTAAATGAACATTTTATCAATCGGCAACAGCTTTTCAGAGGATGCACAAAGGTATTTACATCAAATTGCCGGGGCAGACGGTACCGAAATTAATGCATTTAATCTTTATATTGGTGGATGCCCACTGTGGCACCACTACCAAAATATGCTTAGTGAAGAAAAGGCTTATACCCTTGGAATGAACGGCGAAAGCACCGGCTTCAAGGTATCCTTGAAGGAGGCGCTGCTTAACCGTAATTGGGATGTTGTAACTCTGCAGCAGGCAAGTATGCTCTCCCACGATTACAGCACGTACGAGCCGTATTTACAAAAGCTTGCCGAATACGTGCGCCTTTGTGTGCCGAATGCAAAAATTGTTATTCACCAAACCTGGGCGTACGAGCAGGGTGGTGAGCTTTTGCAAAGGGCAGGGTATAGCGATTACAAGGCTATGCTTTGCAATATAAAAAAAGCATATGAAACAGGTGCAGGTAAAATCAACGCAGATATGATTATCCCTTCGGGTGAGCTGTTTGACGCAATGCTCCAAAACGGTATAGAAAAGGTGCACAGAGATACCTTCCACGCAAGCTACGGCCTCGGCAGATACGCCCTCGGCCTTTTGTGGTACAGCTTTTTAACAGGTAAAAGTATAGAAAATATTTCTTTTAATGATTTTGATGAAGAAATTACTGACGATCAACTGAAAATTGCAAAAAGATGTGTATTAAAGCTTGTGAATGAGTATGGGGTCTAAATAAAAAATTTAATTGCTTCTTGTAAGTCGCTCCTCTGCTTTTTCCTCCATACGTATTTCCCAATGTATAATAAATGCCAACAGGGCACGTATCAGTATTACAATGCCAAGCATTGCAAGCTCCTCTAAATTGTGGATTATAACTGTTTTTATAATTTCGGCACCCATTTTAAATTCAAGGGCTAAGGAGAGCGCCTTGCCAAGGTCAATAACCACGTGAAAGCTTTTTCTTTCGAGCAGGCATTTTATAAGCTTTATAAGTGCACGGCAGGAGCCGGCTATAATAATTATAATGCCTACAAACTCTAAAAGGTTAGCAGATATTTCTGCAGCAAAATATAAAAAGCTTTTAAAATACGTTACTATTTGTGCCAAGCAAAACACTCCTTATTAAATAAAGCTACAGTTATTTTATGCTGTAAGAATACTATTATGTTGTAAAAGCATTAAAAACAACCAAGGCGTTGTGCCCAAGTGGACACAACACCTCGGTTGTTTGTTATTTTTTCTGGTTTAACGGATGTGCGCTGTATAGTGCACGGCGAAAAACACCTTTGAATTGGGTGCATTCCTTTTCCATTTGCTCATCGGAAAGCTTTCCGTCCTCGTAAAGCTTCCAGAGCCTTTTGGCTTTCTTCTCCCATTTAGAGAATTCACGGCTAACGTTGCCAACAGCCTGTGAGGCTGTTGGGTCTGAATAATAACCCATAGTTTTTTGCTCCTTTTTAATTAAATTAGGAGGCAATAAAAAATGCCTACCTTGTAAATGGGCGCAATTTCCCCGAGGAAATTACCACATTTGCAAAATAGACTTAAAATTTAATTTGTTTTAAAGCGAATTTTAATTAATTCGTAGAGCACATAATAACATTCAGCAAATCATTTGTCAAGAGCCTTTAAAAAATAATTTTAAAAAACAAGCTTGGCTCAGTTTAATGTAAACAAAGGATTTTTATTGTTATTTAAAATAAAGTATTGTATAATTAATGAAAAACAAAACAGAGGTGCTGCTTGTGAAAAGGCTAAATAAGCTTTTGTGCTATTTGATGGTTGCTTGCGTATTGCTTTGCAATATGAATGTTCTTTGCTATGCTGTGGGAAATTTTAAAAGCTATTATTATATTGATTCTGTTAACGGTGATGACGGTAATACAGGTACAAGTATTGACAGCCCTGTAAAAACAATTGCAGGTCTTAAAAACCTTGAGGCAAAGCCCGGTACACATATTCTTTTTAAAAACGGTGGAGAATATGAGTGTGCAGCTACGCTTACCTGCAACGGCACTAGGGGGAATCCTGTTGTTATATCCTCCTATGGCGAGGGCGAAAAAGCAATACTCAAAACAGATGAGAAAAAAGAGGTTTTGCGTTTGTTTGATTGCTCATACGTAACAGTTTCAAACCTTCAAATAAAAGCGCCTAACGGTGGTGGTATTTGGATTGATACCTACAACCGGACATCCGAGGGCATAACTATTGAAAATGTTTATTTTACAGACATACAAAACTACAAGGTGCACAGCAGAGACGATAACACAAACGGTGCTGCAGTTGGCAGAGCTGCTGTTATGGTTAAGGGTCTGCCTGCAAAGTCAAGGTATGCAGTAAACAACCTTACTATAAAAAATTGTGAGGTATACAATTGTGCAAACGGCTTTATGATTTGGGGCTCTTGGAATGATGAGCAAAATCCTTGGTGTGAGGAAAAGGATATTGACCCCGTTTACAACAAGGGGCTACTTATTGAGGGCTGTTATTTTCACGAAATGGATGCCGAGGCAATAATTGTTGGTATGTGCGATGGCGCCCTTGTAACAGATTGCCGAGCAATTAATTGCTGCCAGGGCGAGGGTGTGGATGAAAACGGCGAAATTGAATATTTTACAGCAGCAATGTGGTTTTGGGGTAGCGAAAACAGCACTATTCAATATTGCGAAATTGCAGGGCAAAAAAACTACGGCGACGGTATGGCAATAGACTTTGACTCCCATACAAATAACTGCACGTACCAGTACATTTACTCTCACGATAATGTAAGGTTTATGTGCAACTGCCCAAATCATAGTGGCCACCACGGTAACACGGTGCGCTACTGCCTTTCTGTTAACGATAACAGTGAGCGCTCCACTACTGCTGTTGGCAGCGAGGGCGAGCACGAATTCAGCTTTTACAATAATACAATTGTAAACGGTGGCGAATTCCATTTTAAAAACCTTTACAACTCTTATATTGCCAATAACATATTTGTGCTTGAAGAGGGCAAAACAATAGCATATGATATGGACTCTAAAAGAGGAAATGTTTTTGAAAATAACTGCTACTACGGTGTAATGAAGCCACTTGTTGATACAGGCTCAATGAATATAAAACCCGGATTTTCAGGCACAGATTATTCTGATAAAAACAGCTTTAAGCTTTGTGCCGATTCACCCCTTATAGGTGCAGGTGTTAAAATTGACCAAGATGCTACGGCAGACTTTTTCGGTGAGGAGCTTTTAAGCACCAATATAGGCTGCTATGCAGGTGAAGGCACCGAGGCAGAGTACGAAAAGGAAGGCTTTTTTGAAAACCTACTTCGTAAGCTCAAAGGAGTTAAAAACACAATAGTACACGAAATAAAGGTTATATTTGATTAAAAAATTCCCACCTACCAATAAGTGTAGGTGGGAATTTGTCTATTAAGATATTACAATACAGCACCATTGTCTTTTAGCTTTTGTTGAACAGCCTGGATATTAACAGTATGCGCATTTGTGTTTGATTTGTAGGCTATTGCGGCAGCTGTGCCTGCGGCTTCACCAAGGCAGCAGCAAATCGGCATTATTCTTACAGATGCCTGTGCTTCGTGCGTGGCAGAAAGGCAGCGCCCTGCAACAAGTAAATTATCAAATTCTTTTGGAAGAAGTGAGCTGTATGGGATTGTGTAAAACTCGCCATCACCAAAAAATCTGTGGCTTGTTCCTGTGCCTGAAGGGTTATGGATATCAATATCGTAATTACCGAGGGCGATTGAATCCGAAAAACGGGTGCAGCTAATAATTTCATCACCTGTAAGGATATGTACTCCTTTGAGCTTTCTGCTTTCTCTGATACCGATATCAATTGCTACAGAAATTAATGCGCTTTCGTGGAAGGCTTTTGAATTTTCCTTTAAAAAAGTCATAAGCTCGTGTATTTGCTTTCTCGCAATAACTTCTGCCTTACTTACATCGAAAGGATTTGTAGGGTCAAGCTTTATAACACGTGTAGAGTTAAAGTGCAAAACATCCTCACCAACGCCGAAAAATACAAGTATGTTTTCTCGTGGGTTTGTAATTTCGCCCTTGGCTTGCTTTTCCTTATAAAGCTCCTGTAAATGAGGTCTTTCCTCTGTAAAAAGGTCAAGGTCAACACCACTTACACGAAAACAGGTTGTCATTGGCTGGCACAGGTTATCACTTTCTCTGCCTAATTGGTAATCACACCCTGCAAGGTAAAAAAGCTCACCGTCGCCTGTTGCGTCAATAAAAAAGTCTGCTTCGGCTGTGATTTTTTGACCTTTGGCAGTTATATCTACTGACGTTATGGCTCTGCCGTCAGCTTTAATATCATAAACAACACCGTGAAAAAGCACGTCAACACCGGCTTCGGTTGTCATATCATCAAGAACAATTTTAAAATATTCGGAATTAAATTCGTGGTCCTTGCAGTCATCAACGTATTTGTCGTGGCGTTCCTTCATTTCTTTAAAAATGCCTTGCGAAAGGTAGTTTCTTTGAACATTTTTCTCCCAGTAGGGCTTGGTCCAATAAGGCATAAAAGGGTAAACCAGGTTGTTGGCGATTGCGCCACCAAGGCAACCGTGCTTTTCAACAAGCAAAACCTTAAGTCCCTCACGGGCAGCACTTACTGCAGCTGCAACACCACTGAGCCCACCACCTGCAACAACAAGATTATATTTCATAAAATCATCTCGCTTTTTAGTTTAATTAACAGTCGCTTGATTATCTCGTTTTTTTCGTTAAAACAAGATACATACTCAAATACAGAGCAATACTCTATATTACAATTTTAACACTCACCACCGTTAAAAACAAGAGTGTACTGTTTGCTTTAAAGTGGAGCACATTTAGTTTTTACATTTACAGTTTCTATGCTAAAATAATTTTGTCACCAAAAGCAATTGTCAATCGTTTTATTAGTGAAAGGAGGACGTTATGAGCAAACGAGATCTCGAAAACGAATTTGAAGCTAAATATAACGAATATGGCAACATGCTTTTTAAAATTGCATTTTTATATTTAGGTAATGCAAGTGATACTGAAGATGTTTTACAGGATGTTTTCACAAAATATCTTTGCGGTAAATATAAATACAAAAACACTGAACACGAAAAAGCCTGGTTTATCAGAGTAACGCAGAATAAGTGTTTGGATTATCTGAAAAGGTCGGGTCGTAAGAATGTATGTATTGATGATATGCCCGTAACTGCTACATACAAGGATGAAGATTTGGAGCAGGATGTAATCGCAAAGGTTATTGCATTACCTGAAAAATACAAGTCAGCCATAATTCTGTTTTATTACAACGTTTTTACTGTTGAAGAAATCTCAAAAACCTTGAAATTAAGCAAATCAGCCGTTAAGAAGCGATTGCAACGTGGTAGAGA
>JAZSGB010000016.1:0-16623 GCA_045532505.1 Acutalibacteraceae bacterium | reverse complement strand
TAAGTCGAGGGAGGTATTAGAATGGCTACAAAAGCTACCGGCAAAAAAGTCGGAACACGCAAGCGTCGTGAGCGTAAAAATATTGAACGCGGTGCGGCTCATATCCAATCCACCTTCAATAACACAATAGTTACTATTACTGATACTCAGGGTAACGCAGTTTCATGGGCAAGTGCTGGTGAAATGGGCTTCAGAGGTTCTCGTAAGTCCACTCCATTCGCAGCTCAGACAGCTGCTGAAACTGCAGCAAAGGTTGCTATTGATCACGGTATGAAAACTGTTGAAGTTTATGTTAAAGGTCCTGGTGCAGGAAGAGAAGCTGCAATTAGAGCATTACAGGTTGCAGGTCTTGATGTTACACTTATTAAAGATGTAACACCTATTCCTCACAACGGATGCCGTCCACCAAAAAGAAGACGTGTATAACATATAGGAGGAAACGAATTATGGCAAGATATACCGGTGCGGTATGCAAGCTCTGTCGTCGTGAGGGCCAAAAGCTCTTCTTAAAGGGTGGCAGATGCTATACCAATAAATGTGCTTTAGAGCGTCGTTCTTATGCTCCGGGCCAGCATGGTCAGGGTCGTAAGAAAGTATCAGAATACGGCATGCAGCTTCGTGAGAAGCAGAAAGCAAGACGTTATTATGGCGTTCTTGAAGGACAGTTCCACAAGTATTTCCTTATGGCTGAAAAGATGCCGGGTCAAGCAGGTGAAAACCTTCTTAAGATCTGCGAAAGCCGTTTGGATAACATAGTTTACCTTCTTGGCTGGGCAGATTCCAGAGCAGAAGGCAGACAGCTCGTTACACATGGTCACTTCTGTGTTAACGGCAAAAAGGTTGATATTCCTTCATACCTTTGCAAAGCAGGGGATGTAGTTTCAATTAAGGAAAAGTCAGCTCAGACCGACGCATTTAAGAATATTATAGAAGCTAACGCAAGCCGTCCAGTTCCTACATGGCTTGATATCAATCGTGAAGCACTTTCTGCAAAGGTTATTAACCTTCCGGAGAGAGATCAGATTGAAGTTCCTGTTGCAGAGCATCTTATCGTCGAGTTCTATTCAAAATAATGCTCTTTAGCCTCAATGCCTTATACGATAGGCAAAACAAAAATCGTAGACTACTACGAAATTTTTAAGGAGGATCTGGTATGATTGGTATCGAGAAACCAGAAGTAAAATTCATCGGATCTGCAGAAGATTCAGCATATGGTACATTTGTTGTAGAACCACTCGAAAGAGGTTTTGGTACAACACTTGGAAATAGCCTCCGTAGAGTTCTTCTTTCATCTCTCCCGGGCTACGCTATCACTTCTGTAAAGATTGATAATGTTCTTCATGAATTCTCAACAATCCCCAACGTAAAAGAGGATGTTACAGAGATAGTTCTTAACCTTAAGGGCGTTATTCTCAAAATACACGGAGACGGCCCCAAGACAATGTATATTGAAGCTAACGGCTCCTGTGAAATTACAGCGGGTGATATCAAGGCAGATTCAGAGGTTGAAATTCTTAACCCTGATCACCACATTGCAACACTTGATACAGATGCTCACGTTGCAATGGAGCTTACAGCTGATAAGGGCAGAGGCTATGTTTCTTCAGATAGAAACAAGCAGATTCTTGACCCCGTTATTGGCGTAATTGCTATAGATTCAATCTACACACCCGTATTAAAGGTTAACTACACAGTAGACAACACTCGTGTAGGTCAGATTACCGACTACGACAAGCTTACAATTGAAGTTTGGACAGATGGAACAATTTCTGCAAAGGATGCCGTTTCATTTGCTGCAAAGATTCTTACAGAACACCTTAATCTCTTTGTTGAGCTTTCTGATGAAGTATCAAATACTGAAATTATGATTGACAAAGATGATTCTGAAAGTGGTAAGGTTCTTGAAACAACCATTGAAGAGCTTGATCTTTCAGTTCGTTCATTCAACTGTCTTAAGAGAGCCGGTATCAATACTGTTGAAGATTTAATCAGTAAAACAGAAGAGGATATGATGAAGGTAAGAAACCTTGGCAGAAAGTCTCTTGAAGAAGTTATTGCCAAATTGGCCTCCCTTGGTCTTTCTCTTCGCAGTGACGACGAATAAGATAAATTCGGCAAAGGAGTGATTTAGATGCCAGGTACAAGAAAGCTCGGCAGAGCAAGCGATCACCGTGATGCTATGCTTCGTAATATGGTTACATCTTTACTCGAGAACGGTAAGATGACTACAACAGTCACAAGAGCGAAGGAAGTTCGCGCTATGGCTGAAAAGATGATCACCCTCGCAAAGGTTGATAGTCTCCACAATAAGAGACAGGCATTGGCATATATTACTAAGGAAGATGTTGTTAAAAAGCTTTTTGACGAAATCGCACCTAAGTATAAAGATGTTAACGGTGGCTACTGCCGCTTAATCAAGACTGAAGCTCGCCGCGGTGACGCAGCAGAGATGTGCATTCTTGAATTAGTTTAATTTAACAAAAAGCACCTGACCTAAAAAAGTCAGGTGCTTTTGAATTTCTATTGCTATTATAAAAATTACCCCCATCACCAATGAATTGCTCATTTGTGATGGGGAGCTTTTATTTTATATCCAATATAATTTTAGCAATCTTGTAAACATCGCCACAGCCCAGGGTAAGTACAAGGTCGCCCTCGCAGATGTTTTCTTTAAGGTAATTTGCAACCTTATCGAAGGTATCAAACCAAACACAACCCGGGATTTCATCAGCAAGGTCCTGCGTTGTAATGCCATAGGTATTAATTTCTCTTGAACCCATAATTTCGGTTAACACAACGTTATCTGCAATAGAAAGAGCCTCTGCAAAAGCATTTAAATGCATCTTTGTTCTGCTAAATGTAAATGGTTGAAAAACTGCCCAAACTCGCTTGTAGTTCATCTTTTTAGCAGCAGAGAGTGTAACCTCAATTTCTGCAGGGTGGTGAGCATAGTCATCAACAATATCTGCACCGTTATAAGAGCCAAGGTGCTCAAAGCGTCTGCCTGCACCTGAGAAGGTGAGAATACTGTCTTTACATTGTTCAACTGTTGCGCCACAATACATTGCAGTTGCAATAGCAGCAAGTGAGTTGTGCACATTGTGGTCGCCTGGTACTCCAAGCTCAATTTTTGCCTTATACTCACCGTTAATGTATAAATCATAGCAAGGGAAAGCACCGTTTGTGTAGCTTATATTTTTTGCAACATAGTTGCAGTTATGGGTTGTACCAAAGGAAATAAGCTTTTTTCCCTGTATATCAGCTAATGCATCAAGGGTGTTTTTATCATCACCATTGTGAATAACACATTTAGAAAAATCAGCAAACTTTCTAAAGGATGCTTCAAGATTTTCTAATGTCTTAAAGTACTCCATATGGTCTCTGTCTATGTTTAATATAACACTAACATCAGGTGTAAGGTCAAGAAAGGTGTCTTTATACTCACAAGCCTCACATACAAGTATATCACTTTTTCCAACTCTGCCGTTTGTGCCTGTAAGTGGGAGCTTACCACCAATAATTGCAGATGGGTCAAAGCTGTTATCTATTAAAATATGTGTAAGCATAGAGGTTACTGTAGTTTTGCCGTGAGTGCCACATACGCCTATACAATTGCTGTAGTTTCTTGTAAAGTAACCAAACAGCTTGCTTCTTTCAAAGGTAGGTATTCCGCTTTCCTTTGCAGCAACAAGCTCAGGGTTGTCGGGGAGTAATGCAGCTGTGTAAACAACCATATCTGCACCTTCGACATTTTCAGCTTTTTGCCCCATAGTAACGGGTATACCTAATGCTCTTATTCTGTTAAGTGTATCTGATTCATTGTTATCCGAGCCTGTAAGGTAATGGCCCTGTGAATGAAGAATTTCGGCAAGGGGGCACATACCACTGCCACCAATACCTATAAAATGTATTCGTTTAGCTTTTTTTATAGCTTCATCTATAGTCATAATTTAACAGCCCTTTCCAAAGTCTGTAATAGAATTATACTATTATTTTTATAAAAAATAAACCCGATAAAAGAAATTTATTAAAATTTATTAATTATATTCCGTTTCTCTAACGCTTTGCGAAGGAATGTGCCTAAAACACCACAGGAAATAACCTCTCCTGCAAAAACAGTAAGGGCAAAGTACAAGTAAACGCCCTCTAATTTGTAAAAATACATCAACACAAGTGGTACTACAATTGTGTTTGCAAGTATAGGGGGTATAGTTGCTAACAGCTTTCTTTTCCTTAATAAATAAGTAAAAACTGCACCTGCAAGGGTAGCAAGGCTACCTAAAATAATATCCCATAAAACGCAGCCGGTTAAAATGTTTGCTAATAAACAGCCAACAAAAAGCCCCGGTATTGCATAAGGGGTAAAAATAGGCAGTATTGTCAGCGCCTCGGATAACCTTATTTGTATTGCACCACTTGCAAGACCTAATGCAGATGCAAGAAAGGTGAGCACTACATATGTAGCGGCAACGATTGCAGATATGGCTATTTCTTGGATTTTCTTCCTGTTTTTCATTTTTATCACTCCATAGTTTTGTTTTGTGTGAGGATGGTTTCGAACTCACATTTTATATAAAAAATGACTTTAAGTTTCGTTAAAAAAGCCACTTTATATTTTGAATTAAAATTGATATTATTATATTAATATTTATAACACGAGGTGTCTACTATGATTAATGTAACAATTTGGAATGAGGGTCGCCACGAAAAAGAGGACGCAGAGGTTGGTGCAGTATATCCAAATGGTATACACAACTGTATTGCAGAATTTTTAGGCGTGAACGACGATCTGAATATAAGAACAGCAGTTCTTGATGACCCTGATAACGGTCTCCCTGACGATGTTTTGGAAAGCACAGACGTGCTTCTCTGGTGGGGTCATATGGCTCACGAGTGTGTGCCCGATGAATTAGTGGAAAAGGTTTACAACCGTGTAATGAGAGGTATGGGCTTTATAGCACTCCACTCAGCACACTTTTCAAAAACCTTTAAGCGCCTTATGGGTACAACCTGTTCACTTAAATGGCGTGATGGCGACAGAGAGCGCCTTTGGTGCATCAGCCCAAATCACCCCATAGCAAAGGGAATCCCTGAAAGCTTTGTTATTCCTGTAGAAGAAATGTACGGTGAACGCTTTGATATTCCAACACCTGATGAAATCGTATTTATGGGTTGGTTCAAGGGTGGCGAGGTGTTCCGTTCAGGCTGCTGCTGGAACAGAGGTTTAGGTAAAGTGTTCTACTTCCAGCCCGGCCACGAAAGCAATCCAACATATCATATTCCTGAAATTCAAAGGATTATAACAAACGCAGTTTATTGGACAGCGCCCGAAAATGTTATTGCTGAGGTTGAGTGTCCATGGGTACCTTCCTTAGAAGAAACGTACGACGGACCCAATAAATAATTATATCATATAGATCGTATGTTTAACAAGAGGAGATTTTTAAAATGATTAAATTTTTATTTCAAGGAGATTCTATAACCGATGCAACTCGTGTTGATGTAGATGACGGTGGCTCAGGCAGTAATCTTTTTGGCTACGGCTATCCACTTCTTTTAGCATCCGATTTTCTCAAGAACAGAAAAGGTGAAATTGAGTTTATTAACCGAGGTGTAAGCGGGGATAGAATAGTTGACCTTTATGCAAGAATAAAGGACGATATTATTAACCTTAAGCCCGACGCAATGTCAATACTTATCGGTGTAAACGATGTGTGGCACGAGCTTTCTCAGCAAAACGGCGTTGCAGCAGATAAATTTGAAAAGATATACGATATGCTTATATCTGAGATAAAAGAAGCATTACCCGATATAAAAATCATAATTCTTGCACCTTTTGTGCTTAATGGTACAGGCACACAGATGTATTATGATGAGTTTCGCTGTGAGGTAGCAAAAAGGGCAGAGGCAGCTGAGCGCATAGCTCAAAAGCATAGTCTATACTTTATACCGTTGCAGGAAAGGTTTGATGATGCCTGTAGAGATGGCGATACAACCTATTGGGTAACAGACGGTGTGCACCCGGCACCTGCAGGGCACCAGCTTATCAAAGAAGCTCTTGCAGAGGTTGTAAACAAAATTTTATAAAAAACAAAAATCTGTTATACAGTGATGTATAACAGATTTTTTAATTTACAGAACAATTAATTTACTTTGGTTTTCCGGCTCTGCAACACGCAAAAGGTAATCTCGGTTTTCCATAGCACCCATTTCAAGCAGCGCCTTTGTGGCTGTGGTGTAAGCAAGGTGTGGAGTATTGTTTTCTTGGCTGAGGTGGGCAAGCACAAAGTGTGTTGTACCTTTGTTTACAAGAGCTCTTAAGGCATCTGCACAGGCATCATTTGAAAGGTGGCCTACATTTGAGAGAATTCTCTTCTGAAGCATAAAATTATATGGACCTGTTTTCAGCATATCTACATCGTGGTTGGACTCTATATACACAAGCCTGCACCCTGTGATTTCTGATAACAGCTCTGTAGACATATAACCTGTGTCTGTTGCAATTGCAGCCCTTGTAGAACCATCACAGCCTGTTATAACATAACCTTTGCCGTCAGCACAGTCGTGGGAGATTTTAACAGGCTTAATGTGTAAACCTGCAACCTCGATTTCATCATTTACGGCAATATCTATATTAGAGGAGGTAAGCACACCTTTACTTTTCAAGGCCTCTAATGTGCCTGTTGAGGCATACACGGGTAGCTTGTGCTTTGAGGCAAAAACCTTTAAACCGTTTACATGGTCTGTGTGTTCGTGTGTAATAAAAATACCTTTTATGGAGTCAATGTCAACTCCTATTTTTTGTAGCATCAAGTCAGTTTGTTTGGCACTTCTGCCTACATCAACAAGTATTCCACCGGAATTATCGCCTATGTAAACAGAATTGCCGCTGCTTGAAGAAAACAGCGGACAAAACTTTAGCATATTAATTAATCCTCGTCGTAACTCTCTCTTTTTATATCGGCACCAACACCTGTAAGCTTTTCTATAAGCTCTTCATAGCCACGGTCGATATATTTTATGTTTTCAACGTAAGTTTCACCATTGGCAACAAGTCCTGCAATAACCATTGCAGCACCGGCTCTAAGGTCATCAGCTTCAACAGGGGCACCCTGTAAAGTCTCAACACCGGTAATTAAAGCAGTATCACCATTTACAATAATGTTTGCACCCATACGGCGTAGCTGGTCAACATATTTAAAACGATTATCCCAAACATCTTCAACAACAGTGCTTGTACCGTTGCAGTTGCATAAAAGTGTTGCAAACTGAGGCTGCATATCTGTAGGGAAACCGGGATGTGGGCTTGTTTTAACCCTGCACGCCTTTGGTCTGCCACCGTCGGAAATTACTCTGACGCTTTCATCGCCCTCTATAACGGTAATGCCACAGTCTTCAAGCTTGTTTGTAATAGACTCAAGGTGCTTGGGTATAACATTATTAACAATAACATCTCCACCTGCAGCAGCTGCAGCAACCATATATGTGCCTGCTTCTATCTGGTCGGGGATTATTGAGTAGGTACAGCCGTGCATATTTTCAACGCCACGTATTTTAATTACTTCCGTACCTGCACCACGTACATCTGCACCCATAGAGTTTAAGAAGTTTGCAAGGTCAACTATGTGTGGCTCTCTGGCAGCATTTTCTATAACAGTGAGGCCTTTAGCCTTAACTGCTGCAAGCATAGCATTAATAGTAGCACCTACAGAAACAACATCTAAGTATATTGAAGAACCGTAAAGCTCGTTGCCTGTAACACGAACAATAGCGTTATCTATGTTAACATCAGCACCAAGTGCTTCAAATGCCTTGATGTGCTGGTCAATTGGCCTGACACCAAAGTAGCAGCCACCGGGCAGAGCAACACTTGCAGTACCATACTTGCTGAGCAAGGAGCCAAGCAAATAGTAGGAGGCACGAAGCTTTCTTGTCATTTCATCGGGGATTGTAATATCTGCACTAACGTTAGTAGAGTCAACTACAATAACGCCTTTTTCGGGTGTGGTAACCTCTGCGCCGATAAAGCGAAGTATTTTAATCATCATTCTGACATCGCTAATTTCGGGGATGTTTTCTATTCGACAAGGTTCACCTGCAAAAACAGATGCAGCAATTATAGGTAAAGCAGCGTTTTTAGCGCCACTGATATTGATTGTTCCGTTGAGCTTGTTTCCGCCTCGGATAACAAATCTTTCCACAAACTCACTCCTTAAAAGTAGTTTATTGATACAAAAAACAATGAAAATCTACATTAAAAACCTATAATAGTATACCACCTTTGTATAGAAAAAGGAAGAGGTAAAACAAAATTATAGAAAATATTCTATATAAAAAAACAACGGTATTTTGTAATGATTTCACAAAATACCGTTACAGAAAATTTAAAAAATTATTTTACATAAAGCATCTTATAAAAATTAGGGTATGCGCTAAAGAATTGGTTAAGTGTTGTACGTGTGTTAGAGCCGGGGTCGTTAATATAGAAAGCAGATGTAGTAAGGGTGTTACATGCTTTTACACCTGTTACAACCACATAGTGTTGACCACCGTATGAATTTTTAGCTCCTACAATAACAGGCTTGCCACTTTTAAGGGCAGAGTATATGGTATGCAGGTAACTGCTTTTGGATGTTACTATATTATAATTTGTAGGCCAGTAAACAGCACCACCCGATGTGTACGAAAGCTTTTTAGCCATAGTGTTAGGGTAAATGGTTGTGCCTGTTCTGTAGGATTCAGTCATAGCAAGGGCTGTTGTTGCACATCCAATTTTGCCGATAGTCTGTCCGGATGAGCCTAAGGTTACATTTTTCCATCTTGAATCTGTTTGCTTGTAGCTGGGTACCTTAAGTGAAATTGCCTTAAAATCACCTGTAAAGCTGTTTGGCTTTACAAGATAGCTTCTGCTTACATATCCAACCTTGTTGCCGTGGTAAATTATTTTAGCGAAGCTACTGTCAGCTGTGTGCACGGTAACAAAGGTGCCCGATGGAAGCGAGTCTTTTATTTGTGCTGTTGCAGATGGTAAAACGCGAACTCTTAAGTTGCCACTTGTTGTTTTAACCTGCCTTACAGCTGAAGAAACGTGGTAAATGTAATTTTTATGGCAGTAGCCGTAACCACCGTTACTGTAGCGCACATACCAAAAATCACCTGCTTCGGAAACAAGTGAAACGTAAGTGTTATTTTTTAGTGATGCTTTAACAGTTGCCGAAGCAGACGGGGAAGAACGTACATTCAGGCTTGTACCTGATGTATTTACTCTGCCTGCACCTATAATTCGTGTGCTTGCCTTTGGGTAAATTGTAAATGCTGAAAATAATAAAATTACAGCTAAAAGCAAGCTTATTTTTCTTTTCAAAAAAATCACCTCGTATGAAAAAGATGTGTCCATCTTATCACACGAGGGTGGTGAAAGTCATTGCATAAATATTGGTAATCAGCTGTTTTGTTCAACTAATTCAAGTGCAATTTGCCTTAATTCATCTATAGAATTAATAAGACCTATTCTTGCTCTGTAGTTAGCAGCACCAAATATGCCCTTTGTGTACCAGGCAGCGTGCTTTCGAGCCTCTCTTATACCGATATATTCGCCCTTGTATTCACAAATTTTTTCTATATGCTTAAGCATAACAAGCATTCTCTGTGAAACAGGAGGCTCAGGTAAAATTATTTCGTGGTTAAGGTATGCATTAATTTCCTGAAATACCCATGGTCTGCCCAAGGCACCACGGCCTATCATAACCATATCACAGCCTGTTTCCTCCATCATTTTTGCAGCGCTTGGACCGTCAATTACGTCGCCGTTGCCTATAACAGGAATACTTACGGCATTTTTGACTTCTTTTATGAGGTTAATGTTTACAGGTGGTGCATACATCTGCACCTTTGTTCTGCCGTGTACCGTAACTGCTGCAGCACCTGCCTGTTCACAGCGCTTTGCAAGCTCAACACAGTTTATGGTGCTATCATCCCAGCCAATGCGCATTTTTACCGTTACAGGTACGCTTGAAGCATTAACCACAGCTCTCACAATATCTTCGGCTAATTGTGGGTTTTTCATAAGCAGGGCTCCACCACCTGAGGATGCAACCTTAGGGGCAGGGCAGCCCATGTTTATATCAATAAAGTCGGGTGAATACTCCAACGCTTTTTCTGCAGCGATTGCCATTGTTTCAGGGGAGTTACCAAATATTTGTGAGCCTGCAGGTCTTTCTGTTTCGGTTATGCACAGAAGCTCTGCACTCTTTTTATCGCCCAGGCTTATGCCTTTTGCACTTGCCATTTCGCATACGGTGTAGGCTGCACCATAGCCTCGGCAAAGCTCTCTAAAGGCTCTGTCTGCAACACCTGCAAGGGGAGCGAGGGCAGCTTTTTCGTTTATTTCTAAATTACCTATTTTCATATATGTCTCCAAATTTAAAAGCTGTGAAAATAATAACACGAAACACATTATATTTCAAGTGAAAAGATATAAGGTGTGTTGATAGTAATTTTATAGTAACTTTCACAGTTTTTTTGCTATATGTTTGGTGAAAGTGATAATATGATTTTTGTAATTTATATGCTATAATTCAATGGTAAAAGTATACTTTTAATTTTGGAGGAATACGCATGAAGAACAACTTCAAAAAAATGTTGTCGGTATTTATGGCAGTTTTAATGCTCTGCTCAGTTTTTACCGTAGCAACAATAGCCGCAGACACTTACACAATTACATTTGCACCTGGTTATCGTGAAGTAAATGGTACTCGTATTGATGGTAAGTTTAATGCTACAATCGAGGCAGCAGGCGATACATATACCGATGCAAACGGTGTTGTTTACACTATCGACAAAGTGAACCAAACACTTTCGTTTAAAGTAGCTGCAGGTGCTAAATATGTATTACCTGAATACTTCTTTGAAATGTTGGGTTATACCCAAGATGCTTGGAGTACAGCTGAAAAGAGTAACGCCGGTACTGCTTCTCAAATGAGAACCGGTGTTTCTAAAACAGCAAATGCTGATACAATCTACTATCCAAGAGTCAGCAACTCAAAAACAGGTCCATATCTTGTTACACTTATGGGTGGTAACCGTAGTATTAACGGTGTTAAGGTTTACGGTGAGCTTCTCGATGTAATTAAGAACCAACCGGGCGATACTTATGTATTTGACGGTGTTGAATACACTATTAACAGAGAAGCAAATACATTGACATTTATTACAGATGGCAAAAACTATAAGCTTCCATCACCTGTTAATTTTTATAAAATGAATGGTTATTCCATCAAAGAAACAGGTTGGTCAACAAGTGAAACCTCAGCTTCAGGTGTAAATAACCATAAGGTTGGTGTTAACCTTACAGTTTCTAACAACTCAAAAAAGTTAGCTCCTGAATACGTACAAGATAAGTATGAGGTTAAACTTTCACCCGGTGCTTTCGGCGATGGTGCAGAGGAAGTACTCAACGACCAAGCAACATATAACCAAAAACTTTCCCTTGCAGGTAAGCTTTACACTCGTGTTGGCCATGTTCAAATTGGTTGGGCAACTACAGATGGTGCTACAGAGGTAGAGTACGAATTAGATGGCAACTATGTTGTTGCAGGTCCTGCTACACTTTACCCCGTATGGCAGAAGGTATCCTTCGAAGTTAAGTACGATGTTAAGTCAATGACATTCGGTTCAATCTGTGTAGGTTACACAGCACCGGCTGCTAAAATTCTTACAATTACAAACAACGGTAACTCAGCAGTTAAGTTTACATTACCAACCTCTACAGCTTTCGATATAGTTGCATCGAGCACTACAATTGATGGTAACGGTGGTAAGGTAACTGTTTCAATCCAGCCTAAGGCAGGCCTTCCCATTGATTCTTACTTAGAAACAGTGGTATTCGATTTTGGTAATCCAGATATCGACTTTGTTGTTCCTGTAAAGTTCGTTGTAAACGACCACGTATTTGCTAAGTATGAGCCTGTTGCAAACACAGCAACATATGCTCAAAACGGTAGAGAGATTGCTAAGTGTCACCTCGGTTGTGGTGCAGAGCATGAGCGTGAGTGGGCTGACTCAAAGAAAGAATACTTAGTAGAAAACAACACAGCTGACGGTCTTCTTAAAGAGTACCTTTACCACAAAACTGTTAAGTTTGTAGCTTTCGGTAGTGGTATGGATGATGCTGAAGGCGTTATTGGTAAACGTTTCCGTCCAACAGAGTGGGCAGTAGCAGATACTAAGTTTGGTGGTAAGTTTGCAGAAACTTATACAAAGGCTTACGATGCTGAAGATTATACTGTAAAGTATGACCACGGCGACGGCAACTTCGGTACATACACACTCACAATTAAGTATGTTGAAGAAGAAAAGGTTAATGGTGAGTGGACTGCAACAGGTATTGAAGATGTTAAAACCTTCAAATACTCAATCGGCCCATCCGAGAAGGATAATCAGGAAGTTGTAAGACCAAATATGATAGTTTCAATTATCTTCGGTCTTTTCGGTTACCTTATCGACTTAATTACAAGTGGTAGCTTATTCTAATAACTAAAACAAACACCACCGTGCTATACGGTGGTGTTTTTGTATACTTACTTTTCCCATTTAAATAAAAGTATTCCTCCAATGGCAACAGCAATTCCAATAAGCTTTTGCCATTGGAAATTTACTTTTTCTGTACCAAATAAACCAAAAAGCTCAATAAGGTAGGCTGCAAGCAGCTGCGCTGTAACAATAATCATAACAGCCTGTGCAGGACCTAAAGAGCCCATGCTTTTTATAACCGTGTAGGTTATAAGTGCACCTAAAATTCCTCCGAGAAGCATATATTTATTATCTATTCGCATTAATGCGCCAAAGCTGCTTTCTCGCCCTGTAAATAACCAGGCAGCAATGCAAAAGATAAAGGCAGTAAGCTGCACAAATGCAGCAGAAACCCAAATTGATGTTTGCTTTGTAACACCTTCGTTAAATACTCCTTGTATACTCATAAGCGCACCCGAAAGTATAGCAGTAATAATAGCAAGCATATAATCACCTAAAAGTTTGTTTTACAATAGTATGTGTAAAAAATGTAAAAAAATTTGTAACAAAACAATGGTGAAAGAGTCTAATTATTGACGAAGCGAAAATAATGACTATTCGTTAATATTATTTTGGAGGTTTCTTATGAAAACAAGGAAAATAAGATTATTGGTTATTTTAGTAGTATCAATTTTAATTGCAATTGCACCGGTATATTTCTTTTGCGTTGAATACCGAAAAACGACTATATACAGAGACCTTTCTCAAAAGGTGAGATATATTGATGATTTTGATATTTCTATTTATGAATTTCCAAACAGAGAGTGTGCTAAGAAAGCAGCTGAAGATTTGAATGGAATTAATCAGTTTCAAAAAATAGCAATCATTCCTAACAGACCTTCTCTTGTTCAGGCTTTCCGGTGTGAAGAAGAACCTGTTATAGAATATATAAAAAACGGGACATTTAAAGGGATTGATAAATATCGTGCCGGTATAACAAACGATGACACAAGTAAATCATATTCATTTTCTACATATCAGCTTTCAGAATATTTAGTTAAGCTGGGATTAGTTGATTTAATTGAGGGTGAAATGATTGATTTTAAAAACCAAAATAGAGATTATATAGAAATACTTGTTACAGAGGATTTTGGTGCCGGAATTAATGAGGAATTATATTTCACTGTTAACGGGCTTGATGAGAATTACAAACAGGTTGTTGTAAAGGCGAAAATTGTTGGTATTGTAGATAAGGGCTCCTTCTTATATGGCTATCACGAATATTGTGGTGATGTTAGAACGCCTGAAATTTTACACGAAATTATTTTTGATAGTGAAACAGTTTTCACAAATGACATTTCTTATTTATATGAATATGAGGCAGAGCCTAATAGCTTATTAGATGAAGAGGTTCCTGTATTTCTGTTAGGAGTAGAAAAAACGCTCAATAATTCAACAATCGAAACTTTGGTAAATGCTAATAACGGAAGAAAAGTAACACAATATGCAACACAAATCAATAACGAAAGTATTTATTCTTCATTAAATATTTCTTATGGTATTCTTGTTGGTAGTGTTATTGCCATAATCCTTATTTTAATTATTGATATACTTCTTATTAAAAAACTACTAAAGAAGGATGAGGATTGTGTTATTAGCGAACATTAAAAGGTTTATACAGAAATCTTCGTTTCTGTTTGCAGTTTTTATGATAACCCAAACTATCTCTGTTATAGCGCTGGAATATTCATTTTTAAGCTTCAGAAATCAGCAAATTGAATATTCAACTTATTCAAGTGGAGTTGCAAGTTTTACTATAAGCTTTGACAAGACCACAACTCTTTCGGATATTCTGGATAGAACAGAAAAAATAAAAGAAATTGTTCCATCCGAATTGAAACAGAGCTATATAACAGTACCAAACGAATGCGAAACAAGAACATACATATTCGGTCAGTATCAATCTGTGCTATATGGTAATGAAATAAAATCCGAAAACGATATTATAATTCCTCATAGTGAATACCAAAACAAAGAAATTAGAATCGGAGATACAGTGGAAATCGGGGATGCTATTTACAATGTTGTAGGTGTGAGAATGTTCGAATATGCCGAAATTCCTATTCAATCAATAAAAAACAAAGACATAGTAGAGAAGCTTGTTATTGAAACCAAAACAATTCCCAATAACAATGAGGTTCAAAGCATAACAAAAGCGTTGCAAAATAACTTTTCAGAGTATAGTATTTCGGCTCCGACTGAAAGAAATATGCTTTCGGAATACTCTTTAGACAGCAAAACATTAACAACCTTTGTTTTGTTGGTGTTAGCAATGATAAACATTTCGTATATCTTCAAAGTAGTGATTTCTAAAAGAAACTCCTATTATGCTATATCTCTGTGTTGTGGAGCGACTTTTAGAAGAATGAGAGTTTCTCTGATAGCAGAAAGTTTAATCTATGGTATTTTTGCCATAGTCATAGGAACTGTTATTTTTAAACTTGGTTTAGAAAACGCGTTATTTAAAGATAATAGATTCTCTACTACCGATTGTTTATTCTCTGTTTTATGGTGCATAGGTGTAATAGCAATACCGATTATTTCTTCAATAATAAATTTTTCAACAAAATCAATAAAGGAACTTGTGTATAACAGGTGTTAAGCTATGTATATATTCAATTTAGCACAACGGCTTATTTATAATAAGCCATTATTACATATAATTCTTATAATTCAGTTCGTGGCAAGCTTTTTTGTTATTGAATGTGCTGTTTCCACGCTCACATTAACTACAAGCTCAAACAGCTTTATGAAGCCTCTTCTACAGTCTGATTTTTGCTATTTTTCAGTTGCAGAAAGAAATGTTTTTATAGATGAAAACGGAAACCTGCTCTTTAACAATAGCGATATATATTTTGAGGATTGTTTAGAAGGTCTTGATGTTGCAATGCAAAATGATATGGTGGGTTTGTCCGTCGGCTCTAAAACCTCTCCTTTACAGCTTCAACCGGAAAAGCTCATACAAAAAACCTCACCCGATATGTATTCGGGTGAAGTTTTCAATAGTGAAAATTCCGAAAAGAACGTTATTCGTATTATTACCAACGATAAATCATTTCAAACAGGCTTATATTACGATGCTGTGTTAACTGATTTTAATGGTAAAGAAATTAATGCCAAAATAAAAATCGTTGGTGTTTTAGCTGATCCTGCATATGTTTTAAGTGCTACTACAGCAGGCTCTGAAATGTCGAGCGCTAATATCAGTCATATTATGGACAAAGCTGAGGATGGTGCTTTTTCTTCTATCGGTTGTACGGAAGATTATGAAGCTCTGATTGGCGAAAAAATAAAGCACCCAATTAACAAAAACGCTTTGCTTTTGTTCAATAACTCAATAACAACTGAAGAAATGCAAAACAATATTGATTTCTTAAGAGAAAGAGGCGTGGTTGCCACCTCTGAGGATATTATGAAAACAACGAAATCAGATAATATGTATATAATAAAAACTTACTTACCAACATTTATATTTTTGTTTTTTGTGTCGCTTTCAGGAATATTTGCAGTATCAATAATAAATATATCCTCGCAGATAAAAACATTATCCTTATACGGTATGCTGGGATGCTCTGATACGGATATTAAGAAAATAATCTATTGCTATATTTCAGTTATATGTTCTATACCACTTTTAATAATATGGCTTGTATTGTTACTATCAAAATATTTGAATGCTCTTTCAGGCTATTTTTTAACAATTTCGGCTTTTAATTACTTACTGCCTGTTTTGATATGCATAGTTGTTTGCTTGGTTGTGCCTATTGTACCCATTTATACATTCAAAAAGCAAAGCCTTATCGGGTTACAAAGAAAGAATTGAGGTCAATTTATGATAAAAATAAAAAATGCTTCTAAAACCTTTCAAAAAAATAAATCAACTGAATTCCAAGCACTTAATAATATCTCACTTGATGTAAGAGCCGGAGAGCTTCTCGCAATCATAGGTAAATCAGGCGCAGGTAAAACTACCTTGCTTCACAACATAGCTTGTATTGATTCTTTTGATGAAGGTGCATACTTTTCGATTAATAAGTCGGAGGCCAAGCGGTA
>JAZSGB010000015.1:0-4341 GCA_045532505.1 Acutalibacteraceae bacterium | reverse complement strand
CGAAAACGTTACTATTTCCGTTGTAAGAGTATAAAAAATAATTCTGTAAGAAACTTCGGTTTCTTACAGAATTTTTTATTAGTTTATTTTAATTGTAGTTTATAAATACCATAAATGCCATAACAGCTGAGGAGAATATGAGTTCAAGGGCAAAAAGCTTCCAGGACCATTTGAGCCATTTACCGTAGGAAACGCCTATAAGACCTATTGCAATAATCATAAGTCCGTTTGTGGGGTATAAAAGGTTTGTAAAGCCATCTGCAAGGCAGAAGGTTGTTACAACACTTTGCTTTGTAAGCCCTATAAGGTCTGCTAAAGGAGCAACAAGTGGTATTATTAGAAATGCCTTTGCTGTACCACTGCTTACAACAAACTCTAATAATGCAATAATTCCAAGTATAAGGAATATAGCTGCATATGGGGAAATGCCCTGCATCATATTTGAAAAATGGTAAAGCATAGTGTGCATTATTTTGCCTTCGTTAAGCACATAAGATATTGCTATAACGAAAAGTATAAGCAGCACTGCAGGGGAAATTGATTTAACACCGTTAACAAAGGTTTTAACTATTTTTTTACGGTCAAAGCCTGTGTAATGCCCTGCAAGCAATCCACCTGTTGTGAAAAGTATTGCCATAGCAGGTAATGAGAGCGCACCACCTGTGCTTAAAACAAAATCCAGCACTATAAAACCAATATCAACAAGCATACAAATGAGATATGCCTTTGTACCTTTTCTTACCTTTTCATCTGCCAAAATAGACTCTGCATCGTGCAAGGAGTATTTTTTTCTCAGCTCCAAATCGCTTTCGTAAACAAGAGAGGCTTTTGGGTTTTTCTCAATTTTCCTTGCGTAGAAGAAAAGGAAAAGGAAGAGAATAAGGTATACACCGATAAATACTATAAATCTGAGCCAGGTGCCTGAAAAAATCTCAAGCCCCGAAAGCTTTTGTACTGTTACAACGTTAAATGGGTTAAAGGTTGCTGCCGTAAAGCCCCAGGCAATAGAAACAATGCTCATTCCTAAGCCGACAAGGGAATCCCACCCAAGGGCAAGAGAAACTGCAACAGCAATAGGTATAAGTGTAAGTGATTCCTCAAGTACACCTGCTGTGGAGCTCAGCGCCATTAAAACAAATGTAACAATAGCCATAAGGGTGTACTTTTTGTGGCTGTATTTTTTTATGAGGGTTGCCATTATGAACTTTAAAACGCCACACTTTTCTAATATTAAGAAGGAGCCACCAATAAGCACTATTAATAATATAATAAGTATACCTGTACCTGCATAGCTGCTGAGTAAGCACATTATAGGGGAAAACAAAATTTTCCAAACAGGTAGCCTGTAATCCTCTAATATGTGGTATGTGCCGTCTATAATTTTGCCGTCAACAACCTCGTATTCGCCCGGGGTAACTGTTTGTGTAAGCACACCCACAATACCAAGTATTATTACAAGTAGACCAATAATTGCAGAAACAGTTTTACCATCCAGCTTTAAGGCTGATTCTGCCTCGTGCGATTCCTCTGTTACGGCTACATCCTCTGAAATAGGGGAGCCTTTATTAACATCTTTATTCACTTGGTCACATCGCTTTCGTAATTTGAAAATAATACATAGATTATACACATATCTTTTGTGAAATACAAGTGTGATTTAATTGACAAAATAAACAATAAAAACTATAATATCCATTGGAAAATTGACTATTGAGGTGTGAAATGAGAGTACATAAGAAAAAACACGGCACAGAGCGCTTGGAAGCCTGTGGAAATATAGTTATAAAAGATTTAAGGGTAGAGGGTTGCACCTCTGAACAGCTTTTTGGCAATAGTAACCCACTCAGGCTTGAAATAGGCTGTGGTAAGGGCGATTTTATTGTTGGTACTGCTGCAAAAGAGCCAAACGTTAATTTCCTTGCTATTGAAAAGGTCTCCGATGTGCTTGTAACAGCAGCAGAAAAGGTTAAGGAAAGTGGGCTTACAAATGTAAGGGTTTGCTGTGTAGACGCAAAGGAGCTTACAGAGATTTTTGCACCCGGCAGTATAGATAGAATTTACCTTAACTTTTCTGACCCGTGGCCGAAATCACGTCATGAAAAAAGAAGGCTTACATACAGAACCTTTTTGGCAATATACAAGCAGATTTTAAGACCAGATGGTGCTATTCACTTTAAGACGGATAACAGACCGCTTTTTGATTTTTCTCTTGAAGAATTTGCAGCCTTTGGTATAAGAACAGAAAAGCTTACCTTTGACCTTCATAATTCAGAGTATAACGAGGGTAATGTTATGACTGAATACGAAAAGCGCTTTTCATCTATGGGTGTGCCTATTAATAGGGTAGAGTGTTATTTCAACTGAATTCAAACAACGATATAAATCCTTATTTCTCGTGCTGTCAGCACATATCGCACCGAAGGTGGAAAAGAAACCGATATACAGAAAAAGAAAACTACATCAAAAGAGAAAATAAAACAATCACCACTTGAAAGGGAAGTCGGTCCTTTTCAAGAGGTGATTGTTTTGGTAACGCTTTTAGTGATATGTTGCCTGATGGCAACGCATCGTAAAAAATGCAAAAAAATAGCCACCCTATTGGGTGGTTACTTTGTTTGTGTCGGCATCGTCCTATTTTCCCAAGCGGCTTCCCACTAAGTATCTTCGGCGCGGTTGAGCTTAACTACCGTGTTCGGGATGGGAACGGGTGGACCCTCAACGCCATCAACACCGACTACAAAGAACTGTTAGTCCTCTGTCGAACAGGTATCATTATAGCACAATAAAAAATAAAGTCAACACTTTTTTTCAAAGTTTTTTTAATTTTTTTTAGTTTATGAAAAGTTCAATACATACTACTAAAATTTGTGCAACTTTTCAATAAATAAATGTTGATTATTACTATAAGATAGTGCATAATTAAAATGTATATATATGTGAAACGGAGGAACAGTTATGGGTAAATATGCAATTACATATGATATAGGTACTACAGGCGTTAAAACCTGTATTTTTGAATTAGGTGAATCAATTAAGCTTGTTTCAGCAGCATCAGAGGGCTACAACCTTTATGTTTTCCCTGATGGTGGCGCAGAGCAGGACCCTCAAGAGTGGTGGGCAGCAATGTGCTCCACAACCAAAAAGGTTTTAGATAAGTGCGATGTAGATATTAAGGATATTTGTGGTATATCCTTCTGCTCACAAATGCAGGGCCTTGTGCTTGTTGATGAAAATGCTCAGCCTGTAAGAAGAGCTATGAGCTATATGGATCAGCGTGCAAGAAAAGAGCTTAAAGAGGGTATTGCATACGGGCCTCAGGTTGCAGGTGCATTTATTCCAAAGCTTTTAAAATCTCTTATGATTACAGGTGCTGTTGCAGCTTCCGTTAAGGATCCTGTTTGGAAATACAAATGGGTAGAGAATAATGAACCGGAAAATTTCAAAAGAGTACATAAGTGGCTTGATGTTAAGGAGTATTTCATTGCAAGAATGACAGGTGAGTTCTGTATGACTCACGACTCTGCTTTTGCAACCCTTCTTTACGATATTAAGAAAAATGAATTCAGCCCTGCAATGTGCAAAATGCTTGGTGTAAATATGAAGCACCTCCCCGATATTAAAAATTCTGCAGAAAAAATTGGTGAGCTTCTTCCTGTACCTGCTGCAGAGCTTGGCCTTGCGCCCGGTACACCTGTTTTCGGTGGTGGTGGCGATGCCTCACTTATTGGTGTGGGTGCAGGTAGTGTTGCAATGGGCGACACTCACGTTTACAGTGGTACATCAGGCTGGGTTTCAACTGTTGTTGATAAGAGTATTGTAGATGCTTCTGCTATGATTGCAGCTGTTTTAGGTGCAGAGGTTGGCAGATACAATTACTTTGGTGAGCTTGAAACAGCAGGTAAGTGCCTTGAGTGGGTAAAGGACCACCTTGCGCTTGATGAAATAGGCGTTTACCTTGAAAAAACAAATGTTACCGATGGCTACGAGGGTAAATACACAAGCCTTTACGATTATATGACCGATGTTGTAAGCAAGGTGCCGGCAGGCTCCAACGGTGTTATTTTCACACCTTGGCTTCACGGTAACCGTTGTCCTTTTGAGGACCCAAATGCACGTGGTATGTTCTTTAACATCAGCCTTGATACAGGCAAGAGCGAAATGATAAGAGCTGTGCTTGAGGGCGTATGCTATCACCTTCGTTGGTTCCTCGAAACAGAAGAGAAAAAGGTTAAGTCCTCCGACCATATTCGTTTTGTAGGTGGTGGCGCACTTTCCGATGTAACCTGCCAGATTCTTGCAGACTGCACAGGTAAGGTTGTTGAAACTGTAGATACACCACAA
>JAZSGB010000078.1:0-19922 GCA_045532505.1 Acutalibacteraceae bacterium | reverse complement strand
AAATATTTGGAGGTAATTCAAATGTCAGTTAAAGTTGCAATTAACGGTTTCGGTCGTATCGGCCGTCTCGCATTCCGTCAGATGTTCGGCGCTGAAGGTTACGATGTAGTAGCTATCAACGACCTTACAAAGCCATCAATGCTCGCTAATCTTCTTAAGTACGATACAGCACAGGGTGGTTACTGTGGTAGAATCGGCGAAGGTCTTCACACTGTTGAGGCTGACGACGAAGCAGGTACAATCACAGTTGACGGCAAGACTCTTAAAATCTATGCTATGGCTAACGCTGCAGAGCTTCCTTGGGGCGAAATCGGTGTAGATGTTGTTCTTGAGTGCACAGGCTTCTACTGCTCAAAGGAAAAGAGCATGGCTCACATCAACGCAGGTGCAAAGAAGGTTGTTATTTCTGCTCCGGCAGGCAACGACCTCAAGACAATCGTTTTCTCAGTTAACGAGGATACACTTACAGCTGATGACCAGATCATCTCTGCTGCTTCTTGTACAACAAACTGCCTTGCTCCTATGGCAAAGGCTCTTAACGATTATGCTCCTATCCAGAGTGGTATCATGAGCACAATCCACGCTTACACAGGCGACCAGATGATTCTCGACGGTCCTCACAGAAAGGGCGATATGAGAAGAGCTCGTGCAGGTGCTGCAAACATCGTTCCTAACTCAACAGGTGCTGCAAAGGCTATCGGCCTTGTTATCCCAGAGCTTAACGGTAAGCTTATCGGTTCTGCACAGAGAGTTCCTGTTGCTACAGGTTCAACAACAATCCTTACAGCAGTTGTTAAGGGTGATGACGTTACAGTTGACGGCATCAACGCTGCTATGAAGGCTGCTGCTTCAGAGAGCTTCGGCTACAACGTAGACCCAATCGTTTCTTCAGACGTTATCGGTATGAAGTACGGTTCACTCTTCGATGCTACACAGACAATGGTATCTAAGGTTGCTGACGGTCTCTATGAGGTTCAGGTTGTTTCTTGGTATGATAACGAGAACAGCTACACAAGCCAGATGGTTAGAACAATCAAGTACTTTGCTGAGCTTGCATAATTAAACTAAAAAGCTTAAAACCGTTGTGTTCAAAAGAACACAACGGTTGTTTTTTTGTTGTTAGAGTTTTTAAAAATCAATATTTTCTTTTGTAAACACCAAAATCTGTTTGGGAATATGGTTCGCTGAGAAGATGGGTAACTGCTCTTTCATCGGTATAGGTAACAGCAGAAATTATAACATCTCCTTTACCCTCTTCAAGCGCTACAAACATTTCCTCAAAGCTTTTGCAAACGTAAAAATCTACATCTACTGCAAGCTTATTGCAAATCTCTTTTATTATGTAAAGCTCAGGCCCTGTAATATCACCATTATCATCACAATAAAGTATATCGTCAAACACAGGTGCGCATATTACTGTAATTTTGCCGGTTGTTTTAACAGCCTCGTTAACAGTATAGCTTTCGCCTTGAAAATGGGCATTTTGAATACCCTCAAACACCTTTGCCTCCTTCAAGGCTTGTACAGCATTATCAAAAGCGCTTTTAAAGGCTTCATCACCTTTATTGAACACGGCACAATATTCATGTTTATATTGTGTATTTTCTTGCCATTGTAAATTGGTATTTTCCAAAAACTCCTTAGTGGCAGTTTTATCGTTAATTATTACATAATCTGCTTTTGCATTTTCTACAGCTAATATAGCCGACTGCCTGGCTTGAAATTTTTCCAATTCGTAGCCGTTTAAAGATGCGTAATCTAACGCAGCATAATATTCGGCTGATTCCTCTGTGCCAACAGCTACCACAACAGGCTGGTTGGCTATTACATCTATTTCAGCTGAATCACAAGCAGACAAACAAACAAGCATTATTGCACAAAGCAATATTGATGCTATTTTCTTTCTCATATTTAAATCCGCAAATAAAAACCGAGCAGGTTAAGTATTCCAACACTTAATTGGGTATACTCAACCCACCCTATTCTTAATATATTCTAACTAATTACTTTGTACCAAAAATTCTATCACCGGCATCGCCGAGACCGGGAACAATGTAGCAATGGTCATTGAGCTTTTCATCTAAAGCTGCAACAAAAATATCCACATCAGGATGAGCCTCCGAAAGTGCTTTAAGTCCTTCAGGTGCTGCAATAATACCAAGGAATTTGATATGCTTTGCGCCACGCTTTTTGATTTGTGTAATTGCATCAATAGCAGAGCCACCTGTTGCAAGCATTGGGTCAACAACAAAAACATCACGCTGCTCAATATCTGCAGGGAGCTTACAGTAGTACTCAACCGGCTGAACTGTTTCTGGGTCACGGTAAAGGCCAATATGGCCAACCTTTGCAGAAGGAACAAGGGCAAGCATACCCTCAACCATACCTAAGCCTGCTCTGAGGATAGGAACAATAGCAAGCTTTTTACCTGAAAGCACCTTTGTTTTTGTAACACAGATAGGTGTTGTAACCTCAACCTCCTCTAAAGGAAGATCTCTTGTTGCTTCGTAGCAGATAAGGTTTGCTATTTCGGAGATGAGAGCACGAAATTCCTTTGAGCCGGTATTAACATCACGAAGAATAGAAAGCTTATGCTGAATAAGTGGATGGTCCATTATTAAAATTTTACCCATATTTAACACCCTTTCGCAAATGAATTATTTTACGAATTAATTATAAAACTCTGTTTTGTTAATGTCAATTATAAACTTCTTAAAAGTTCAATTGCAGGCTTTATATCTGCACAAAAATCATCGGTTCGAGCTTCAATTGAACAGGTTTGACACCCTGCAAGCTGAAGAGATTTTATAAATTCACGGTAGATATAAATAACCTCCTCTTTATCGTCAGGGTTTGGGTAACCCCTGTTAACAGGCTCTGCAATGTGTGAATGGCAAATTCTACCCTTATATTTCTGCATACCACAAATAGAATCGTTGTTGCCGTAAACGTGATACAAATCGGCAAGTGCAAATACATTATCTGCACCCGAAAGTGCAGCAATTTCAACCCCGTCTGCAATAGTATAAAGCATAGATGATTCGCAAAATCTTAACGGTTCAAGCACAATAGCCGCACCAATTTTTTTAGCTCTCGGAGCAGCGTATTCACTTAAAAAGAATGCCAGCTGTTCCTTTGCTTTTTCAGAAGAAAAGTCATCATTAAAGCTTCTTGCTCTGCCTGAACCTAAAACAAATTTTTCAACTCCTAAGGCTGCTGCACGCTCAAAGCCTTTGTCGAGATAATCAGCTATAGCACCGTAGTCAACAGCTTCACCCACAAGCTTCATATCACCCGGAATAAAGCTATTTGCAGCAATACACTTAAGGCCTAAAGAAGCAAGCTTTGCCTTGCACTCTGAAAATTTCGAATCTTCGTAATCCACAAGGCACCCAAAGCCTGTTTCTAAATAATCAACGCCTATTTCTACTGCACATTTAAAGGCTTCAAAATCATCTAAGCCTCTGCATATACCAAACCTCATTTTATTCACCCTTATTATTAACTGATTCAAGCATTTCTTCTGCATTTTGAAGCTGTGTTTGTGTAATTTCGCCACCACTTGTTATACGGGCTATCTCTCGCTTTCTGCCTTCAAAATCAAGAAGTGTTACGTTGGTGTAGGTTTTGCCGTCAACAGCTGCCTTTTGTATAAGATAGTGGCTATCTGCATACGCCATAAGCTGACTAAGGTGAGTAACGCACAAAACCTGTTTACCAACAGAAACCTGCTTTAGCTTTGAAGCAACCTTAAGGGCTGCCCTACCACTTACACCTGAATCTATTTCATCAAAAATCATTGTTTCTACTTTATCCTTATGCGCCATTATAGTTTTAAGCGCAAGCATAATTCTTGAAAGCTCACCACCGGAGGCTATTTTGGTAATAGGCTTGGGCGCTTCACCCACATTTGCAGAAATAAGAAATTCTGCAAAATCTATACCGTTTTCGCACAGGGGCACCTCACTGAATTCAACAACAAATTCAATGTGGGGCATATCAAGGTAACGAAGCTCATCACAAACAGCCTTTGAAAAAGATAGTGCAGTTTTCTTTCTTGATTCTGAAAGGTTCTCGGCAAGCGCAAGAGCATTTTCTTTTGTATGCTTAAATTCTTCTTTTAACTCTAAAAGCTTTTCATCAGAGAATGAGATTTCCTCAAGCTCTTTTTTTGCTTTTTCAAGGTAGTCTAATATTGCTTCTTCGTCCTCACCGTATTTTTTACTTAAATTATGAATTACATTTAGTCTGTCTTCTACAAAGTCTAATTCAGCCTGTGAAAAGCCATCCTCGTTCACAAATGAGCGCACAGCATCACTTGTATCTGCCAACTCATAATATAAATCCGAAGCTCTTTTCGAAAGCTCCTCTAACTCAGGTGAAAACTGAGAAACCCCTGATAATGCATTAGATGCATCAGATAAAAGCTCTACTGCTCCGTGAAACCCCTCATCACCCGAAAGGGCTGTAAAAGCATTATAAAGGGCTGACTGTATTCTTTCGTAATTAAGAAGCTCGTTTTTTCTGTTTTTTAAGGTTTCCCATTCACCGGGGTTAAGCTCTGCTTTTTCTATTTCATCTATTTGATAGTTTAAAATATCAATTCTGCGAGCCTTTTCTTCTTTATCTGCAGAAAGTCTTTTTATAACAGACTGAATTTCAAGAAGCTTTGCAAAGCAAGCTTTGTAATCTGCTAAAAGATTGCCGTTATCTGCTAAAGCATCTATATAACCGATGTGTGTTTCGTTATTGAGTAGCTCTCTGTTATCCTGCTGACCGTGGATGCTCATAAGCTCTGTGCCGATTTCTTTAAGCGCAGAAACAGTTGACAGTGCATTATTTACACGGCAAATGTTTTTATCTGCCGTAATCACCCTTGAAATAAGCAGACTGCCATCTTCATTAACAGGCAAGCCCAATTCCTCTAACTTAGCATTTACATTTTCGCCAACACACAAAAACAACGCTGATACCTGAGCCTCCGTTTCTCCCGTTCTGATAAGCTCACGAGAGGTACGAAATCCCAGCACAGCGTTAATTGAATCTAAAATTATTGATTTACCTGCACCCGTTTCACCACTGAGAACATTAAAGCCCCCAGAAAATTCTATCTCGGCGCTTTCTATAATAGCAATGTTCTTAATTTTTAAAACGGAAAGCATACAGTTTATCTCCCTATCATTCTGTTAAGTGCTTCAGCAACACCACGAGCCTCGTCGGGTGTTCTGCAAAGCATAAAAATGGTATCATCACCTGCAATTGTGCCCACAACCTCGTGCACATTCATTGCATCTATAGTGGCGCAAGCTGCACCTGCAAGGCCCGGTGAGCACTTGATAACGCAGATGTTTCCTGCATAATCAACCTTTGTCATAGCACTTTGGAAAAGCGCATCAAACATACCTGTATAGCCGTTATCAGCAACCTTTTCTACAGAATATCTGTATACGCCGTTAGGACCAAGAGTTTTAAGTAACCTTAATTCCTTAACATCTCTTGATACTGTTGCCTGTGTAACATCACAGCCTCTTTCACAAAGCATTTGTAAAAGCTCTTCCTGTGTGCCGATATCATATTTTTCTATAAGCTCAAGTATAAGCTTATGTCTTTTTCTTTTCATTCCTACTCACCTAACCGGATATTTTTTTATTTAAAATTTGTATAAAAGTATCTTTTTTAATTTTCACAAAGGAAACATTATTTTCTGATTTTTTTACTATAACACGAGAATCGGCAGGTACAAGCACAGCTGACTGACCATCACAGGAAAGGATTGCCTCACCACTATTATCGTGTATTAATTCAAGCACAGAGCTACCACTTAAAACAATAGAACGAGAAAAAACGCTATGCGAGCATACTGGTGTGAGCAATATACTTTCAACACAAGGGTCTACAATAGGGCCACCTGCAGAGAGCGAGTATGCCGTTGAGCCTGTTGGTGTGCAAACAATAGCACCATCTGCAAAATACTCTATAAGTGGGGTACCGTTGCAGAATGCAGAAAGCTTCATTATACGAATACTGCCACTTCTTGAAACAACTGCATCGTTAATGCAATTTGAATGATATATTATTTCATTATTTTTGTCAACAATGCTTACATCAAGCATCATTCTGTTTTCGAAAATGCACTCACCCGAAATAACCTTGCTTAACAAAGGCAACTCATCGCCCTCAAGGCAAGCAAGATATGCTAAATTACCTGCATTAACACATAAAACAGGCTTATTGTAAAAGGTTGCTTTTTTTGCTGCATTTATGAAAGAGCCGTCGCCACCTACAGATATAACCATATCTGCATTGGCAATTTCGCTTTCATCGGTAGAATATGTAATAGTTTCGTTTATGCCGAAAAATGTCTGCAACTCACAACTCATAAGAGCCTTGCAATTCAGCTTTTTTATTTCATCAAGCAACGCAGTAGTTACCTTAAAGGTGTTTTCCCTTGTCATATTGGGAATAATATAAAATTTCAAAATATCACCCTATTTATCTAACAGCTTATGAGAACGTTCTACAAGCTCCGAGGCTGTGTTGATTACATCTGTAGAGTCCTGCTCACAATCGCACTTTTTAAGGTACATAAGGTATTCTATGTTGCCCTCGGGCCCTTTAACAGGCGAATGCTCTAAGCCCAAAACCTGAAATTTTTGGGTATTGGCAAATTCTGCAATTGTCCTTACAACATTTTCGTGAACAAGTGGGTCTCTTACTACGCCTTTTTTGCCCACATTTTCTCTGCCTGCCTCAAACTGAGGCTTAATAAGGCAAACAGCCTCACCATCAGCTTTTAATAGCTCATACATAACAGGCAAAATAAGCTTTAATGAAATAAATGAAACATCTACAGACGCAAAGTCAATTTCATCGGGAATCTGCTCACGTGTAACGTAACGGAAATTTGTTCTTTCAAGATTCACAACACGCTCATCGCTACGTAGCTTCCAAGCAAGCTGACCGTAGCCAACATCAATTGAATAAACCTTTTTTGCTCCGTTTTGCAGCATACAATCAGTAAAGCCACCTGTTGATGCACCAATATCCATACAAATGGTGTTTTCAAGGCTTATAGGAAAGCTTTGCATAGCCTTTTCAAGCTTAAGTCCACCTCTGCTGACATATTTAAGGGTGGCTCCTCTTACCTCTATCACATCATCAGGCTTAATGTCTCTGCCTGCTTTAATTTCTTTTTGGTCGTTTACATATACTATACCCGACATTATAAGTGCTTTAGCCTTTTCTCTGCTTTCAGCAAAGCCACGCTCAAAAAGCACAATATCAAGTCTTTTTTTATCACTCATAAATTCTCCTTGACGGTATCAACCATACCGTTACAATCGAGTTTATATTGTTTGAAAATTGATTCGGTTTTACCCTGCTTTACAAAACAATCAGGGAAGGCTGTAAGGTAAAACTCGGGAGAAAGCTTATTTTCAAGCATTACACTTGCAAAGCTTTCGCCTACACCACCACTTTTAACGCCTTCTTCAAAGAAAAATACTTTCTTCACACCTGCAATTGCTTCAATTGACTCTACCGGTACAGGTACAATAACATTAAGCTTAACAAGCTTAACGGAAACACCTTGCTCACAAAGTGTTTTGTACGCTTTGTATGCCTCGCCGAAAATTCTGCCGTAGGTTACTATTGCAATTTTTGCATTTTCATCACCAAAAACGCAAAAGCTACTGCCATCACAAACATAATCCTCAGGCATTTTTGGCTCTGCCCCTCTTGGGTATCGTATAACAGAAGGTCCTTCGCTATGGTACAAGGAATTAACAAAAGCATTGTTTAAATCTGCATAGCAGGATGGTGAATAAACAGTAATATTGGGTATGCCGTTAAAGAAGGCTGTATCATAAATACCGTTATGAGTTTCGCCATCATCACCTACAATACCCGCCCTATCTACAGCGATAATCATTTTTGACTGCTGTAATGCACAATCGTGCAAAAGCTGGTCGTAGCATCTTTGAAGAAATGTGGAGTAAACAACAAAAACAGGCACCATATTGCTTTTAGATACACCTAATGCAAAAGGAACTGCGTGCTCCTCTGCAATACCCACATCAAAGAATCTGTCAGGATATTCCTCTGAAAACTTTTTAAGCCCCGTGCCTAAGGACATTGCTGCTGTTATGGCGCAAATTCTTTTATCCTTTGCAGCTTGGTTAAACAAAAACTCGCCAAAGCGTTCGGAAAAATTATCAGAGCCTTTTGGTAAAACGCCTTCAGCCATTTCAAAAGCAGGTACGCCGTGAAAATCCGAAGGGTATGTTTCTGCAGGCTCGTACCCCTTACCCTTAATAGTATTAACGTGAACAAGAACAGGGCCATTGATAATTTTAGCGCCCTCAAGTGCATTGCAAAGCTGAGTAATATTATGCCCGTCAATAGGACCCATATATGTGATGCCCATATCCTCAAAGAAGTTGCTTTGGTACATCATATTTTTAACATTGGTTTTAATTTTGAAAATCTTATCTGCTGTTTTCTTACCTATAAAAGGAATTTTGGAAACAGCGCGCTCTGTAACAGCCTTTAGCCTGTAATAGCCTGACCTTGAGCGCATTTTTGCAAGTCTTTTTGCAAGGTGGCCCACATTTTTTGAAATAGACATTCCGTTATCGTTAAGAATAATTATAAGACGTGCGTCCTTCATTCTGCCTGCATTGTTAAGTGCCTCGTAAACCAAGCCACCTGTAAGTGCACCGTCGCCTATAACGGCAACAGCATAGTCTTTTTTACCGTTAACCTTGTTTGCAGCAGCAATACCAAGGGCTGTAGAAATAGAAACGCTGCTATGACCACTGTAAACAATATCGTGCTCACTCTCGTTAGGTCTTGAAAAGCCTGATATCCCCCCCTCTTTTCTAAGGGTTGAAAACTCTTCATACCTGCCTGTAAGTAGCTTGTGTGTATACATCTGGTGTCCTACATCCCAAATAATTTTATCGTTAGGAGAATCAAACACCTTGTGAATTGCTATAGTTAATTCGACAGCGCCAAGGTTAGAGGCAAGGTGGCCACCATTATCTGAAACAGTTGAAATAATAGTATCCCTGACCTCCTCTGCAAGCAAAGGAAGTCTTTTATCCTCTATTCTTTTTACATCTGCCGGTGATTTAATGCCGGGTAAAATTTCGTGCTTCATATTAATAATCTCTTTTTGCAAGATATTGTGCGTATTCTTTTATTGCCTCATTGTTATGGAAAACCTCTAAGGCCTGCATTGCCTCTTGTGTAAGCTCATCTACAAGGCGCTGACATTCCTCTACACCTAAAAGAGTAACGTAGGTTGTTTTGCCGTTTTCCATATCGCTGCCTGTAAGCTTACCTAATTTTTCAAGTGAGCTTGTAACATCAAGGATATCATCTTTAATTTGGAAGGCAAGACCTATATTAGCTGCAAAAAGCTTTGCTGCATGCTTTTTTTCCTCATCTGCACCTGCAGCAATACAGCCCATAACACAAGCTGCCTCAATAAGTGCACCTGTTTTATGGCTATCTAACATACGCAATGTTTCAAAGCTTATATCAGGCTTGTTTTCGTTTTGAATATCAATAACCTGACCACCTATCATACCACGAGCACCTGCATAAACAGATAGCTCTGAAATGGCTTCAATTGCAGCTTCGGCGCTGTAAAGCCCTGCTTTTGCCCACACAGAAATGCGCTCGAACGCAGCTGTAAGCAAGCCATCACCTGCAAGAAGCGCCATTGCTTCGCCGTAAACCTTGTGATTTGACGGCTTTCCTCTACGGTAATCGTCATCATCCATACAAGGCAAATCATCGTGAATAAGCGAATAGGTGTGTATATACTCCACAGCCTGCGCCATCGGTACAGCAGCCTTAACATCGCCTCCGCAAGCATCGCAGAAAAGCAATGTAAGAAGTGGTCTAACCCTTTTGCCACCGTTTTTCACACTATATTTCATAGATTCAAAAAGTGTGGCGTACTCTTCAAAATATGTGTCAAAATACTTATAAAGACTATCCTCTATAAGCATTGAAAACTCTGTAATTTTTTCGTGCATTATTTATCACCGTTATCTAAAAGCGTTGTTATTTTTTGCTCTGCTTCATCAAGGTACTTACCACAAGCAGCAATAATTGTTGTGCCCTCTGAAAAAAGCTCAACAGTTTTTTCCAGTGGCAAGCCACCATCCTCTAAAAGCTTTACTATTTCTTCTAATCTTTTTATAGATTCCTCGTAATTAAACTCCATAATTATTCCTCACGTATATCTGTTACTGTTGCAAGCGCCTGACCGTCTGACAGCTTAATTTTAATGTTATCACCTACAGATACTCTTGAAACGCTTGTAAGCAAGCTATCGTCCTTACTAACTAATGCATAACCCCTTGAAATAACACCCAAAGGACTTAAAACATCCAATTTACCGACCAAAGCTGAAAGTTCCTGCTTTTTGCCGTTAAGTCGGGCTTGCGTAATATCGCAAAGCCGTTCATTCAGGTACACTAATTCTCTGCGACTGTCGTTTATTTTGGTAACAGGGTCCTTAAGTGCCCCACTTTTTTCTATAGCTGCCAGCTTACTACGTTGTGATGTAATTTCGTTACGAACAAACGTAAAAAGCTGTTGCTTGTACGCTAAAAGCTCTGCTTTAAGCTCTGCCTTATCAGGTACGGCAAGCTCTGCTGCAGCAGATGGTGTCGGCGCTCTTAAATCTGCCACAAAATCACATATACTGTAATCTGTTTCGTGGCCTACTGCAGAAATCACAGGAATTTTTGAAGCATAAACTGCTCTTGCAACAACCTCTTCATTAAACGCCCACAAATCTTCTACAGAGCCACCACCACGGCCTACAATGAGTACATCTGCACCGTTTACTGCATTAAACTCTTTTATAGCTTCAGCAATATCCTCTGCAGCACCCTCGCCCTGCACCTGTGTTGGCCTTACTACCACCTCGCATGCAGGGTAGCGTCTTTTTAAAACATTAAAAATATCTTGTATTGCAGCACCCGTTGATGAGGTTACAACGCCAACCCTTTTTGGAAAAGCAGGCATCGACTTTTTATGTGCTTGAGAAAACAAGCCCTCTGCCTCAAGCTTCTTTTTCAGCTGCTCAAAGGCTATGCTCAACGCACCCACTCCATCGGGCTGCATATCGGTTATATATAATTGAAACGAGCCGTCTCTGGGGAAAAGTGAAACAGAGCCTAAGGCAATTACCTTCATTCCGTTTTCTACGGAAAATTTAAGTCTGGAAGCATTACCTGCAAACATTACTGCTTTTACAGCTGCTGTTTCGTCTTTAATTGTCATATACATATGGCCGCTATAGTGGGCCTTAAAGTTTGAAATTTCGCCTGAAACGAAAATATATTTAAGATTTTCGTCATTATCCAACAAGCCTTTAACATAGTTATTAAGCTCATTTACACTGTACACCTTAGGCGTAGGAGTATACATTTTTTCACCTCGTTTGTGTGGAAAAAACTATTTTAAATAAGATTTACAAGCCAAAAAAGCGATGCCGGCTGCATTATCGCAGGAAAGCTGTGGCTCTGCAAAAAAGGAATTATTAATTCTTTCGGACAGATACTTTTGAATAATCGAGTTGGACATAACTCCACCTGCATAAACAACAGGAAGCTCACCTAATTCATTTAAAGCAAATTCTGTCATAGCCAAAACGCAATCAGCTATATAAGTTAACAAATATTTAGCAACATCCTCCTGTGCTTCACCATCCAAGAGCATTTTTTCGCACTTGTTTTGAAGACCCGACAATGAACATTTACCATCTGTAAGCTTAATTTTATTTTTGTAAGCTTTACCCGACTTTAATGCAAGTGCTTCAATCCCTTGCCCTGCAGGAAAAGCCAAACCCATTTTAACACCGATTCTATCAACGGCCTGACCTGCTTTTAAATCGGATGAAGAAGAAAATGGTGTTGTTTTAAATATGCCACCGTCATCAGGCTCACACAAAACTAAATCTGTGGTGCCCCCCGAAACATGAAATGCAAGAAAGCGCTCATTTAAAAGCTCTGTTTTATTTGCCGAAAACAAAGCTGCAGCAATATGCCCCTGCTGATGAGAAAACTTAAACAAGGGTACATTTAACGATGCAGCAATTGCCGTAGCAGCACCCTCTCCTACAAGAAAACACGGCATATAAGACCCGATTTGAGTGGTGGGTGTAACAGAAACACCGACTGCTTTAATATTATTGCCTGTTTTTGACAAAAGCTCACCAAGTAGTTGAGGGTATGCTTTTGTGTGATGAAATACTGCATCACTTTGGCGAATGCCCTTTTCACCCTCTTTAACAGGGAGAAGTTTTTTTGATTGAGTAAGCCCCTGCCCATCGTAAAAAGCAAATGAGGTTGTGTAATTACTTGTATCAATTCCTAAAAAGCCCATATTGATTATATTGCTCTGGCGATAGCACCAAGCACACCGTTAATGTATGTTGCATCACTTTCTGTGCCATATTTTTTAGCAAGCTCAACTGCCTCGTTTACCGAAACACCTACAGGCACATCTTCAGAATAAAGCATTTCGCTTACTGCAAGGCGCATAATTGCAAGTGAAACCTTCGGCAAACGGTGAATTGCCCACCCTTTCAGGTTATCTGCAATAAGCTTATCTATATTCTCTGCATTATCTTGAGCATTTTTCAAAATGGTTGATGCAAAGCCGTTAATTTTTATAAGGCCCTCTTCTCGGGCACCTTCGATTATCTCTGCAATAGATAAATCATCGTTAAAAATCTTTTCAAACAAAACAATAAACGCCTGTTCTCTTGCTTCACTTCTTGTCATAAGATACTCCTTAAACAGCCTTTGACCACCTTATTTTTAAATAAAATGACACAAAAGCCTATATTTTTACAATTAAAAATTATATCACATATATACATAATTATCAAGTTATCAAACAAAAAAAGAAGAACAGGTAAAAACCTGTTCTTCCAAGAAATTAATACGATTAATAAGTAAAGCCGGAGTATGCGTTTACCTCAGAAACACTACCTGTTAAGAGCTTCTTGCTTAATATACCGTCCTTAACAGCAATATCGTAGTTAACATTCTGCTTAAGTGAATAAATCTCTGCTGTTTCGATATTGTAGTACATTTCAACTGAACAGTTAGTATATGTAACATCTACCTCTTCAACGCCGGTCTTATCCATAGCAACGCGAACCTGCTCTGATGTAACTACAGGGAATACAGATGCGATAAAGCTATCTGTTTTACCATTTTTAATTGGTGTGGGGTTAACTTCGTCATTAAATTCGATAACAAGCTTAACAGCTTCTACCTCGTCAACGAGTGTATAGTCTGAATCGTTGTAATCTATAAGCTTTTCAATTTCACCGGACTCTGTTTTGTTATATGCATGAACAACAGTGCCATCAGTTACATTCTTGAGATAGCCCATATGAACAATTTGCTTAGAAGATGACTTAACAGCAGCCTTAACTGTGTCAAAATCTGCATCGTTTATAATTGAAGCGTTTTTATAATCCTTAAGACAAAGAGCATTATTAGCCTTACCCTTTTCAACCTTAACGGTTTCGCCTGCAAGGTAGTTAGCAACCTCTTCTTGAGAATCGATTCCACTGAACCAAATAGATGCGAGGAAGCCTAAATCAAGTGAACGGCTTGTAACCTTTGTGAAAGCAGGTGTATTTGAAATTTTATTGCTTGCGAGAACATCGTTATAGCTCTTAAGAACTGATTGGTTAGCCTTAACAACATCTGCCTCGCTTGTTGTAGACTCTGTAGGAGCCTTAGTAGTAGCTTGTGTTGTAGAAGGAGCTTTGGTAGTTGTTTCGGAACCCTTGGTTGTTTCGGGCGCCTTGGTTGTTGTAGGAGCCTTTGTTGTTTCGGGTGCCTTTGTTGTAGTAGGTGCACTTGTTGTGTTTTGCACATCATCAATTTTATCGTTAACATAATCATCAATAAAACTGATGCCTGTATTGATTTTTTTGCTTGACTGCATAAGATAAGCTGCAGTAGCAAGTCTGATTGCTGTGCTTGTGAGAAGGCCTATACCTACGCACATAACAAGAATCAAAGCAACAATACTTTTAAGTCTTGAATTAGCTTTATTATCATTCTTCTTCATTAAAGTATCCCCCTTGATACCATATAACTTCCATAACATTCTACACAAAACCACCGAAAAAGTCAATACATAATATGTGATTAGTTTTCATCTTAGCAAGAAATCCACTTTTTTGTGCAAAACCTTTAACAAAATTCTTATAATTTAGCAATAATGATAGTTGAATTTTTTATATTTATATTGTAAAATATGTTATCAAATAATATTGTCGCATTTTGTGGCAATGTAAAGGAGAAATCATTTATGAAAAAGAGCAAGTTAACAAAGCTTATTGCTGTTGTTCTTGTACTTGCAATGTTGTCTGCATCCTTCGGTGCAGTTACAGCAGGTGCTTCAAGTGCATACCCTATCCTCAGCAGCAGTAACCCTATCGGCATTCTCTTTGCCGACATCGTTGATACTTTGTTGAGAATCCTTACAGACTTCTTAGCAGGGTTATTCGGAAACGGCCCCGGTTTTGTAGACCCGGACGACCCGACAACAGAAGAATTAATTGCTTCCAACTACTATGAGGGTACAGGTCCCGCATTCCAGAAGGAAGCTCAGTCAAACGCTAGGTGGCGTCTTGGCTACTCAAACGCAAGTCTTATCCCGGAGGATTACGACAACGGTACATACTACATCGGTGGTTACATTTCACTCGAAAACGGCTTCACAAATGTTGTTGAAGGCATTGCAGAAATCCCGGGTCTTGGCAAAGACGATATGAAAGTTAGATGTATGGCTATCGATGACAACACAGGCAGAGGCACTGTTCTCTTCGCTGTTATCGACTGTATCGGTATCACAAATGCTGATATTAAAGACATCCGTGCTCTTCTTGCTGACTATGCAGCAATGCACAACATCGTAGCTATCAATGTTTCATCTACACACACTCACAGCTGTATCGATACTGAAGGTCTTTGGACTAAAAATATTGCTAAGCTTGTTTCAAACGGTGTAATCAGTGGTACACAGGCAGACGGCAAGCTTCAGCAAGGTACAAACCCTGCATATATGGCATGGCTCAAAGAAAGAGTTGCTGATGCGCTTATTGCTGCACACCGTGATATCAAAGCAGGTTCACTTACATACACAACCAAGGACCTTGGTCAGGATTATTTCCAGAACAAAAACCGTCCTTCATCAGGTGAAATTGTAGGCGTTGATACAGAAGGTAACCTTATCGTTGATAGCACAGCAGACGGTTTCAAATCTGAAATCGCTATGACAAATATCGAAAGATTCATCTTCACACCTGAAGATACAAGCGCTACTCCTACAATGATTATTAACATCGCTGCTCATCCTGACGTTGCAGGTCTTCCTACAGAATCCAACTCAGGTAGAGAAATCAGTGGTGACTACATCTTCTATTGCGAAAAGCTCCTCAACGAAGCAGGCTACAACTTCATCTTCTTCCAGGGTGCTATTGCAGGTATCTATATGTCAAGAACCGTTACAGGCGACAATGTAGAAACAAAGCAGAGAGTTGAGGAATCACAAAGATACGGTTTTGAGCTTGCAAGAATGGCTCTTGCTCTTAACAAAACAGAGGAAGAGGTTTCTGCAGAGGCTTGGAACGAAAACAGCGACATCTACGCTGAGCTTGTTGAAAACGCAAAACAAATCCCTGCATTTGATGAAAACGGCAAGGCTGTTGAACAAGTTACAACAGCAGGTAACAACTACACCGTTCTTATTGATGCACAGGGTAAAACTGTTGACATCAAAGATAATACAATCAAAATCCTTGATGGCGACAAGGTTCTTTATGAATTAAACTACACAGCTGACGAAACAATTGCTTACGAAGAAGCTGCTCAGTCATACGCTGTATCAAATAGTGGTAGAATTCTTGCTATTATTGTTACAGGCGAAGGCAAAAAGGTTGTTTGTCCAAATGAACATACAATTGTACTTTACTCAGAAGAAACATCAGAAGTTATCGCTCAGTTACCGGTTGGTAACAGCAGAATCGTAGCTCCTTACGAAACAGTAACTGCTGTTGAAAACGGCGTTGTTAACCCATACGCTATTACAACTGCAAACGGTTATACATTTGTTGCAGATGCAGCAGGTCTTAATGTTGCAGCTAACAACTCTGCTCACACATTAAAGGTTACAGATGCTAACGGCGAAACAGTTTATGACTTTGCATTTACTGCAGCTGATTACATCGTTCACTACTCTGCACTCAAGGCTTACGTTGTTGTAGATGCAGCAACAGCTACATCACCTAACCCAACAATTATCGCTGCTGTTTCATATGGTGCAGACCAAACAGTAGACATTTCACAAGCAGGTAAAATTATTCTTCGTGATGCAAACGGTGCTGAAATCACAACAGTTGAAATTGGCGAGCGTGAAATAATTACAGCTGATACACAGCTCTCTACTCCAACAGTAGACGGTACTGTTAACACTTGCCAGATCAACCCACTTTACTCTGTATGGTTCGAAAATTGGAACAAGAATAACAGAGGTGCTGATGTTGTTCCTGTAGCACAGCCTGTTGATCCTTTCCTTAACCTTTACATTACACAGGTTGAGCTTCCTATTTCAAACACACTTATTACAGCGATTGGTAAGCTTAATATGGCAAACTACGTTGTTAAAGCATATCCTGATGGTTCATACACAACTGTAACTGAAATCGGTTACATGGAATGGGGTAAACAGTTTAAGACTGTATTCCTTCCGGGTGAAATTTGCCAGGATATTGTGGCACTCAACGGTGCTTCACTTTTAGCAGTAAATTCAATTACCGGTTCAGCATTCTCTGAATATGTTGATAACGGCTATACATCAGCTGCTGCAATTTTCGGTGAGGATGTTAAATGCTTCGGCGTTATGAACGATGCTATCGGTTATGTTGTTCCTGATAACGACTACACAATGGGTGACCCTGCAAACCACTACCACGAGCTTATTTCTCTTGGTCAGCACGTTGGTTCAGCTCTCATTGATGGTCTTGCAGAGCTTAAAGCAGAAATCGATGCAAACACAGCCCCGTAATTAAACTAACCAATTAAATCTTTTTCATAAAATATATAATGCCACTGCTTCGTTTGAAGCAGTGGCATTTAAATTATTTAAACAACATATCAGGCTGCACCACACATTATATATAATATGTATAGTAATATAATACCCTTTAATTAGATATACTCCTACGGTATTCTGCAGGCGTTATATTAAAATGCTCCTTAAAGTTTCTGTTAAAGCTTCTTAAAGAAACATATCCACTTTCCATTGCGCATTGAAGAATGGGCATATCTGTATTTTCCATAAGGTAACAGGCATGACTTAATCTGTAATAGTTTACATATGTATTAAACGATATCCCCATATTCTTTTTAAAAAATCTTGATATATACGAATAATCGTAGCCTATTTGCTCAGAAAGACTCGAAAGTGTACAATCCTTATCAAACTCGCTTTCAACAAAAGAAAAAATCCTTAAAAGTAATTTTTCATTGTCGTTTCTACGTTCGGTATAAGCTGCACCCTTTTCAAAACAACTGCAAACAGAGTACAGTATCCCCTTTTTTTCTGTAGTTGAGCAGTCAAGGCTTAAGCTTGTAATTGCATTAATTAAATAGGAATCAAGCTGAAGCTTATTATCAATGGGAATTTTACCCCTTACACCTGTAGCATAAGCCTGCACAAGGCGTGGTGAAAAAATGCAAAGAACATGTTGGCTTTGTGTTGATTCAAGCGAATGTATTTGGTTTGGAAAAATAAGCAATGCTTCTTGACTATTCAAGCTATAATCCTTACCGTCTACAGTTATATTCATTTTTCCCGTAAGCACAACTATAACCTCAAAGCACTGATGCAGGTGCATAGGAAAACTGAAATTTTCACCTTTTTCTACCTTTAAGTAATGTGGTGAACCTAAATGCTTAAGCTCATAAAACATATTACAACCTCTAAAGTCAAATTTTGTCTATATATTATACTGTTTATTGCGAGAAAAGTCAAATATATCGCAGTATAATGGATTTGTTTAGTAAGATATAATGGAGGTATGCTATGAATTATTACATAGGTGCTGATTTAGGCACGTCTGCCCTAAAGCTACTGCTTGTAACAGAAAACGGTGAAATCACAAATGCTGTTACTAAAGAATACCCTGTTTACTATCCTGCTCCCGGCTGGAGCGAACAAAACCCAACTGATTGGTGGTCAGCTTTTACAAAAGGTGTAAAAGGGCTTATTAATAATACAGACCCCACATCCATTAAAGGTATTGGCTTCGGTGGCCAGATGCACGGACTTGTTATATTAGATAAGGATGATAATGTAATAAGACCTGCTATCCTTTGGAACGACGGAAGAACAGCAGAGCAAACAGAATATCTCAACAACGTAATTGGCAAAGACAAGCTTTCTGAATACACTGCCAACATTGCCTTTGCAGGCTTTACTGCACCAAAGCTTTTGTGGCTTAAAGAAAATGAGGCAGATAGCTTTAACAAAATATGTAAAATAATGCTTCCGAAAGACTACCTTAACTACAAGCTAACCGGTGTGCATTGTACCGATTATTCCGATGCTTCAGGCTTTTTGCTTTTAGATGTAAAAAACAAGTGCTGGTCAAAGGATATGCTTGAAATATGCAATATAACAGAGGAACAGATGCCTGCACTTTTTGAAAGCTATACCCCTGTTGGCACACTTTTACCTCAGGTAGCTAAAGAATTAGGTCTTAACGAAAATACAATAGTTGTTGCAGGTGCAGGCGATAATGCTGCAGCTGCAGTAGGCACCGGCACAGTTGCAAACGGAAAATGCAATATTTCCCTTGGTACCTCAGGTACGATATTTATTTCGTCAAGCACCTTTTCTGTAGATAGCTTTAACGCCTTACACTCCTTTTGCCACGCAAATGGTGAATATCACTTAATGGGCTGTATACTTTCTGCTGCCTCCTGCAACAAGTGGCTTTGCGAGGATATTTTAAGCACAAACGATTATTCTGCCGAGCAACAGAATATTACAGATGATGATTTAGGCAATAACCACGTTTACTTTCTCCCCTACCTTATGGGTGAAAGAAGCCCTATAAATGATACAGATGCAAGAGGTACCTTTACAGGCCTACGTATGGATACAAAGAGAAAGGACATTGTACAAGCCGTTTTAGAAGGCGTTGCTTTTGCCATAAGAGATAACCTTGAAACAGCAAAAGCTCTTGGTATTGAAATACAAAGCAGCAGCTTGTGTGGGGGTGGCGCCAAGTCTTCGCTTTGGCAAAAAATATTTGCAAATGCACTTAATATGCCTATAACAATCCCTCAAACCGAACAAGGTCCCGGTTACGGTGGTGCAATGCTTGCAATGGTTGGTGCAGGTGCATTCGATAATGTAAAAGCCTGTGCAGATGCCTTTGTAAGGATTAAACAAACCATTTACCCCGATACACAAATAGCAACACGCTATGATGAACAGTATTTAAAATTCAAAAAAATATATCCTGCAATGAAAAATCTATTTAAAGAAATAAAGTGAGGTTATTACTATGAGTGAAATTTTTAAAGGTATACCTAAAATCCTTTATGAGGGAAATGACAGCACAAACCCTCTTGCATTTAAATACTATGATGCAGACAAGGTTATTCTTGGCAAAACTATGAAGGAACACCTTCCCTTTGCTATGGCCTGGTGGCACAACCTTTGTGCTGCAGGTACAGATATGTTTGGCAGAGATACTGCAGACAAATCCTTCGGCGCTGAAAAAGGCACAATGGAACATGCAAAGGCTAAGGTTGATGCAGGCTTTGAGTTTATGTCAAAGCTTGGTATTGAATACTTTT
>JAZSGB010000071.1:0-7525 GCA_045532505.1 Acutalibacteraceae bacterium | reverse complement strand
TTTTTCGAGATTTGGATGAAGAACGACGGCTTGACTTCGAAGCTGTATAAAGATACTGCGAGAAGGCAAGACAAGGTTATTCGCCAAAGCTCGGAAAAACATAACAGCAGAAGAGCACCACCTGGTTTTATAGTTCCAGACAGTGCCCTTCCGCTGTGGATGTGGGGTGTGAAAGAGAAAGATATGGCTTTATATAAACTCCTTTCGGAGCTTATACCGAATTAAATTGCCTGAGCAGTAACCTTTATTGCTGATTCCTCAGGCTTAGAGATTCTTATAACGTATTCAAAATATTCATCTGTTTCGCTTTTGGCTGTATCTGCCTCAAGCCCTGCCTTGCGTATTACATCTACAGCATGGTTTAAGGTGTTGAGAAAAATTCTCATATCCTTGTAGCCCTTCATTGAAGGCTTGTTTTTAGTTTTTTTGCGCCTGTTCACATCTGCCACAAGGCGCTCCGTTTCAGAAACGGTAAGGTGGCGTTCAATTATAATATCCAAAAGCTTGGCCCTTGTAGTATTATCGGGCAAATTAAGCAGCGCCCTTGCGTGCCTTTCCGTAAGCCCTGCGCAGGAGATTCTATCCCTCAAATCCTCGGGAAGCTTTAGCAAACGCAGTTTGTTTGAAAGTGTAGACTGTGCCTTGCCCAATTTTTTTGAAATTTCCTCCTGGGTAAGACCGTGTACGGAAACAAGCCTTTCAATTGCAACAGCCTCTTCAAAAAAATCAAGGTTTTGCCTTTGTATGTTTTCAATAATTGCAAACAGCGCTGACTGCTCGTCCGAAACATCCATAACAATACAGGGTATTTTTGTTATACCCACCATTCGTGCTGCACGCAAACGCCTTTCGCCCGAAATAAGCTCAAATTTACCATCCTGTAATTTGCGCACATTAATTGGTTGGAGCAAGCCGTTTGTGCGAATTGAAATTGCAAGACCCTCAAGCTCACCGTAATCAAAACGCACTCTCGGTTGGTGAGGGTTTGGCAAAATATCTGAATGAGGCAAAAGTTGTATTTGACAATTCGCTTTATTTTTTGAAGTGCTTTTTAGCATATTTTTTCCTCGCTCAAAGTGTTTCTCTGTGATTTAACTATAGCACTAATTTTCAAAAAAATAAAGCATTTTCGGTCGGGGTAAATCGACTGAAAATGCTTTGCTTCTATTGATTTATAAAGGTTTTTTGGCGATTTGTGCAGATACTCTCGGGTACCTTGACGGAACCTGCGATATCTTTTTTACATTAATAATTGCTCTTTTGTCGCCACCGGGTAGCGAAAACTCATTTGTACTTTGAATTTTGCCACCTAAAACGGAAAGTGAGTTTTTTGCACCGTCAATTTCCTCTAAAGCAGCTGCTCCCTTAAGAGAAAGGAATGAGCCACCCACCTTAACAAAGGGAAGTGTGTATTCCAGCAAAACCCTAAGCTCTGCAACGGCTCTTGCAGTAGCGAAATCGAAGCTCTCACGAAGCTCTTTTTTTTGCCCTGCCTCCTCTGCTCTCATATGCACAACACGGGCATTTGTTACGCCCATTTTTTGTGCCATATCCTCTACAGCCTTAAGCTTTTTACCTGTAGAATCAAGCAAGGTTACCTGCACCTGTGGGTAGGCTGCTGCAAGCACAAGTCCCGGAAAGCCTGCACCTGTGCCTACATCTATAATTTTTTGACCGTCCTTAAAATCTGCATATTTTCCCACAAGCAGACAGTCAAGAAAATGCTTATTGGCTATGCCCTCATCATCAAGAATTGCTGTAAGGTTTATTTTTTCGTTCCACTCTCTTAAAAGCTGAGCGTAAACCGACAGCTTTTCTTTCAGGGCAGAATCAATTACTATGCCGTATTCCTCGGCACTGCTTTTTAAAATTTCTATAACAGACATATTAACCTCTGTAAAGCTTCATAATTTCTTTTATAGGTCCTGCAAAATCCTCTGCAAGTGGCGGAAGTGGCTTTTCGTTTTTAAGGAATTCGGTAAACACCATACCCTTATAGTCGTTAGCCATTTGGAATTTAGCAATAGTCTTGATAAGCTCTTGCTTTTTATCCATATTTGCAAGGTATGTGCAATCCTCAAAGAAAACCTCAACCTTTGTTGTTGACTTAGCAGTAACAGTAAGCTGAAGTGCTTTGCCACATTTTTCTACTACTGCATCTGCCTTTTTTCCGTTGAGCTTAAGTGTAACCTCACCGTCAACAATATCCTTAAACTTAATAACATAAGTTCTCTTTTCGGGCACAACTGAGGAATCACCCTCTGCCTTTTCAATTGTAAAGGAAACCTTTGAGCCTTCCTCTGCAACTGTAAATGCAGTTTTAAGGTACTCGCCATTTTGGTAAGAAAGAGTTTCACCATCATCCTCATAAAGGATAAAGGTGTTATTTCCTCTGTAAACAAGTACTTCAAGTGTTTCAGGGTTAGAGCAATCGTTAGTTCTGTCGTTTGCGCTCATAGGAATAATTGCACCTGCTTTAGCAAGTACAGGAATATTCTCTATATCACGATACATTCTTATAAAGTGATTACCACTGTAAATTCTATCGGTAAATATATCTGTATATCTTCCCTCAGGAATCCACACATTAACACTTGCAAGATTTGTATCTGATGATGTGTGCTCTGTAATAGGCGCAACTATAAGCTCCGTACCAAAGAAGAACTCGTTTTTACACTCGTATGCCCTTTTATCCTCAGGGTATGCGTAATACATAGGCTCACAAATCGCTCTGCAATCTGTGTGAGTACGGTAGTTCATTGTGTAGATGTACGGAAGAAGCTTGTGCCTTAATCTGAGCGCATCCTTTGCAATTCTCTCAACAGGGCCACTGTAGTTCCAAGGCTCCTTACCCATAAATTCATTATTTGTAGAGTGAAGGCGCATAACAGGGCTGAACACACCAAGCTGTACCCAACGAAGGTAAAGCTCGTCATCCTTTTTACCCATACAATGTCCACCAATATCGTGGCTCCACCAAGGGTAAGCAATGTTTGATGCTGTTGCAGTAAAGCCGGGCTGGTATGCAAGACTTGACCAATTTTGCACTGTATCACCACTAAAGCCTAATGGATAACGCTGGCTGCCTGCACCACAGAAACGTGAAAGAATAAGTGGCCTGTGGTTATCCCTTGCATTATCAAGGAAGTGGTAGTGGTTAAGTGCCCACAACGGGTCAAGACCCGGCACATTGCTGTGCGTGCCCTGCTGCCAATCTATCCACCAGAAGTCTACACCCATCTTTTCATATGGGTGGTGAAGAATATCAAAGTAATTAAGTGTGAACTTTTTATCTGTAATATCAAATTTAACAGGCTGCTTTTTTGATGGGTCCTGGCCCATAGCCTTGCACATATCCTCATACTGGTCCTCAAACCAACGCACACCCATAGATGGATGAAGGTTAAAGGTAACCTTGTAGTTATCGTCCTTCAGCTTTTTAAGGAAGCCTGCAGGATCAGGGAAAAGGTCTGTATTAAAGCTATATCCTGTCCAGCCGGTTGACCAAAAATCGTATACAAACTCCCAAAGGTTTTTGTGAGGGTGGATTTTGTGGCTTTCCTTACCAAACTTTTCTTTAATATCAACCCAATGCCAGTCCATATCAACTGTTGCAACGGTAATCGGAATTTCCTCTTCTTTGAATTTATCCATAAGAGAAAGGTATTCATCCTGTGAATAAGCCTTATAACGGCTCCACCAGTTAGAAAGTGCATACCTTGGAATAAGTGGCACCTTACCTGTTAATTTATATAAATCCTGTGTTGCACCTATGTAGTTGTTACCGTAGGCAAAGTAGTATTCGTCCGTTTCCTTATATTTTCTCGGAAGTATAGAGCCATCTGCTTTAAGCACAAGTGTTTCGCTATCATCCATAATAGCAACACCGTTTTTGGAGCAAACACCATCGCCCAACGTAATAATACCTGCTGTAATATCCAGCGTACGGCAGGTACCCTTAAGGTTGCCTGCTGTATAGTTTGTTACAACTCTGCCGTCACGCAGCTTAATGCGAAGCATTTTTTGAAGTTTAAAGGAATAAAGGAAGTTCGCCTTTGTTGTTTTAATTTCAATTGTTTCCCTCGACTCATTCACCTTGAACTCGGGCTCACAAAAATCACGGAACCATACACTTTGTGTTGGCTCATCGCAGAATTTACCCTTTGACTGCACCTCTACCCTCAGAAGGCAGGGTGTTATAACGGTAAATCTTACGTTTTTGCGTACAATTGTATGGCTTGGATGTGCAACGGGAGAGCACTCAAATGCAAACCTTTTTGAAAACTGTTCCATATAGTTCTCCTTTTCGTATATAAAATTCCTAATCAATATACAATAGTATGTTGATTATATAATACAACATTATAGCACCTAAAGTCAACCAAGAGTGGGTTAAGCTTATCCCAAAAAGGCTTTAAATATAACCAAATTGATGACTTATTTTTCTACATATGCTATCGTTGACAAAAAGATGTGTATTTGATAAAATTGTTTTTTGTGAAGGAGATGTTTCTATGATTTTCCAACGAAAAATCGGTTTTGACAACGATATGTATATCAAAAAACAGTCAGAGCAGATTTTAAAGCGTGTTGATGAATTTGGTGGCAGACTGTACCTTGAATTAGGTGGCAAGCTTTTCGATGATTTTCACGCTTCAAGAGTATTACCCGGCTTCAAGCCCGACAGTAAGCTTCAGATGCTGCTTAAGCTTAAAGAGCACGCTGAGGTTGTTATTGTTATCTCTGCAAGTGATATCGAAAATAATAAAATACGCCGTGATTTAGGCATCTCCTACGATAATGACGTTTTAAGACTTATGGATGCATTTACAAGCGCAGGTCTTTTTGTAGGCAGCGTTGTTATTACGCAGTTCGACGGCCAGCCGTCTGCCCTGCAATTTAAAGAAAAGCTTATGAGCTTAGGCGTTAAGGTATTTATGCACTACCCTATAGAGGGCTACCCATACAACGTACGTAAAATCGTCAGCGAAGAGGGGTTTGGCAAAAACGAGTATATAGAAACAACTCGCCCCGTAGTTATTATGACTGCACCCGGTCCGGGTAGTGGTAAAATGGCAACCTGCCTTTCACAGCTATACCACGATAATCTCAGAGGTATTAAAGCAGGCTACGCTAAGTTTGAAACCTTCCCTGTATGGAACCTCCCCCTCAAGCACCCTGTTAACCTTGCATATGAGGCTGCAACTGCAGACCTTAACGATGTTAATATGATTGACCCGTATCACCTTGAGGCTTACGGTATTTCTACAGTAAACTACAACCGTGATGTTGAGGTTTTCCCTGTTTTAAACGCAATGTTTGAAAAAATAGAGGGAAAAAGTCCGTATAAATCACCTACAGATATGGGCGTTAATATGGTTGGCTACTGCATTACAGACGATGCCGTTTGCTGTGCTGCTTCCCACGATGAAATTGTAAGGCGCTTCTTTACAACCCTTTGTGATAAAAAGCTCGGTCAACAAAACGATAAAGCAATTGCAAAAATAGAAAGCCTTATGAACCAGGCCGGTATTTCTGTTGAAAGTGTGAGGCCAACAGTAAAGGCTGCTATTACAAAAAGCAAACAAACAGGCAACAGACCTGCTGTTGCAATTGAATTGCCAAATGGTGAAATCGTTACAGGTAAAACAAGCGACCTTTTAGGCGCTGCATCTGCTGTACTACTTAACTCTTTAAAGGTTATTGCAGATATCGACGACAGCGAGCTGCTTATTCAGCCCGAAATTATTGAGCCTATCCAAGCTCTTAAAACATCGATATTGGGCAACCACAATCCAAGGCTGCACACAGACGAAATACTTATTGCCCTTACAATGAGTGCCGTTACAAGCCCAACTGCTAAAAAGGCATTTGATGTGCTTACAGACCTCAGAGGCAGCGAGGCACACGCAACGGTTATACTTTCACAGGTAGACAGAGATACCTTCCGAAAGCTTGGCATTAACCTTACCTGTGAGCCACACCACGAAAGCAAAAAGCTTTACCACAAATAATCCGTACAAGGAGTAGCGTTTACTGCTCCTTGTATTTTTTTATTGTTTATGTTATTATTCTTTTTGTCGGTTATGGAAACAGGTGTAAATCCTGTACGAGCCCGTCGCCGTGTTCTGCAAAATTTTTCTTCCTTGGGTGCACCACACTCCCACGAAAACCATTGGCAATGCCGAGAAGGTGAAGAAAAAGCAGTAAGTCGAAATACTTGCCGACAATTGCCGTTTCTATATGCGAGCGCCTGAAGGGAACGGAAAACAAAACTCTATTTTTAAAGGAGAAATACTAATGAAAAAGACAAGCAACAAAAAAATGTTGTCTGTCATCCTTTCATTTGTGCTTATTGTGGTTATAGCACTTACAATGTTTGGGTGTACAAGCAACCAAAACAATGGCGATGTTGACACAACAGTACCTTCAACATCGGAGCAAAAGGCTGAGCCTACCGTACTCGGTGACGGCGCTGTGCAATTCAGCTTCAGCGTTACCCACAAGGATGGCTCCGTTACAGACTTCACCGTAAAAACAGATAAGAAAACTGTTGGCGAGGCTCTTTTGGATGCTAAGCTTATTGAGGGTGATGACGGACAGTACGGCCTTTATGTTAAAACCGTTGACAGCGAAAAGCTTGATTATGATACAGACGGAATGTATTGGGCTTTTTACGAAAACGGAGTATATGCAGCAAAGGGTGTTGACCAAACAGAAATTGTAGCTGATACGAAATATGAGTTCAAAGCAGAAAAGTAAGGTTAGCGTAAAAGAAATTGCTGTTTTTGGTATGCTTGGTGGCTTAATGTACGCCTCAAAGGTGCTTATGGATGTTTTTCCGAACATTCACTTTATTGGACTTTTTGTTACGGCAATTACTGTTGTTTACAGAAAAAAAGCCTTGTACCCCATATACATTTTTATTTTTATTACGGGTCTGCTTAACGGCTTCGGCACCTGGTGGGTACCATACCTTTACCTGTGGGCTGTGCTTTGGGGAGCAGTTATGCTTTTACCCAAAAATCTTGAAGGAAAAAAAAGAGCACTGATTTACGCCGTTGTTTGTTCCTTGCACGGCTTTTTATACGGGTTAATGTATGCCCCCTTCCAAGCAATTGTATACAGCTTAAATTTTGAGGGCATTGTTGCTTGGTGGCTTGCAGGCATCCCTTTCGATGTTACACACGGAATAAGTAACTTTGTTACAACGCTGTTGCTTAGCGTACCACTAATAAGCTTACTGACTAAGGCAGAAAAAATGACAAAACAATAAAAAAGGGGATGTAAAAAAAGCGCAGACCGTATAAAACCGGATATAGCAAGGGGTTCTGTAGGTTTAATAAGCCTATAGAACCCTTTAAAGATACAGGAAATATAAAATTGATGAAAAAATTATGTTTTATACTACGAACAAACTTCGCCACTCGACGTACCCTTGTACGCCTTCGGGCAAGCAAAATCAAGTCTGAAGTCTTGATTTTGCTCAGTTTGTCCGTTCTGCATCTTTTTTTCCTATCCCCTA
>JAZSGB010000032.1:0-4303 GCA_045532505.1 Acutalibacteraceae bacterium | reverse complement strand
ATATTTTTTTCTAAAGCTTTTTACCTGCTCTTTTTTATTGAAATGAGCGTTTATAACTCCCATATCATTAACTGCCGCATGCTGCCAGATGCCTGTATCCCCCTGAAATGCCATAGGGACCTCGCCACCATACGTGCAGGGGAGGCCTTCGTTGAAAAAAGCTTGTTCAGTCATATTACGAATAATAAACATATCGTCATTAAAATAAACAAATTTCTCCGAAAGCCCGGGTATGCGATGAATGTTTACTTCAATGGCGTGAGAGCTGAAGGTGGGAAGATATTCCGAGGGAATAAAATCTGTATGCTTTACAATATTAAGCTTTGGATTGTTTAAATTTAAAAATTCGGGAATGTGCCCCCAGGTAACAAAATGGATTTTATTAACCCAAGGAGTAAATTTTTCAATACCACGAAACCAAAAGGGGAGAAGACCCCAATCACGATAACGACTTGCAGAGTTACTGTCATCATTAAAATTGGAATCGTATTTAGCTTTTTCACTTTGCCATTCGGGGTCGTTACCGTCAACCCAAAGAATAACGAAATCTATTCCCATAACAAACCTCTTATTTTACTATATCTTTTACTATGCTTTTCACTAAAACCGCAACCTTATGCCTTGCTTGAGTTTTTAGATTTAATAACCTTATTTTTAAGTATCGGGATTCTTCAATATCCTTTAAAAAGCCTATATATCTTGTAGGAAATTTTCCTTGCTTAGCTTCATTAAAAAGCTTATTGTTATTTAAATTTTCTATAAGCAATTTAATTTCCTTTGCGTTTGCATAGTACATCTTTTGTGAAATGAGCATAAAAAAGAAATTATTAAATACAGTATCACCCATTTCACCAACAGCTAATTCATTGATAGCTGTTTTAAATGGAGAAATATACTCGCACAAATTATCTATTCTTTTTAATCTGATAAAGGCATTTTTCTCGTTTTCAGATTGCTTGTAATGATACAAAGACTTTGGTAAACAATATATATTTTGGCACGGCTTTAAGCATTCTAAGGAAAACAAAAAATCCTCCATTAAAAAGTAATTGGTGTTGAATAAGATGTTATTATTGCTAATCAAAGCTCTTTTGTAAATTTTGTTGCAGGCTGATGCAAGGGCATTAGTGTTGTATAAGCTTTCAAACGCTTCTTTGATTTGGTTTTTATTAAGTAGACCACTTTGCTCGGCTACCAATTTATCTCTTCTGTAAAGCTTGCCGTTTTTATAATAATCAAAGCTCATACCGAAAACAAGAATATCCGGTTTTTTATTTTCAATTATATCAACACATTCCGAAAAACCATTTTCTTCAGCGGTATCATCTGCATCAAAAAACATAGTATACTCACCTGTTGCAATACTAATACCCTTGTTCCTTGCTGCTGAAACCCCATTGTTTTGTTGTTCGATATATTTTATAAAGCTATATTGGGAGCAAAGGCTATTGCAAACAGCGGCTGTATTATCTGTGGAGCCGTCGTTAACTATTACTATTTCGTAATCCACCAAGCCGGAGCCTGTAATGCTTTCAACTGTTCTTTTTAACGTGTTTTCGCAATTATATGCAGGAATTATTACGCTAATTAACATTATTAAACTCCCCACTCCTCCCAGAAGAATCTATAGTTTGTGTAATCGTCATATACGTTAATATCTATATCGATACAGCACCTGTTATAAAACCAGATAAGGAACATAACCAGAATAATTATGACTATAAACCTTTGCTTCGGTAAAATTTCCAAGCTGATACCTTCACTAACACCGTTAAGCTTCTCGTCCTTATAATCTGCGAAGGAAAGGGGAATAAAGATGATAAGGAGCTGTAAATAATAGTCTGTAAGCCTTGTAAAAACATTATCAAAGCCCGAAAACATTTGTAAAACCGCTGCTGCAACAATTAAATTAGCAACCTTCGAAAAATATTTACCGTTGAAGCCTCTTAAAGCAAAGCCTGCTATTATAAACAGAGCTATTAAAAAGAATCGTCCGCCTAAATCAGAGTTACTTCCAATAACTTCTTCTTCATAGTAAAAATCCTGCATAAACCGTACTATTTGGTTTCTGTTTATAAAAACAGCAGCTGCACCGCAAGAATATATAATCAGTGTCCGCAAATTGAATTTTTGCTTTGATAAAAAATATGCCGGCAGAAATATGAGTGCAGGAGTATGAACAAAGCCGGCCAATATTGTAAATACCAGGAACTGCTTTGGTTTTTCCTCCATAATACCCACAAAGGCTATCATTATAAGCCCCATCGCTATTGATTGCTTAATAGCACTAAAGCCGAAAACATAAAAACCCATACAGTTCCATACCAAAAAGCTGAGCCATGGAAGAGGGGAATATTTATAAATTAAATAAGCCACCACAACCTCAATAAATATGGCAGAGACAATAAGAAATACTTGAAATTCGCCGTCGGACAGGGTTGAAAAGAATTTCAAAAGCCAGTTAAAGCCGAAGTTTCTGCCCCCTTGAAAAATCTCGTCGCTAAACCAACCCTCGTTTAACGTTCGCCAATATTTATAGCAGTAGCTTTGCATATCACCGGTCAGATATTGATGCCTTAAGCCTGACAAAAGGGAGTGGAGAACAGCCATTGTTACAATATATTGCTTTCGGTCTTTTTCACCTTGCGGCATTAAAACACCTAAAGCAATAATAGCAGCTAAAAGTAAATAGTATTCTAAGCTTTCCATGCTGTCTCCTTTCAAGTTTTATTTTATAGAAACAAAGAAATTCTCTGCTTCCTTAACTGAAGCATTAATAGAAAAGCTTTTGCCCCTTTCTATAGCCTTTCGTTCATATTCCTCTTTTAAGCTGTGATCAACTAAAAGTTTTTTTATTCCTTCCGATAATGCTTTTTCGTTACATTCGGTTATTATTCCGTATTGAGAGCTGCCTATAAGCTCCCCCATTCCGGTACAGTTGGTTGCGATGATAGCTTTTCCTAATATAAGTCCCTCGGCAACAAAGGAGGAAAAGCCCTCATAATCCGATGAACAAGCTAATAAATCTGCTCTTTTAATATAGGGGTAGGGGTTATCCTTAAAACCTAAAAGAGTAACTGTATCCTGCACGCCGGCGTCTCTGATAATTTGCTCAAGACGTTCTCTTTCGTCTCCTTCACCGATTATTAAAAGCTTATTTATAAAGCCCTCGTTTAAAAGGATTTTGTGAGCTTCAATAAGTCGGTCAAATCTTTTTTGCACAGAAAGCCTGCCGATAGAAACAATTGTGGGGATTTTTTCATCAAAGAAATAATCTTTAACGATTTCGTTAGCCTTTTCCTTGATGCTGTAATCATCTATAACATTGTAAATGATCTCAGTATCAAATTCGTTTGCGTATACACCGTTAAAGCTTTTTTCTACGTCGCGGGAAACACACACGACCTTATGGAACTTTTTATACCACCTTGCGCTTTTTTTCTTAAAGCTGTCTATGTTGCTGATTTTTTTAGTTAAATCGCAATGAACCCACGCAATTTTCTTTGCTTTTTTATTGGTTGAGGTTGAAATAACCTTTGTAGCACCGCATTCAAGGTATGCAACCTCTATATCATAATTATCCTTAATATGTAACGGATAAAGTGTTTTTAACAAAACACCAAGTCTGTATTTGTAATTGTTGAATTTTGAAAAACAAGGATATATGTATTTGTATTTGATATTATTGCTTAAACATCCTTCAGGATTTTCCTTCCAGACAGTTTGGACTGTAATATCAAATTTTTCAGTATCCATATTATTAACAAGGTTTTGAAGCACCTTTTCTGCTCCGCCACCGGATAAGGTTTCAATAAAAAACAAAATTTTAATCATACTAATTTCTCGCAATAAAGCTCCAAAATTTTATTCACCATTTTTTCGCTGTCTAATCCTAAATTTTTGATTTTTTCTTCATATGTATGGGGTGCACATCTTTCTGAATCACAGATAGCTTGAACCCATACATCTTCCGATTCTTTTAATGATAATCTTCTTATCAAGTCAGTTAATACTACGTCCTGAGGAACGCTGTTACTCATTACACACGGTAACCCGTTGGCCTGTACCTCAACAACCGAGAGAGGCATACCTTCGTATAACGAGGGGAATACAAAAACATCCATTGCACTTAAATATTTATGCACATCTGTAACGTTACCGATCATTATTATATTTGAGGATAAGTCGAGGGCAGCTATCTGTTTCTCAAGCTTTTCCCTATCCTCGCCTTCACCTAAAAGCAGAAGCTTAGCATTTTTGTTTTTTTTTAGTATTTTAGGCATTAAGCTTATTAAAAAGCTTT
>JAZSGB010000044.1:0-27316 GCA_045532505.1 Acutalibacteraceae bacterium | reverse complement strand
TTTTTTGCAGACGGCATATATGCATTTCTTCTTCAGTTTATGTGGTAGTCACAGTGTTTGAACATTACACACAATACTCCATAAAAATCAAAAACCCGAACGTGTCACCATTGATGACAAGGTTCGGATAATTTGACTTTGGTGGGAGCGGGTGGATTCGAACCACCGAAGTCGTTGACAACAGATTTACAGTCTGCCCCCTTTGGCCGCTCGGGAACACTCCCATATTCAATTAAAAAAAGTGGAGCTGGTGGACGGACTCGAACCCCCGACCTGCTGATTACAAATCAGCTGCTCTACCAACTGAGCTACACCAGCGCCTCAACGCTTGACTACTATATCATAAAAGAAAATGTATGTCAAGCATTTTTTGAAAATTTTTTTGAGTTTTTGCAAAGCTTATAATGTTCGGAAGCGTAGCTTCCTCAAAATCCCTAATTCCTCATTCCTAATTCTCACTTTGCTGCAGGGATTTCAATCTCCAAATCTGTAAGTGGGAATGAGCAGCAGGGGTGGAAGCAATCGAACTTATAGTCTGCAAGACGTCTGTATTCAAGCTTTTTAGGAACATAAATTTTGCCCTTTAAAAGGTGTGAATGGCAGAAGCCACATTCACCACTTCGGCACCTTGTAGGTACTGCAATTTTGCTTTTTTCAAGAATCTGCACAACAGAATCCCCTGTGCTACCCTCAACTGTAAACACCTTATCCTGGCACTTAACAGTAATTTTAACTGTTTCAGGCACACCCTGTGGGTAATCACCTTGTGAAGCAGGGTTGTGGAATTCGCCAAACATTTCGTGGCGTACAAATTTCTTTGGAAGGTTAAGCTTTTCAAGCTCCTTATCAACAAACTCATACATTTGCTGTGGACCACAAAGGAAAACAGAGTACTCCTCGTTTTGCGGAGCATATTTCCTTATAAGCTCTGCTGTAATAAAGCCCTTTTCTGTGCCTTCAATATCTTTATCCTCTGCGCTGAGCACGTGAACAACCTTAACCTTACTGCATTTCTTTTCAATTTCTGCTAATTCCTCACGGAAAATTATATTATCGTAGCTTCGGCTACCGTAAAGCAGGGTCATTGTAAAGTCTTCATCGCCATCGGCAATAGCATTTGCCATTGAAAGGAAAGGTGTAATACCACTACCACCTGCAAGGCAAATTACATTTTTTGCATCACGAAGCTCCTGGTATTCAAAGTTACCTGCAGGGGCAGAAACCTCTACCTCTCTGCCCTCTACCCAGTTATCAAAAATAAATTTTGAAACAAGGCCACCCTCAACAAGCTTTATTGTAAGCACATATTTGCCCTCAAGGGAATCCTTTGGTGAGGATGAAATAGAATAAGCCCTTGTAACAGGCATACCCTCAATTTTTTCAAAAACTGTAAGATATTTACCTGCGCCGAAATATGCAAGCTCTGTTGTGCCCTTTTCTGCATTTGGTACAAGCACAAAGCTCTTGCAGTCCTCGCCCCTTTCAATTACCTGTGCAATTTTAAGGTATTGGCGCTTTGGGTGGAGAGCCCTTGCAAGTGCAGTAGCATTATCTGAAAAAGATGGCACGTCTGCCTTTGCACTTTCAAATCTTGCCTGACGGTCAGGAAGCATTTTTATAAACTTTAAGCCCTTAAGCTTTTTAAGATTTGCCATATTATTTGCCCTCCTTCACTTTTTTAATAACAAGGCCTGCAGCCTTTTCGCCTGTATAGTATGCACAGCCGTAGCCGTCGCCTCGCTCCTGTGTTGCACCACAGAAATAGAAGTTGGGGAATGGCTGATCCTTAAGGTACTGTATTGTTCTTGGGAGCATACTATCCCACATTTCAAGCATATAGCCGTAAGGTGTACCAAGTGGTGTATTAAGGTACCTCGCAAATGTTGGTGGAAGGGCAATTTCAATCTCTTCAATATACGGTGTAATTGAAATGTTGAGAGCCTTTTCACAGGTTTCAATCATATCCCTTGCAACCTTTGTTTTAAATTTCTTATAATCCTGTGGCTTAATATCCTTCATAACATCGCCAAAGGTCATTGTTGTAAGGAAAAGCTGGCTTGTGCCCTCAGGGGAACAATCAGGAATAATTTCGTTATGGCAGTTAATAATACAGAAGCCATTAAAGAAATTCTGTGCAGCTTCATACTGCTTATCGGAGTCGGAATCGGGAGCTATGAATATAGAGTAATCTTTAATTCCTAACTCCTCTTTTGTTTTGTTCATACCAAGGTAAACAGTTGTAAGTGTACAAGCAGTTTTTCTTGCATTAAGCATTTTAAACTGCATTTCGGGAACATCTTTTTTATCTAAAAGCTCTGTAAACACCTTGTATGGGTAGCTGTTACAAATAAAGTACTTGCCGTAAACCTCTTTTTCACCGTTTATTTCAACACCTACAGGCTTACCGTCCTTCATTATAAGCTTTGTAACCTCAGAATTATACCAAATCTCGCCACCGAAATCACGAATTTTTTTATCAATAGCAAGGCTCATTTCGTGGCTGCGAAGCTTTGGAATACCTGTACCACTCCTTACATAGCTGTGCAGTACGCAAAGGTAGTAAAGGAAGTCAAACTGTGATGCAGGTGAGCCCATATAGCACCAGTATGTATTGAAAATATCCTGTGCTTTTTTAGGCATACCCAAGGTATCAAGAGCCTCTGTCATTGTGTGAGAAACCATTCTCATAATATCAGGCACATCCTTAAGGCTACCGGGTATTTTTGAAGGGTCCTCCATACAGTCGAAGGCCTTAAACATATTTATTGAAAGGTCAAATGCCTTTCTGCAGCTTTCGTATGAGCCGGGTACAAGCTCATCAAGCTTTCTTGAAAACGCCTCAAAGCCAACAGGCATACGGGCATCAACCGTAACGAGCACGCCGTCTTCGTTTACAAATGTATCCTCATCGCCCTCCTTTGCAGGTACAACAAGGCGGAAGGTTGAATCGTGCCTGCACCACTCAACATCTGCATCTATTCGGTTAAACACCTCTTCAATAGTGCCTGCCTCTTTTTCATCACCAATACCTGCAAGCTCGTGGAGTGATGGCTCAAACTCAAACCTACCCCTAACAAATGATGATGCAGAGCCACCCGGAATATTATGCCTTTCAAGAAGGAGTGTTGAAAGACCTGCTTTAGCACAGTTAGCAGCTGCCGCAAGGCCGCCGTTACCTGCACCGATTACGATTACATCGTAGCTTTTCATTGTATTTCCTCCGTTTCTTTTTCGGAATTGTTTTTGCAATCTACAAGCTTAAAATGCTTTGCGCTATGCATACAACAAGGGTTACCGGCATAAAACTAAAAGATAGCACTTGCAAAAGCTATACAATTTTGCCGTACCTATCTTCCTTTTCAATATCGGGTATTTCACCGACCCCGATTGTTTACACATCTTATTTAATATTATCAGTTTAATCTTTATATGTCAAACACTTTAGTTTACATTTTGTTTACTCTTTTCTTTATTAAAAGGCTTGATAAATCATTACAAAAGAAATATAATATATATCTACACAAAAATAACTTTACATATATTTTAGGAGGCATTTCTATGACACTCAAACCATTAGGCGACAGAGTTGTTCTTAAATTCTGCGAGGCAGAGGAAACAACAAAGGGTGGTATTATACTTGCAGCTGCTGCACAGGAAAAGCCACAAACAGCAGAAATTATTGCTGTAGGCCCGGGTGCTGTTGTTGACGGCAAGGAAATTAAGATGGAGGTTAAGGTTGGCGATAAGGTTATCCTTAGCAAGTACTCAGGCACAGAGGTTAAAATTGACGGCGAAGCACTTATTATTGTTCGCCAAAGCGATATTCTTGCAATAGTTGAATAAAATATAAATTCAAAGTCATTTTACTTTTTAATTCTCGGAGGTTTTACAAATGGCAAAACAGATTATTTATGGTGAAGAAGCTCGCCGTGCACTCCAGGCAGGTATCGACAAGCTTTCAAACACAGTAAAAATTACTTTAGGCCCAAGAGGCAGAAACGTTGTTCTCGATAAAAAATACGGTGCTCCTCTTATTACAAACGACGGTGTTACAATAGCAAAAGAGATTGAGCTTGAGGATGTTTTTGAAAACATGGGTGCTCAGCTCGTTAAAGAGGTTGCTACAAAAACAAACGATGTAGCAGGTGACGGTACAACAACAGCTACACTCCTTGCACAGGCTCTTGTACGTGAAGGTATGAAAAACGTTGTTGCAGGCGCAAACCCAATGGTACTCAAAAAGGGTATAAAAAATGCAGTTGCTTGCGTAGTTGAGGCTATCAAGGCCAACTCAAAGCCTGTTGAATCTTCAAGCGATATTGCAAGAATTGCAACTGTTTCCTCTGCAGATGAAAGCGTTGGTACTCTTATTGCAGAGGCTATGGAAAAGGTTACTGCAGATGGCGTTATTACTGTTGAAGAAAGCAAAACTGCAGAAACAAGCTGCGATGTTGTTGAGGGTATGCAGTTTGACCGTGGCTACATTTCTCCATATATGGTTACAGATACCGATAAAATGGAAGCTGTTATTGACGACCCATTCATCCTTATTACAGATAAAAAGATTTCTTCAATTCAAGAGGTTCTTCCTCTTCTTGAAAAAATTGTGCAGGCAGGCAAAAAGCTTGTTATTGTTGCTGAGGATATTGAAGGCGAAGCACTTGCAACTCTCCTTGTAAATAAGCTCAGAGGTACATTTACTTGTGTTGGCGTTAAGGCGCCCGGCTTTGGCGACAGAAGAAAAGAAATGCTCCGTGATATTGCTATTCTTACAGGTGGCGAGGTTATTACAGAGGAGCTTGGCCTTGAGCTTAAGGATGCTCAGGTTGCTCAGCTTGGCCGTGCAAGACAGATTAAGATTTCCAAAGAAACAACAATTATTGTTGACGGTGCAGGTAACCCTGACGAAATCTCTGCAAGAGTAAATCAGATTAAATCCCAGATTGAGGTTACAACCTCTGACTTTGACAGAGAAAAGCTTCAGGAAAGACTTGCTAAGCTTGCAGGTGGCGTTGCAGTTATTCGTGTTGGTGCTGCTACAGAAACAGAAATGATGGAAATGAAGCTCCGTATAGAGGATGCTCTTGCTGCAACCAAGGCTGCTATTGAGGAAGGCTACGTTGCAGGTGGTGGTGTTGCACTTCTCAATGCAATTCCTGCTCTTGATGAGTACATTGCAACCCTTACAGATGCAGATGAAATTACAGGTGCAAAAATTGTGCGCAAGGCTATTGAAGAGCCTGTTCGCCAAATTGCTGCAAATGCAGGTCTTGAGGGCTCTGTAATTATTGACGGCATTCTTCGTTCAGGCAAAACCGGTTACGGCTTTAACTTTGCAACAGAGGAATACACAGATATGGCTGAATCAGGTATTCTTGACCCAACAAAGGTTACTCGCTCTGCTTTGCAGAACGCATCAAGCGTGGCAGCAATGGTTCTCACAACAGAAAGCCTTGTTGCAGATAAGCCTGACCCTGCAGCAGATGCTGCAAACGCAGCAGCTATGGCAGCTGCAGCACAGGGCGGCGGAATGTATTAAGATTAAAGCTAATAAATGGAGCTGTGTCGTAAGGCATAGCTCTTTTTTATTAGAAAACACCTTTGCGAAGCTCTGCTAATTGCTATTTGCTATTTGCTATTTGCTAATTGCTATTTGCTATTTGCTATCCTGCAAAGCTCGTAAGGGACGGATTTTAGCCGTCCCGTTGTTTTTCCTTGCTTTCGGGCAGGCTACAATCCTGCCCTTACAGTTGTTCTACCTAACCTTTGCAAAGCTCCGGTAGCCGGCAACTGGCGATGCGTAGCTCTGCTTTGCCATTTGCTAATTGCTAATTGCTAATTGCTATCCTGCAAAGCTTGTAAGGGACGGATTTCAGCCGTCCCGTTGTTTTTCCTTGCTTTCGGGCAGGCTACAATCCTGCCCTTACAGTTGTTCTACCTAACCTTTGCGAAGCTCCGGTAGCCGGCAACTGACGACCGGTAGCTAATTAAGCTTCCCCTCAATTCCCAATTCCTCATTCCTAATTCCTAATTTTACTAAATCCCCATCTTGACTTTATTTATTATTATGGTATAATCAGTTTTATAAAGGGGGATTATCCTATGAAAAAAACTATGTTAAAGTTATTCTCATTAACAATGGTACTTGTTATGCTTTTCAGCATATTACAGGTTTCATCTGTAGCTGCAGTAAAGCAATACAAAATTACTAACCCATATGCAGGTGTTACAGCACTCCTTGCAGATGATGACCACCACTACAAAACAAACCTTCACACTCACTCAACCTATAGTGACGCTTATATCGATTTAAGCTCAATGGTTAAAGAGCACTATAACCAGGATTTTGATATCCTTGCTATGGCTGACCACGGTGTTATTGGTGTTCCGTGGAATGAGCAGCCAACTCTCATTCCTCTTTACCAATACAACCACGTTTTACTCAACGAACAGTCACACCTTTCTGACGAAGAGTTTGAGGCAATCCTTAACGGTACATATAAAGATGATTACACAAGACGTACAGTAAAAAACGGTATGGAATGTGTTACAGGTGCTATTGAAGGAAATATGCTCGTTGCACAGAAAAACCACGTTAACGGCTACTTTATGAATGACGATAGAACAGAAGGCGTTCTCGGTGACGAGGGTGACTTCGAAACAATGATTGGTATGATTGAAGCTGCAGGTGGTATTTCTCACATCAACCACCCTGGTGACTGGCTTGGCTCAGCAAACGGCGAGCTTGTTTACGATGAAGATGGCAACGTTATGCTCACACCTAACGGTGATGAAATGACAAAGGGCTACCAAATCGCAACAGACCCAGGCAATGTTCAGTTCTTTGCAAAGGCTCTTCGTAAGTATCCTTCCTGCCTTGGTATTGAGGTTTACAACTCCTTCGACCGTCCTACAAGTGGCGACCGTATTCTTTGGGATGAGCTTCTTCAGGTTATTATCCCGGAGGGTAGAAACGTTTGGGGCTTTGCTAACAACGATGCCCACGGATATTATGATATCGACACTGCTTTCATGGATTTCGTTCTTCCTGAGTATTCACCTGAAAACCTTCGTGCTGCTATGGAAAACGGTCAGTTCTTCGCAGTTTCAAGATATGAAGCAGGCGAAAGACTCGGTGATGCAGTAGAATACCCAACAGTTACCTGCATAATCGTTGACGATGCTGCAGATACAATTACAGTTATCGGTAAAAACACAGATAAGATTAAGTGGATTGCTGATGGCGTTACACTTCAGACAGATTCTGTTTCAACAAACGGTGTTGTAGCTTCTACAATTAAGCTTGCTGATTACTCTGATGATATTAGCTGCTATGTTCGTGCAGAGCTTAACGGCGAAGGTGGTACAACACTTACACAGGCTTTCGTTTGTGATGATGGTAATATGGATGACCTTATTAACAGAGGTGCATTTAACCCTGCTCCGGTTGATATAATTTCAGTTATCCGTTCCTTCCTTAAAATGCTCATCAGAACTCTTAAGGGCATTGCTGTTTGATTGCTATAGTTGAATAGAAAAAGGCTCCCGTATGGGAGCCTTTTTTAATTCATAAGTAATAGTGATGTTTCTTTGCTTTCGGGTGGGCTACAATCCCACCCTTACAGTTATTCTATCTATCTTTGAAAAGATTTACAATTGCAACGCAGTTCCGAAATTTTTAATTTTTAATTTTGCATTTTGAATTTTAGCAAGGCTTCCCCAAAATTCCTCATTCCTAAATTCCCTTTAGCTATTAACTACCTCAAACGGGAACTGGTCATCTGCAAAGCCTAATGTATATGCAACTCTTATTGGGAGCTCGTAGTTATTTACTACCTCACCACGGTTAATAAAATTATCGGAGCCGTATACTAAAACAGGAACATTTGCATTTGAGTGAGAGCCTTTTGTAAATACATATTTATCACCCTCAAGTGTTATACCACCTGTTTCGTGGTCAGCAGTAATAACAACAAGTGTTTCACCGTCGTTTTTAGCGTATTCAAGCACAGCCTCAATAGTTTCATCAAATGACATAAGTGCTTCCATCATCTCTTCATCCAAATTACCGTGGGAGTGCTTATCTATATGTGCGCCCTCAACCATAAGGAAAAAGCCTTCATCAGTATCATCAAGCACATCAATTGCCTTCATTGTCATTTGCTTAAGTGTAGGTGTTTGTTTATCAGACTGCTCAAGTGTCCATAAAGAATTATCAAACTGCGCAAAGCTTCTGCTACCCTCGGTGAGAGCCATCATTTGCTCATAGGTTTTAACATATTCAAAGCCTACTGCACCTGCTTCGCCCTCTGTAACATAGCCGTTTTCTGCGCCCCAGATTAAGTCAATATCAGAATTGAGCTGGTCAAGCGAAATCTCTTTTGCCCTATCTCTGTTGCTTTCGTGGGCAGAAAATGCAGATGGTGTAGCACCTGATGTTTCATCTGTTGTAACAATGCCTGTAAGCATACCGTTTTCTTTACAAAGCTCTGTAAGGCTCTTGGGGTAAGAGAAGGTTGCTGCAAGGTCTGTCATATATACACCGATTGCACCGTTTGAGGTTCTTGAGCCTGTTGCAAGGGCTGTACCTGCTGCTGCACTATCTGTAACAGAGTTTGAAAGTGAACGTGTTTGTGCAGAGCCTCTGTAATCAACAGTTTCCATTGCAAGAGAAATATTTTTCTCTGCCTTTGTTTTCTCAAGGTGGTTACCACCCATACCGTCACCAATCATAAAAATTACATTTTTAATATCTTGGTTATAATATTTTTGTGCCTCGGTTGTTGTAGATGGTGTAAAAATACCGAATGTAAGGCCGAAGGACATAATTATACTCATTATAAGCGAGGTAAATTCTGCCCAAAAGGCTGAAGCGTATGCCATAGTATTATCTCCTTTAATATATTTTAAAATTATAATATTACAAAAGCTTACTAAAATCAATAAAAATTTAAGGAATGCAAGCGAAAGGGCTTACATTCCTTTTAATTTTTTATTCCTCAGTCGGAGCCTGGGCCGTTTCATCTGCAGGGGCATCATCGTCCGTATCTCTATCCTCAAACTGGCGATAGTTTACTTTACCTATTTTTGTTGTTGGCAAGGCATCGGTAAACTCAAACTCCGTAGGCTGAGCATTTTTGGCAATATGCTGACGGCAGAATTCCATAATTTCTTTTTCTACATCGGCTGTGCGCTGCACACCCTTTTGAAGCACAATAATTACCTTTGGTGCCTCTTGGCGCACCCTATCCTTAACACCTACAACAACGCTTGATGCAACAAAACGGCATTTATTAATTATGTTTTCAAGTTCTGTAGGGTAGATGTTGTAGCCGTTGGAAATAATCATTCTTTTAAGGCGAGAGGTAAAGTGAAGCACTCCACCCTCATCTACAAAGCCTAAATCCCCTGTATGGAGCCAGGTGTAACCATCCTTGTGCACTCGCAAGGCATTTTTAGTTTCCTCAGGCTCGTTAAGATAGCCCATCATTACAGTTGGAGCGTTTACGCAAATTTCACCTACTGTACCTGCAGGCAGCTCCTCTTTTGTTTTAGGGTCGCATATTTTAATAATATTATCGGGGTTTGGAATACCTAAGTTATCTGTTTCTTCAATGGTATCTGCTGTTGCAGCAATGAATGCTGTAGCCTCGGAAAGTCCGTAGCCAACCTGAATGTGTGCATCAGAGCCACAGGCTTTAAAGTATGTTAGCACCTTTTCACGCACATCATCACTCAAATAATCTCCACCTGAAAGTATAACCTTAACAGAGCTAAGGCTATCGGGCCCTAAAGATGGGTTATTCGTCATAGCCTTAAGCATCGTTGGTATTGCAGGCAGAAGGTTTGGTTTTTTCTTTTTTATAGTGTTATTTAAATCACCAACGCTGATTTTTGGCAAAAGTATGCACTTAAGGCCAAGGGTAAGTGGCACGTGTATGCTTACACACAACCCAAAGCCGTGGAAAATAGGTAATGCCGATAAAATTGAATTACCTGCCCTCGCCTCTTTACAAACTGCGTAGCATTGTGTTGCAAGTGAATTAAAGCAAAGGTTCGAAAGCACAATACCCTTTGATTTGCCTGTAGTGCCACCACTATAGATAATAACTGCAGGGTCGTCCTTAGTGCGCTTAACAATAGGGCCATACGCTACCCTTTTATTTAAAAAGTCCTTCCAATGGATAAAGCCTGCCGGATAGCGAAGGGCTTTTCTGTTTTTAAGGTTATAGGCTGTGCGAAGCAAAGGCTTCATAGAATTTGAAACCTCGCAAACAACAACCCTTGCCTTAACGCCCTCTACCTTAAGCGCAGAAACATCTGTTGTGAAAATTAAAGAAGAGTTTGAGGACTCAACTGCACTAACAATATCATCATGGTCGCTTAACGGGTGAATAACGTTGCAAACTGCACCGATTTTATTAATTGCGTAAATAAGGAAAATTGCCTCAGGCATATTCGGCATACAAATTGTAACGCTTTCGTTTGGTACAACATCGAGCCCTAAAAGTGCCTGTGCTACCTCCTCAATATGCTCACTTAAATCTCTGTAAGAGTAAACAACATCAAAATACTCCATTGCAGGGTATGTAGGGTATGCTCTTATTGCATCGTATAGCATATCGTAAATTGACCCTTGGTGGTATTCAAGGTTTTCGGGCATTTCACCGTAAAACTGTAGCCACTTTTTATCAAAAGGCAAATCTGTTGCCAATTTTATTGGCGCCATATTTGAAAGATATTCGCAGGGCTTTCCCATTAAATCGCCATCCCTTCGCAAGATATATATATAATAGTATAAATATCTATATAGAAAAAGTGTAGTTGTTTTTCGGTATAAAGTCAAGTGAATTTTATGTAAACACAAATCATTAAACAAGTGTTGTATAAAAAACAGTCTTTTCAATGCAAATTGAAAAGACTGTTTTTTTATTCTTTTATAAGTAGCTTGTAAAGTGTGGGAGAAACATTAAATTCCTTAATTACCGAGTCCACCTCTGCTAAAGCTTTTTGCTTTGCAGCGTTTGTGGTACTGCCTTTTTTCACTGCACGAATAAGTATGTTTTTAGGTGTGTGCGCAAAATCAATAAACTCTAAAAGCTGTGTTTTATAGCCACAATATTCTAACAGGTTTGCCCTTATAGAATCTGTAAGCAAGGCTGAAAAGCGCTCCTGAATTATACCGTAGCGAGTAAGCAGGGCCAAGCTTTCGGTTTTAATTTGCTGATTGATTTCGTGCTGACAGCAGGGTACGGAAAAAATCATTTTTGCGCCCCAGCTTATGGCGTTATAAAGTGCATAATCTGTTGCCGTATCACAGGCGTGCAGTGTTATAACCATATCCACATTAAAGGGACACTTAAAGCCGTTTATATCACCCATTTCAAAGCGCAGTTTTTCATAACCGTATTTTTTTGCTGCCTTATTGCACTTTTCTATAACATCTGCCTTAAGGTCAAGGCCTATGATTTGGGCATCTATCCCCCTGATTTCGGTAAGGTAATAGTACACAATAAAGGTTAAATATGATTTTCCACAGCCAAAATCTATAATATTAAGCTTTGTAAGGCTTTGCTGACGCACAGCATCATCAATTATTTCAATAAACCTGTTAATCTGCTTGTACTTATCGTACATTGAGGCAACTACCTTGCCCTCTTTTGTAAATATGCCCATATCCACAAGTGGCTCAATCACCTTGCCCTCGGGGATAATATACTGCTTTTGCCTGTTGTGCTCCGAGTGTACTGTTGGAGCTTGTGATTTCACGTTTTTGCTCACAAAGGAAACCTTACCCTTCTTTGAAATCATAAGGGAATATTCCTTTTCCTCACTCCAGGCGTTAAGCTGTAGGTAGCCACTCTCCATAAGTTGAAGGCACCTTTGGGCAATATCATCAAAGCTGATGTTTTCGTGAAAAACCTGCTTTTCGGTATACTTTGCAAGCTGGTAAAGCTTAGGCAGACGGCTAATTGCAACTTTTTTAAACTCTGCCGACTTTTGGGCAGGCTTGCTTATAACAGCCTTTGTTATTGTATTTAAAAAAATTTGGTTTATTGCTTGCTGTAATTCTGACATAGATTCCTCCAAAACAAGCGTTGCTTATGCGAAGCTTGTAAGGGACTTCATTTCAGCCGTCCCGTTGTTTATATTTGCTTTCGGGCAGGCTACAATCCTGCCCTTACAGTTGTTCTATCTAACTTTGCGAAGCTTATAATGTTTGGAAGCAAAGCTTCCCCTCAATTCCTAATTCCTAATTCCTACTTTCCTTGCGAAGCTCCGGCAACCAACGACTAAATACACTTTATTCCAAATGCTATTTCACCGTCGTTTACCTCGCCGATTTGTTCAAGCAAGGTAAAGCCACATTTTGTGTAAAATTTAACTGCATTTACATTTTTACTGCCAACTGTAAGCATAACACCCTTTACTCCTTTTTTTGCAAGGTGCTCACAAAGCGCTTTTATAAGCTGTGTGCCGTAGCCCTTGTGGTGGTATGGTGGTGTTAAATCAATATGTAAATGTGCAGGGTATTCCTCTTTATACTTTGCCTGTAAAACTGTAGAATTTTTTGCCCAGTTATAAAGACCCTCGGAAAGGTGCTCGTTAAGCGGTAAGTATTTCTCATCGAATATTTTTTTGTAGCTATCGTAGTTTTCTGCACAAATTACATAGCCCACAGCCTTGCCGTCATCCGAAAGCACAAAGCAGTTTTCAGGCTCGTTATCTATGTAGTAATCGCAAAAGGTGTGTAACACAAACTCCTGCAGCTCAGGTGGATCCTCGGGTGCATCCTCACAATGCAGGCAAACATACTGCACATCCTCGTAATCCTTAGCTTCAAATTTCCTTATTTCAATCATTTGCTTTCTCCTAATTCTTTAATGCATTTGTTATATAATCATACATTATTTATTATGCTTTTTCAATATTGAAATTGATTTATAGTGTATGTATAATTATTATAGAGTATTTTATGTTAAGGAGAGTGCTTATGAATTTCGATAAAATTTTAGGCAAGACTGCGGGAGCTCTTTCAAAGGCTATAATTTCCCTTCTTCCAAAAAAACATTTTACCACCCCCGAAGCAGCAGATAAATATATGCTCTCGGGCGATGAGGTTTTTTCAAAAACCTGTGGTGAGAACTTTACCTGTGGCTTCGGTAAAGAGGTGGTTACACCTGCCGATGTTACTTCTCGCAAATATTTTATTGCAGGCTACGACTCCAACAATCCTGCTAAAGGTGTGCTTGATGATATGTATGCCCGTGCTGTGTTTATTGACGATAACACAGGCAGAGGTGGCGTAATTATTTGCAGCATAGATGCAGTAGGCTTTAGCAGACATGATGTAAACGATATACGAAGGCTTGTTATAGAAAGTGGCAAGGTACAAAACGTTAAATCCATTTCCGTTTGCGCCACCCACTCCCATTCTGCTGTAGATACGCAAGGGCTGTGGGGAGAAAAATTTTACAAATCGGGCAAAAATACAGAATATATGTCATTTTTAAAAGAAAAAGCTGCACAGGCAATCATAAGCGCCTACCTGAACCGTACACAAGGTAAGCTTTTTTACTCCGTTTTTGCCACAGAGGATATGCTCTACGACCATAGAAAGCCTGACTGCTTCGATAAAAACCTTACAAAAATCACATTTAAATCCTTCGATGGCAGTAAAAACATTCAAATAATCAATTTTGCCTGCCATGCAGAGCTTTTAGGCAGTAAAACAGCACAAATAAGTGCTGATTTCCCATGCTATATGATTAAAGAAATTGAAAACCATAACGAAAATACCCAGGTTATTTATGTAAACGGTGCTATCGGTGGTATGATTTCTGCAAAAGAAATTAAAAAGGTTTATCGCAATGAAATTGATTGTGAGGCATACACAAAGGCTTTTGGCAAGCAGGTCGGTGCAATTGCAAATGCAATAGAAACTGAGGAAGAAATTTCTCCCCTTATTAATGTTAAATCTGCCCCGTTAAAAATCAAGGCATCAAATTACGTTTTGATTCTTGCAAGAATTCTCGGAGTATTTAATAACGATATTTTCCGTAGCGATAAGCGTAGCCAGGCTCTTTTAAGTACAGAAATCGGCTACTTAGAGCTTGGCAATGAGCAAATAGGTATGTTCCTTATTCCGGGAGAGCTTTTCCCTGAGCTTTGGAACGGTGGCTTCTTTTCTGCTGAGGACTCTGCAACAGGCAACAAGGCAGATTACAACATCCTTTGCAAGCAAACGCCCTGCAAGCACAATTTTGTTATTGGTCTTTGCAACGATGAGCTTGGCTATATTATCCCCGATAACGATTTTATCTTAAACAAGGATATGCCATACATAAAGTCAGGCGATGACCGTTTTGGCAGAAATCACTATGAGGAAACAAACTCAACAGGCCCATTCACTGCAAGGGCAATTCTTGACGGAATGCAAGCTCTTATTGATTCCGTAAAGGGGGCTACGCCGTGAATTACTTTTTAGGAATAGATGGTGGTGGCACAAAAACCAAGGCTGCTGTTTGCGATGACGGTGGCAAAATCATCTGCCGTGTAACAGGCGAAACAATTAATTTTTACTCTGTTGGTATGAGCGTATGCAGAGAAAATCTTAAAGCAATAATGAGCGAAATAGAGCAAATTTGTGGTGCATCATTTTTCAAAGCTGCTGTAATAGGCTGCTCTGCTTTAGACGGTGAGGCAGATGAAAAAACCACACAAGCACTTTGTGGTGATATAATCAATTCTCAAAAAATCTATATGAACAGCGATGCTTTTATTCCGTTAATGTCTGCAGAGTGTGATGCCGTTGCCATTTGTGGCACAGGCTCAATGGCTGTAGCCTTTGATGAAAATAAAAATACAATTACTGCAGGTGGTTGGGGGCACATTTTAGGTGATGAAGGCTCTGCTTACGCTATTGCCGTCAGTGCACTCAAGCTGTGCTGTGAATATACAGATAAAAGAGCCTCTCATCCCCTTTTAGAATGTGCAAAAAGCTTTTTTGGGGTAAATGATTTAAGGAAAGTAATTGATTACATTTACGCACCTGCTACTACAAAGGCTGATATTGCAAAATTCAGCGCACAGATAGATGCCTTAGCGCAACAGGGCTGTGAGGCTGCTGTTGAAATTATAAAACACGAGGCACAAAAATACAGTAAAACCGTTGTTGCCCTTTTAAACAGAACCAACGCCTGTGGTACCCTTGCGCTGTACGGTGGTGTTTTTGAAAATTCCGAAATTTTCAGAACGGAGCTTTCACAGCAGGTGAACAAGGTCTTTCCGGGTGTTAATATACAGCTGCTTAAAACCTCCCCTGAGGTAATTGCTCTTGATTTGGCAAGGGAGATGCAATAAAAATGAAGCACATAGAGTATTTTAAAAATATAAAAAGTATTTTAAACACAATTGAAAAAAACTGCTCACAACAAATTGAAGCTGCCTCGGTCCTTTTTTCAAACGCAATAGAAAGCAACAAAAAAATTTTTTTATTCGGCACAGGTCATTCCCATATGTTGGCAGAGGAGCTTTTTTACAGAGCCGGTGGACTTTTGAACATTCAGCCTATTTTTGTAGAAGAGCTGATGCTCCACAAAAGTGCATCCGAGAGCACTGCTGCAGAGAGAAAAGAAGGCCTTGCAAAGGAGATTTTTGATTGCTACAAAATTACAAAAGATGATGTAATTGTAATTATTTCAAACTCAGGCAGAAACGGCGTAGTAATTGATATGGCCCTGCTTTGTAAAGAGCGTGGAATTAGTGTAATTGCACTTACAAGCATTACTCACTCAAATGCAGCAGACAGTCGCCACCCCTGTGGCAAGCGCCTTTGGGAGCTTGCAGATATTGTTTTAGATAACTGTGGCTGCCATGGCGATGCTTGTATAGAAATAGATGGTGTGCAGGGTAAAATATGCGCAACCTCAACTGTAGCAGGGGCAGCAATTTTAAATGCCGTAGTTGCAAGAGCAGTTGAAATTTGTTCAGAACACAAATTTTACCCCGACCACTTTCGCAGCGCAAATGTTGACGGTGGCGATGAAGCAAACAGCGTCCTTATAGAAAAATACAGAAAGGAGATAATGCACCTGTGATTCACCCTACACTTCAAAAATACACTATCAACGGAGCTCACCTCAATGTTAACGGTGTGCTTTTAAAGAGAGATTTTAATGCCATTGCCCAAAGAATTTTTGATGAATATTCTATTCCTACAAACGATGGTATTGCTGTTAACTTTACCCTGCTCCCACAAGAGGAGCTGCAGGAAAAATACTATATTGATATAACAAAAAGCGAAATTACGGTAAAGGCACCCTCAGCTGTAGGTCTTTTCAGAGGTGCCCACACCCTTTGTAAGCTTATTTCTGAAGACGAGCTTTACGAAAGCACCATTGAAGATTACCCTCTTTTCAAAAAAAGAGGATATATCGAAGGCTTTTACGGTCCTACATGGGAAAATTCAAAACGGCGCTCCGTTATGAAGCTTATGGCAGCTAACGGAATGAACACCTTTTACTACGCCCCTAAGGATGACCTTTATCACAGGGAAAAGTGGCGTGAGCCTTACCCTGAAAAGGAGCTTGCAGAATTAAAAGCACTTTTTGATTTGGCAAATGAAAATTATATGAGCTTTTACTGGGCAGTTGGCCCGGGCCTTACCTACCACTACACAAGCGAAGAGGACTTTTCTCTTCTTATGGCAAAAATCAAAAGCATTTATAATATCGGTGTACGCAATTTCGGTCTTTTGCTTGATGATATCCCGTGGGATTTTCAGTACGATGATGACCGGAGCGCCTACGAAAGCATTATTGATGCCCACATAGACCTTGTTAACAAGGCTTACTCTTACCTTAAGGAATTTGATTCATCAATCAATTTAACCGTTTGCCCCACACAATACAGTGGTGATGAAAACGGAGAGTATATTTCTAAATTCGGCAGTTCTATTCCCGAAGACGTAGACCTTTTCTGGACAGGTGCAGAAATCTGCTCAAGGGTACTTACCGTAAGAGAGGCAGATGCCCTTTACGGCTCCACAAAGCACAAGCCACTTTACTGGGATAACTACCCTGTAAATGATTGCGAAATGTACCACGAGCTTCACCTTGGTGCAATTATTGGCAGAGATAAAGAGCTTTACAAGCATTGCGAGGGCATAATCTCCAACGTTATGGAGTATGCCGAGTGCTCTAAAATTCCACTTTTAACCATTGCAGACTTTTTGTGGAACCCTGTTGCTTATGACCCTAAAAAATCATTACAAAACGCTCACCGAGTTATGCTTGGTAATGATGCCGACAAATTCTTTTACTTTGCAGACCACCTTGGTGTTTCCTGCCTTTCAAGGTACAGCTCTGCATTTATGAGTGAAACCTTAAGCCACATAGCTTTCCTTGAATCTGTAGGCAAAAAAGAAGAAGCACTTTCAGAATTCAGGGCATACATAAACAATATGCGAGAGTGCTTGGAGCTTATAAGCAATACAGAAATCCCTCTTTTTGCCGAAATGCAAAAGTGGGTTAAAAAGTTTTCTATGTGCTGCGATTTACTTGATGATATTTATGCAGTTAAAGAAAGACCGACCAAGAAAAATGTGGCTGCACTTATAGAAAACACACATACATATTGCTTTGATGCCGTGCTGCTCACAGGCTTTTGCTTAAGGGAAGCTACGGAAAAAACAATAAATGCAAACAAACATATTTTGGAGGATTAAAAATGAGCAAGGAATTACCTCGTACATACAAAAGCTTTACCGAATGGAAGGAAAAATCAAAGCAGACCGAATACACCCGAGAAACTCCCCTTCTCAACCCCGATGGCACACTTAACGCAAAGGGTTGGGCAAGAAAAAATGTTTTTACTTACGACAGAAATCTTGTAAAGACAGGTATTATGAGCCGTAAGGAATGGGATTTTTACAACATTCTTGTTGGTGATGAGGTGCAAATTCTCGTCAGCTTTGCAAATATCAATATAGGTGGCTATGTGGCTGCAAAGCTTACAAATGTTAAAACAGGTGAAATCATTTGCGACTCAATACAATATTTTTTAGGTGCAAATAAGCACGTGCCACCTGCAAAGGGTGATGTGCCTAACAGATATAAGGATAAAATCGGTAAAACAGAGTTCGATTTTAACACTATGGAAACCGAAAGAACTCTTTACTACAAGGGTTCCTATAAGGGTAAGCCTGTAGAGGTAAATGTTACAATGGATATCCCTGTGGGGCTTGAAAATATTACAACCGTTTTCCCCTTTGAGGGCGATAACACAAAATACTTTATGACTACAAAGCAGATGTGTATGCCCTGCTGTGGTGAATTTAAAATGGGTGATTACACCTACACCTTCGGTAAAGAAAATTCCTTCTGCACACTTGACTGGGGCAGAGTAAATACCGTACACAAAATGGTTTGGTATTGGGGTAGTGGTAACAAATATATTACAGATGAAAAGGGCGAAAAGCACCTTTTCGGCTTTGAAATTACCTGGGCAATCGGTGATGAGTCAAACGGTACTGAAACCTGCATCTTTTACGATGGCAAGGTACATAAAATAGGCGCTGTGGATGTAGAGAAATTCCCTAAAGACAGATTCCTTGAGGAGTGGAAATTCATCTCGGAGGACGGGCGATTTAATATGACTATGACACCTACCTTTGATAACCACACCGACGTTGATTTTAAAATTGGCAGAATGAACTGCCACCAGATTTTTGGCAACTGGAACGGTAATGTAGTTTTAGATGACGGCACAGTTGTTGAAATAAAAGACCTTTTCACCTTCTGCGAATATGTGGAGAATAGGTGGTAATGGTACGAAGAATTAAAAATTCAAAATGCAAAATTAAAAATTCCGGAACTGCGTAAAGCTACCAGTCGCCAGCTGCCAGCTGCCAGAGCTTCGCAGAATAGCAATCAGCAGTTAAAATGTAGCTTTAAAAAGACAATTCTAAAAACAATAAAGGATAGTACATTACAGAAATGTACTATCCTTTATTTTTTACTCTTTAATTTCCACCATTTGGTGAATATCTACTTTAGGTACGGTAAAGGCTACTCTGCCGTTTGCATATTCAAACTCTAAAACCTCACCTGATGGCACAAGGCGTATTTTTGAAGGCTTGTGAGCACACCTTACACTACATTTTACATTGTAAAGCGGAACGGTATCCTCAATAACCTCTGTATTTTCACCTCTTACTGTGGTGTGGGCAAAAAGAAGATGAAGTATATTTCTTTTTTCGCTTTCCTGCCTTGTATAGGTAACAACTGCTCTGTCGGGAATATCTGCAAAAACAGTAGTATCATCTCCTAAAAGCTTATTAACCATAAAGCTAAAAAGCTCTTTAAAGCAAATGTGACCAAGGTTTGCGTATGCTGTAAAAATATCCCAGCCGATATACGCAATGTTTCCGTTAATAACTGCGCCTGCAAAGCTTTCGCAAGGATTATTTGGTGCGTGCATATGGGAACAAAAATGCTCCAATGTTCTGTTAAAATACGGGTTTTGCACGAGCGCTACCCTTTCGCCCTGTATACATTCAAATTTACTGAAATTACAGCGCATAACATATTCTGTTTTGCCGTTTACTGTTTCAAATTGTGGCACAAGGTATGTAGGGGCAAACTCGCTTTCGCCTTTATACTCACAGCCAAAATCCAAAATAAAGCTTCCATCGTGCACCAATGCTTTATTTGTTGCAATTATTTTACCACCGTTATTTGCAAAAGCTTTAATTTTCTCTATCAAAGCATCGTTATAGCCTACGGCATCAGGTAAAATAAGCAGCTTGTACTTAGAAAAATCTGCATTTGCATCAACAAAGTTATACAAACAATTTCCCTCAAGGAGCATTCTGTTTGCGCCTACATCTGCTCTATCGCTATCTTTTCCTAAGGTGGACTCTGCACTTAAAACTGCAATATCGGCAATATTCACTGCACCGTTTAACCAAGGCTCCTTTTCTTCAATTAATGAGTACGCCTTGCCTATAAGCCCATAGGTTGCCATATTTAACTCGGAAAGCGGATGCATCTGGTCCCCTATGGAGCAGCCTGCACCGTTTGCTACACTTAACGCCGTTTCATAAATAAGTGCATTTGGGTGCTTGTAGCCACCAAACTCACCCCAGCTGTGGTGAAATTTACCTGTCATACCAAGGTACTCTGTATTTTCGAGAGTACGTACATACGCAGCAGATAAAGGAAAATGGTCGTAGCCCCAGCCACCTGTTGGAAGGCTCTCCAGCTCAAGGTGAGTGTTTGCGTTAATATAACGGTAATCTCCCTTTGGAATATGGCCACTGTTGTGGAAAATTGTTGCCGTTGCACTATGCTTTCTTACAGCGTTATTTGTTGCTTCAATATACTTATTTAAAACTATTTGGGCAAATTCCTCTCGGTGCTCTTCATTTTCTGTATCCAAGCCCATTGCTCGCATATCACTTAAGCACTTATCGCAGTAGCAAACCCTTGCTGCAATAATATCTAAAAATATGCCACAGGGGTTATATTTTACCATAACCTCCTCAATTTGCTTGCAAAGAAAATCAAGGTAGCCTGTATTAAAGCAAAGCAGGTGAAAATGCACCTCATTGCTGTACTTTTCGTTTTCCTCTTTTACAGGAGATGGGCAATAGCGCCATTCGGGACGTTTAAGGTATTCCTTCTCATCAAAGCCTGCCGAAATGTACACAGGTGCGTTAACATCAATCTCCTTACACGCCTCAAGCTGTGCACCTAAAAGGTCAAAATCTAATCCAGGGTGCATTTCGTTTGCCTGTGTCGGGTGGTAGGACCATCCGTGGTGGCATTTTGAAAATACGGTTATTGAATTAACGTGCCCTGCCTTTAGTGCCTTTTGAAACTGCTCCTTTGAAAAGCTTTTGCCAACAGGCAAGGTGCCGTTTGTATGAAAATCAAGGTGTACCTGTCTTTTTCTGAGCATAATATTACCCCCGTAGTTATTCCTTTATAAATTTTTTATTACCTGCTTATTACCACCGATTATACCATAAGCATATTACCTTCGCAACGAAAAAAGCCTTATACCTTGTAATTTTATAGGTCAAAAATGCTTTTATGGTACAAAATTAAAAAATTTTAAAAAATGTTTGATAAATTGTTGACAAATTATAGTATGTGTACTATTATAGTATTCGTACTAAAACAAAATCGCATAAAGTGAGGGTGTTATGGCGCACAGAGAAAACAATTCAACCCAACAAGCTATTATTAACACTGCCACAAAGCAGTTTCTTGTAAACGGCTTTAACAACACCTCGGCAAAAATGATTTGCCGAGAGCTTGATATAAGCCCCGGTAACCTAACCTTTTGGTACCCCACAAAGGCAGATATTCTGCTTGAGTTTACAAAAAAAATAATGAGCTACCACGAAAGGTTTATAGAATATAATAAAAATAAAGGTGAAGAGAATATATATACATATTGCCTTGAAATTGTTGTACAAATTGCCTTGTGCGAGGAAAGGGAAAATATAAGAGATATTTACTACTCTATGTACTCCGAGCCTCGTACAATGGCATACCTTAAGGACTGGACAGCACAAAAGAACCTTAATATTCTTGGCTCCTACCTGCAGGATTGGGATTTAAAACGCTTTAGACGAGCAGCAAATGTAACCTGCTGTATAGAGCGAAGCGCACTAGCCGAGCCCTGTACCGAGGATTACACCTTAGATGATAAAATTCTGCTGACCCTCACCTGCCTTTTAAAAATATACGATTTTGAAAAAAGCGAAAGAGAAAGAATTATTAATAAAATTTTTGCATCCGATTACCACAAAATAAAAACAGAAATGTTAAAAGAATTAGATAAATATATATCCTGAAAGGAGAATACCGATGAAAAACACATCTAAAAAAATGAAAAAGGTATTAAGCATTGCACTGTGCCTTGCTTTTGTAATGAGCTACATTCCCCTTGCAAGCATTACTGCATTAGGTGCAGAAAGCGTGCTCTACCTTAATGAATACGGTAATGAAAGATACTACACAGGCGAATATACCCAGGTTACAAGCGATTTAACCTCCTGGGCAAACGGCTGGTACGTAGTAAAGGGCGAGGTTACGGTTGAAGGCCGTATAGGTGTTTCAGGTACTGTAAACCTTATTCTTACTGACGGTGCAGCACTTACAGTAAAACAAGGTATTTGCGTAAACAGTGGCAACACATTTACTATATACGCACAATCTGAAAATAAGGCAACCGTAGGCAAGCTTACCTCAACAGGCAGTAAATATAATGCCGGTATTGGTGGAAACCAAAGCAAAAACGGTGGCACGGTAATTATAAACGGTGGTTTAATTACTGTAACAGGCGGCTCAGGAGCCGCAGGTATCGGTGGCGGATACGGTGGCGGTGATTGTGGTACAGTTACAATCAACGGTAGCTTTGTAAATGTATATGCCGGCCAATACGCTGCAGGTATCGGTGGTGGCAATAGTGGTTACCAGAATGGTGGTAACGGTGGTAACGTTACTATAAACGGAGGCGAGATTTACGCTAAAGCCGATGCAAGAGCTGCTGCAATCGGCGGAGGCAGTGGCGATAATGGTAAAAACGGATACGCCGGCAACGGTGGTACACTTACTGTTAACGGTGGATATGTTGTTGCTGACGCTACCGAATATATTTCCATAGGCATTGGTGGTGGTTACCGTGTTTCAGAAGGTCAAGGAGGTAACGGTGCTAACGTAACTATAAATGACGGTATTATAATAGTTAAAACAGAATACGGCTCAAGAAAATCAATCGGTGCCGGTCACTCTAATGCAGATCCGGGTACTCTCACCACAAACGGTGGTATGTTATTCTACGATAAAAATTGTACAATTTACAGCGATAACATCACCTTAACAAATGATTTAGTAATCGAAAAAGGCGAAACCCTTACAATAAACGAGGGTCAATCCCTTACCGTTGAAGAGGGTGTTTCTTTAATAAACAAGGGTACTATTGTAAACAACGGTACTATTATAAACTTCGGCATTATTGAGACTACAGACGTAAACATTTATAACGGCCTTGTAAATGTAGAGGGTGGCGTAACCTACACAGAGCACGCCTTTGAAAACGGCTTCTGCACAAGGTGTGGCGATGCCTGCACCTCTCACGTAATGGTAAACGGCTTCTGCAAAAACGGATGCGCTTCTGTTTACGAGCCTGCAACAGAGGTAAACGATAAATACGATGTTAACGGTGACGGCTACACTGACCAGGTTTATGAAATTGCAAATGCAGGCCAGCTTTATTGGTTTGCAGGCCTTGTAAACGGTACGCTTTCAAACGTACAGCAAAATGATCAGGCTAACGCAGTATTAACAGAAAATATTGTTGTAAATGAAAACGTTCTTAATGATGATTACTCCCTTAACGGCGATGGCAGTAATTTCCGAGTATGGACACCTATAGGCATCGGCTATGCTGGTTATTCAGGTGTTTTTGACGGTAAGGGCCACACAATTTCCGGCTTATACTATAATGACACTGCTGAATATATGGGTCTTATCGGTGGCTGCTGGGTATCGAGTAAAATAAGGAACGTAGGCGTTATTGACACATTTTTCCATACAAATAGCAATGTTGGTACTATAGTCGGTCAAAACGCAGGTACAATAGATAATTGCTATGCACAGGCAAACATAAAGGGCTACTCAGTTGGTGGTATATCAGGACTTGGTATAATATTTAACGGAAAAGGTCGTAATATAAGCAATTGCTGGTTTGCAGGAAAGGTTGCCGGTGGAAAACCGAATGCCATAGGTGCAGATACCAATGCGCAGAATTGTTATTATGACAATACACTTTATACAGGCACGTCTTTAGGTACAGGCAAAACCTCTGCTGAATTTGCAAGTGGTGAGGTTGCTTACCTTCTTAACGGCTCCACTCCTTACGGAATTTGGAAGCAGACTCTTGGTGAGGATGCTTACCCAACCTTTATTGGTGATACAGTTTATTACGGCTATTCCTGCCTTACAGAGGAATTTGTAGGCTACGCAAATGAAAAAGCACATCCTACACAGCCACATTATGACGAAAACGGATATTGTTCAATATGTAAATTATATCAGCCTGCAACACTTAATGCAGATAATTACTATGAAATTTATAACGTAGGTCAGCTTTATTGGTTTGCAGAAGAGGTAAGTAGCTTTAATAATGATTGGGACGCAGTTTACAACGCTATTCTTATGAATGACATTGTAATCAACGAAAACGTTGTTGATGAGGAAGGAAATCTTACGGAGAATACAGACAATCTCCGTGAATGGCGACCTATAGGCAACGGTACACACACAACCTTTAACGGTGTTTTTGACGGCAATTACCATACGATTTCGGGTATTTATCTTGATGATACAAATGCAAGCTATTCCGCACTTTTCGGTAGTATCGGTAACGGTATAGTTAAAAATCTCGGCATTACGGATTCGTATATTAATGGCAAGAAAAGTGCAGCTTTTGCAGGTATGTCAAACGGTGTGATTGAAAACTGCTTTGTTACCGATACCGTTATCAAAGGTGAAAGCGCAGATTCTTTTGTGGCGATCTATAGTGGTACGGTTTCGAACTATGATTATCCGTGTATTACAAAAAATTCCTATTCAACAGCACTTGTTTACGAAAACGGTACAAAAGTTGACGGCGCTTTAACAAACGACTATATTTCTGAAAATGTTTACTACCTTGCAGATTCCGACAACGGCACAGGTGGTAAAACTGCAGAGCAATTTGCAAACGGTGAGGTAGCTTACCTGCTTAACGGCGCTACAAGTGAAGGTACACTCCCCTGGGGCCAGACTATTGATACAGATATTTACCCTGTATGGAACGGTGCAAGGGTTTACAGGGGCTATGACTGTGGAGGAACATCTGCATACTATTCAAACTCCGAGCTCCTTGGTGAGAACGATAACAACCATATTCACAGTAATTGGACATATAGCAACGAATATGGCAAGCACCAGCGCTACATTTGTACACGTGAGGGCTGCACACAGTACCAGGTAATAGAAACAGAAGACTGCTACGGTGGTGTTGCAACCTGTACAGAAGCTGCTGTATGTAAGGTGTGCCACCGTTATTACGGCGATTATGATTACACCAACCACACAAGCTCATTAACGTATATAGAGCAGTACGATGAAAACAGCCATAAGCTTTTGCACAGCTGCTGCGATACAGAAATTGAAACTATTGCTCACTCCTACGAGAGCTACGATTTCGACAGTAATCTTCACTGGAATGCCTGCGAATGTGGTCATGTTAACAATGCTGTTAAGGCTGCGCATACCTTTGATGCAAACGGCTTTTGCTCAGTATGTAACGGCTACGAGCCTGCAAGCGTATTGTTTGATGAAGATAATTACGCCTATATAGCACAAATCGGAAATGCCGGTCAGCTTTTCTGGTATGCTAAAAACTATTCAGAGGGCACTATTGATGGCGACGGTGATGGCTATGGTGATAACGCAGGTGCTATTCTTTTGAACGATATTGACCTGAACCCCGGCTACACCTTCTACAGCGACGGCTCATATTCAACCGATGACTCTGCAGAAAACTACAGCCCTGTTTTACGTGAATGGGCGCCTATTAAAGGCTTTGCGTGGGTTGATTTTGACGGACAAAACCACACAGTAAGCGGACTTTATATAAATACTCCTGAGGTTGATAATGTTGGTATGTTTGCAGCTAACGATTATTACTCAATTAAAAACATTACACTCACAAACGGTTACGTTTACGGTGGTAGTAACACAGGCGCAATTGTTGGCTATAACGCAGGTAGCATAATAAACTGCCACTCCAACATCCCTGTAATCGGTAGTGGCTCTATCGGTGGTATTGTTGGTTACCACGCCGGCTCAGAAATCAGCCATTGCTCAAACACAGGTAGTGTTGTAATCAACGGTTATTCCTCAGCAACAGGTGGTATTGTGGGTAATGTTTACGGTTACTCCTCAATTACAAACTGCTTTAACACAGGCTATATCAAGGGTGGTATATGTGTAGGTGGTATTGTTGGTGATGGCGATGATGCTACAATCTCAAACTGCTTCAACACAGGTCTTGTGCTTTCAAACTTCTCCGATGCTCACGGTATTACAGGCCACGGTATAATTGAAAACAGCTACAGCCTTGCAATTGAAGATGACGGTGCAGTTAAGAAAACAAAGGCTCAGTTTGAAAACGGTCAGGTTGCTTACCTCTTACAAAACGGCAACACCGAGCAGGTTTGGGGACAGTACAGCAACACACCCGGCTCATTGCCTGTATTTACCGAAAGCGTGCTTTACACACCTGTAGAAATAGGCGAAACAGGCTACTACTCTGTTTCTAACATTGGTGATGTTAACAGCGATGCAACAGTTGATATAAACGATTACCAGGCACTTGTAAACTCAATACTTGCAGGCGACCACGAGCAAAGTGAAACTGCAGCCTACGATAACATTATAAGGTACGACCTTAGTGGCGATGGTTACCTTGATGCTATTGATGCATCCCTTATGCACCTTTTAATAAACGGCTTAAAGACTATTACTGTATATGAGGTTGGTGACTTTAACGCAAACGGTGTTGCCTTTGAAAATTCGGAGCTTAGCACAATAAAGCACGCTATTGAAAACCCAACAAAGCTTTCAACTGCAGAAAAATACGCCTGCGATATTAACGCAGACGGAGTAGTAAGTGAGGCAGATTTAATTGCACTTGCAGCTACCTATGGCGAAATTGAAGCAGACGGCCACATATTTATAGGCAAAAAATGCAGAATTTGTGGGGCAGAAAAACTAAACATTGCTGATGTTTCGCACTCGGTTTAATTTAATGATGCAGCGGAGCCTTCGATGGTGAATGGATAACATTTTGAATAAATACCATTTAGCGTAACCGATTTTACAGCAATCGTTAAATAACATATTATTGACTGCTTGTTGCTTAAATCTAAAATTCAGTTCTTTCCAAATAAAAAACAATTAGTCGGCTGAGAAATCAGTCGGCTAATTGTTTTTCGTTATTCGGCAGTAGGTAAATACTCTGTGCTTTTCGTAGGGTGAAATGAGTTATCCGAACCTGCCTAAAAGCGAGTATTTTCAAGTCTTTTCGGCGTTTCGGTCTTGAAAGGCGCCAGCCTATCTTCGCCCTCAACACCAAAAATCCAATAAAAATCTTTCGCTTTTAGGTCAAAGATTTTATACAGTGCGGATTTTTGGTCAGCCAAGGCAAAAACGCAGCTAATCCTTTCGGATTGGCGAGTATTTTAACACAG
>JAZSGB010000077.1:0-18090 GCA_045532505.1 Acutalibacteraceae bacterium | reverse complement strand
AACTGAGATTCACTCAAATATTCAGCATTGCCAAGAAGCGCTAATGATTTCGGCTCCCACCAAGGTGCGATAATTACATTTTTGTTGATTTGTTCTGGTCTTACTCCAAGACAATGAAGACATATATCTGTTTCAGTTGATTTGTATTTTTTCATTCCGTCTATCAATTGTTGATAATTCATAATCGCTCCTTTTGTTATACAAGTAATTTTTATATTGATCAATCTTATTCGGAAGTTCCGCATCAAAAATTTTCTTTTCAATAATGAATTGCGCGTTCCGTAATATTTGCAAAATTTCGGGATCATCTCCCGTTTTTCTCAAATCTGACATAGCCATAATGATTTTACTGCGAACAAAATACAGTATTTTTAAGTCGCATTCCATATAATCTGCCACCTTTCAAGCAACAGATTATACCGAGAGATTTTCAAAAGTCCAGAATTATTTTTCGGTGTTTTGTTTAGCGGTGTTGATAGATGAGATTAAAATCCGTTTGACCTCGGTGCATTTATCGAGAAGAGATTTATCGCTATAATAACCACTTTCCAAAAGCAACTCAATCCAATATTCAGTTTCGGAACACTCTTTTAATGCGATTTGCAGTTTTGCAACAAAGTCTGCTTTACCATGAGCATAAAATGCTTCTCGGATGTTTGCACCAATGCTCGTTCCCGAACGCAAAAATTGGTTTATCAATGCGCTTTCGCACTTTGCGTTTCTTAAATCTTTGCATACTTTTATCACATCAAGCGCAAATGCTTTTGATTTTATCATCAAAGGACTTTCTTTCATCACCATCACCTCTTAAACTTATTATACTTCCTAAAAGTAAAAAGTGCAAGGCAAAGCCTTGCAAAACACTTCTTCACTATTCACTATTACTTATTACCTCCAAAAAAATTCCTCTACGGAGGGAGAAAAGTGAAAAGTGAAGAGTGAAAAGTGAAGAGGTAAAAAAATATCCTCGGAACAAATCCGAGGAATTTTTTGGTTGCGGAGAGGGGATTTGAACCTCCTGACCTCCGGGTTATGAGCCCGACGAGCTACCAAGCTGCTCTACTCCGCGATATATACATTCTCTTTCCGAATGCTTGATGATTATATCACTATAATTATATGTTGTCAAGTGTTTTTTATGTATGATTTTAAAAATTTTAAAAAACATTACTTGCGTGAGGCAACTTTTAGTAGCTTTAGACCGTGTTTAATGTAGCTTTTAAGTATTGCAGGCTTTTTTACGCATTCAATAATCTTTTTAAATATATATTTAGGTCTTAAGTAAAATTTAAGTAAATACTTTTTTCTTAAATCTATTATGCGTTCAACAGGCACAGCTTGTGTTCCTGTTGTGTTAGGTGAAAAATAATCATTTCCCCAAGCCTCGCTTTTAATTGTGCCGTATTCTTCACACAGTGAGTATAATTCTGTACCAAAATAAGGCATAGCAATGTGCAATTCAATAAAATCGGGGTCTATTTTAAATATAAAGTTAAGGGTATTAATTATATCTTCTTCAGTTTCCCAAGGGAAGCCTATCATAAAAAAGCCAAACAGAGGAAGCTTTGCTTCCTTTATCTTTTTTGCAGCATTTAAGTTATCCTTAACAGTTGCCCCTTTTTTTATTTTGGTTAAGGTTTTATCGCTTCCACTTTCAAAGCCAACGGCGAGCATAAAACAGCCGGCACACTTAAGTTTTTTTAGCAAGCTCTCGCTTAAAGGCTTAACTCTTGAATTTGCTGTAAATTCAATTTTTCCACATAGCTCTGAATTAATGATTTTATCACAAAGGCTTTCTGCCCATTGTGCATCAATAGTAAATGTATCTGCCTTGAAAAAGAAATTTTTAATATTGTGGTTGTAGTAGCAGTCTTCAATTTCTGCAAATATATTCTCAATGCTTCTTTTACGTACAGTCTTACCCGAAATTATAGGTGTTAAGCAGTATATACAGCTTGCCGGGCAGCCTCTTGCAACCTGTATTGTAGCCATAGGCTCACCGGTATCGGGGCGCACATAAAGAGAGTTGTTCATCAAATCTCTTGCAGGGAAGGGGATTGTATCTAAATCTGTGCACCAGCAGTTAAAACTGGTTTTTATAAATTTATTACCGTTGCGGTATATTACCATCGGTATTTCAGTAATATCTTTTTTGTTGTGGCAAATGCAGTCGGCTAAATCACCAATTATTGTATCTACCTCTCCACCAATAAGGTAATTAACGTTGTGTAAATCAAGGCTATCTAAAAGCTCTTGTGGTATATCAAAGAAAATAGCTCCTTTTAAAATACATTCGCAAGAGTGTATTTCTTTAACCCAATCAATAAATTCTATATCAACAGGTATTGTTGCGTTAGTAGTGCTTATAAGTAAAATATCGGGCAAAAATGCTTTAATATCATTTTCGATTTGTCGGTAGCTTGTTTTTTCGGTTTGGTAATCCTTCAAAAAAACATCATAGCCCCTGTTTCTTAAAACAGAGGCAGCATAGCCTAAATCATTACAGGCTCGTATTGTTGTTGTAGCAGAGTCTTCAATGTTGCATTGTGCTCTGTCTTCGCCCCGTTGGTAGGCTTTACCCGGGGGATATATCAGCATAACCTTGCTCATATTTTACAACCCCATTATTCTTCTACGCTAAGCAAATACCCACAGGATAATTCTTTTACATGACAATCATATAAATTTAGAAGGTTATCAACAGTATTAGCAGCTCTTTCTTTATTTATAGTGTGTCCTTCAGACACTCCTCGTGGAATATATACCCACCCAACATAAATGTATACAGGCTTTTTACTTGGGTTCATTCGGTAGTATTTTTGTAGCCTGTGTGTTTCTGAAAATGGTTGCCAGGCAGAATAGGTAGCAAAGGGTCTCTCTAAATACAAATACATCCAACTGAATTCAGAAATAACTAATACAGGGTCATCTTCACCTGTCATTTCTTTTATAAGGTCCATATCCTGCAGCATAGCAGCTGTTTGCTTTGTGTTTTCCTCAGTCAACATTAAGCCGGCATATGGTCCAACCTGTAGCTTGGTGTAGTCGCTGTTAACTGTTCTACCTATAACGTATATTGTGCATTGAAACACTAACTGAATACATATTGCAATAGTAAGCAGCGCCATACAGGGCTTGTATATGGCTTTTTTCTTTTCTTTATCATCAACACTGTTTTGCTTCAACTCAGCAACAAAATCTTTTATAAAGAATATACCTGCAATGTTACCAATTATAAGTGTCCACATAACAGAAAGGTGCATATCTGAAGCCAGGTATTGTACTACAGTCGCAATAGCTGAGGGCAACCACATACAGTAAAACAGCTTCTTATTTTTCTTCTCTGTAAGTATGTAAACGGTTGTTGCAACAATTGCAAAGGGTAGCGATATAGCAAGGCAACGGGAGCTTTTTAATGCACCGATGGTTACAGAAACGGTAAAGAAAACAGCAAGAATTACAGATAAAATAATGTAAATTAATCTGTGTGAGCTCTCTTTTCTTTTTTTATCAATAAGCAGCGCTATATAAAATACAGGCAAAATAAAGGGTAAACCAAGGCTTACTGTATTTATGTGCCCTACAGTAAGCCATAGCTTTTCTGCAAAGGCTTTAATGGGAGAGGCAAATATGTTGTGTCCACCATCGTTTAATAGGTTAGGTATGTTTTCTAATAATGTAGTTATTTTGCCACCTGTAATAAAAAAGAATGCTATACTTATTGTTGCAGTTATTGCAATACCTGCTGTGAATTTCCAAAATGCACTTTTACCGAAAAAGCGCTCTTTTATTTCATTCAAGGCTTTTTCTTTTTTGTTTTTAGGTTTAAATTTCCATACTATGCACACGATTGCATAAATTGCAAATATAAAGCATTCAAACGGGTTGCAAACACAGCAACAGCCGAAGCACACACCTGCCAAAAGGTAAAGGTGTAGCTTATCATTTTCGTATAGGGCAAGTAAGCACATTGTCATAATTAAAAGCGAAAGTGCAAGTATTGAGTGATAGTTTGCACTCATAAATCGTAAGGGTACCTGCGAATAGTAAAAAAGAGTTCCTGCAACTGCCCAGACCTTGTGTTTTCTGAAAAAAGTATACAAGAAAACTGAGGCAATGGTGTGAATTGCAAGGTAGAAAAATCTTAAAAATACAATTATACCTTCTGTAGAGCCTTTTATTGCTAAAAATATTCTTACGGGTATATATGTAAATAAAGAAGCAAATTGAGTAAGGTGCCATTCATCCTCAACAAGGGAATCGCCATTTATAAGGCGTAAGGGGATAGTGGGGTAAAAGGATTCATCAGCAAAGTGGTCGGCGCCGTAAATGCACAAAAGGTGCATTGTAAGTATACCAACCATCGCTAATATAAATAATAAATCTGTTTTCTGTAGCTTTTTCATAAATATCACATCTTAATAAATAATCACAACCATGCTGGTAGCATAAATCGCTATAAGCAGTATAAGGATTTTGTTTTGAAATATAATGTCAATAGGGTCATCGGTTTTGCATCTTTCTACAGATAGGCTGTATGTAATGCAGATAAGTATTATTAAAGGTACCGTCCACACCATATAGTTGTTGCCAAGGTTTTGTATTGTTGTGCTATCGACACTCCATAAAGAGTAAAAAACAATAGTTAATGCAGCGCAAACATACATATTTTTATCAAGAAAATCGTATGTGTAGTGGGTTAGCACAGCACGGGTTTCGTGTCCGTCTAAAAGAGCAAGCTCGTTTCTTCTTTTGCCAAAGCCTATGTAAAACGATATGGCAATAATAGTTAAATACAGCCAGTTTGAAACACTTATGCCAAGTATGGCTGAGCCGTAAAAAACTCTTATTAAAAAGCCGAGGGCAAGTACAACTACATCAACAACGGGTATGCGCTTAAGCTTAAGGCTGTATAAAATATTTTGCACAAGGTAAGCAGCAAGAAGGAGCCAGGCTTTTACCGTGCCTCCACACGCCATAAAGTTTGTAGCTATGCAGGTAATTATTAAAGCTACCATTATTGCTGTAGCCTTGTTTTTTGAAATGCTTCCGTTTGCAATAGGTCTGTTTTTCTTAACAGGATGTATTTTATCTCTTTCTATATCGCATAAATCGTTAAAAACATATATGGCAGAGGAGAGCGCACAAAAGGAAATAAAGCCCCATATCATTTTAGGTATGAGGTCAAAGTCAAATAGGCACTTACCGAATACCATAGGTATTACCATAAGTGCGTTTTTAATATAGTTTTTAATTCTTAAAAGCTTAAAATACTTTTTCATACTCTTATTTATCTCGTTAGAACGAAACAAAACCCCTACATTATATGCTGATACATATAATACAGGGGTAAGGTTGAAATAGTATTGAACTTTTATTAAGTTATTGTTAAAAGGTTTTTTTACCTTGCTTTTTATTCAAAGGAACTAAAACCTGAAACTCAACTTTTCCGTCGTAGCAAAGCACCTGGGTTTTACCCTTGTGTGCCGTAATTATTTCTTTTACTATGGATAAGCCCAGGCCGTAGTGCTTTGAATCGCCACTACGCTCCTTGTTGAGCCTGTAAAACCTTTCAAAGATTCTTTCTCTTTCTTCTTTCGGTATTTTAGCACCACTGTTTATAACACGCAGCTTAGCATATCTGTAAAAATCTTTTTTTAGAATAAGCTTTATTTCCGTGTCGTTGTTATCACAGTGATTTATTGCATTATCAAGTAAAACAGAAACAACGTGCTTTAGTAGGTTTTCGTTACCTAAAATATTAATGTTGGGAGCAATATCACAGTTTAAGGTTAAACCTTTTTCAAATGCCATGCTTTCAAACGGTAATGCTTCACCCTGGCACAATCTTGAAAAATCTATACTTTCCATTGATGTGGGTACAGACTCCATACAAGCAATGTCTAAAAGGTTGCCTACCAATGAGCTCATTCTTTCGTTTTCGTACTGAATGTTATCAAGCCACCTGTTGTTGCCGATTTCTCTCGAAAGAAGTTCGGTGTTAGCGTTTATTATTGAAACAGGTGTTTTCAATTCGTGGCCTGCATTTGATATGAAATCTCGTTGATTTTTATAACCCTTTTCTAAAGGACGGACAATAAGGTTTGCGATAATTACAGAGGTAATCAAGAAAAATACAAATGCACCTGCAGAGTATATCCAGGTGTAGTGCATAAATATTTCTGCACGTTGAAGCAGTACGGTGTTATCAATAAACACTACAAGGTCATAGGAGCCTTTATCTATGTGGTAATATACAAGGCTTCCCTCGCCACCAACATCTCGTTTGTATTCGTAAACAATTCTTTTTGCAAGTGCTTCAAGCTCTTCGTTGCTGTGTACGGCAGGCTTGTCATTCATTGTTTCAAATGTTTCTCCCTCGTCAGAAAAAGCTACAGTATAAAAGGTAGTTAACTCTAACTTAGGCTTTGGCATATTAGGGCTTTCCGTAGGCTTTTCCGGTAGAGTTTCATCTAAAAAGCTTGAAGAAACATACATATGTGCGTGGTCAACAAGAAGGTTATAGTTTTCTGTTGAAATCTCTTTTACATACGAAATAAAAATGCAAAACATTGTACCAAGCCAGGAAAGTGTAACAGCAAGCATAATGGTGAGTACAATTTTTGCTTTAGTTTTTCTAAACATTTTTGCACCTCAACTCGTAGCCGATTCCTCTGACTGATTTGATTTCTGTTTTAGCCTCAATAAAATTAAGCTTTTTTCTTGTAAAGGACATATAAACCTCAACATTGTTGTATTCTGCATCATTGTCGAAGCCCCAAATTTTAGTTGCAATTTGCTCTCGTGTAAGAATTTGATTTTGATTATTAATTAAGTATTCAAGTATTTTAAACTCTTTTTCGCTTAGCCTTACAGAGTTGTTGTTGGTTGTGCAAGAAAGGGTGAGAGTGCCTGTGTCAAGCGCAATATCGCTAAAGCTGAGCACACCGTCATCCTCGTGGCAAAATCGTCTTGCCAAGGCCCTGAGTCTTGCAAGCAGCTCCTTTGTCATAAATGGCTTTGTAAGGTAGTCGTCGGCACCACTGTCTAACCCCTTAACCTTGTCATCAATATCGGTTTTTGCTGTCAGCATCAGAATAGGTGTTTTGACTTCAATTTTTCTGAGGTTTTTAGCAACCTCATATCCGTTCATCCCCGGTAGCATAATGTCGAGTATTATAATGTCGTAAACATCATTTTTTGCTATTTCAAAGCCATCTGTTCCGTTTGCGCAGTGGTCCACCTCATAGTTTTCCTGGCGTAAAATTTCGCATAAGGCCTGTGCCATTCTTTCTTGGTCTTCAATAAGTAAAAGTTTCACATAATCACCTCAGATACACTGAATTATACCACATATATACATAAAATTAAAGGAAAAAATAATATATGCTTATTTACACGTGATTTTATGTGTGATAAAATGTATTTGTTATTGATTTTGGAGGTTTTTTATTATGAAAATTGCAATATATGGTGTATGGCACGTTCACGCAGGTGGCTACACCCGTAAGGCTATGGAAATGGGCGAGGTTGTCGGCTTTTACGAGAAAAACGATGCTTTTGCAGAAAACTTTCAAAAAGAGTTTCAAATTCCCCGTTTTTCTACACCGGAGGAGCTTTTAGCGAGTGATGCAGAGGGTGTAATAGTTTGCAGTGCCTCTAATGAGCACGCAAATGATATGATTAAAATAGCTAATTCAGGCAAGCATATTTTTACAGAAAAGGTGCTTGCCCTTACCGGTGAAGAATGCCTTGCTGTTGAAAATGCTGTTAAAGAAAACGGCGTTAAGTTTGTGATTTCTCTTTTTCAAAAATATATCGGCTCACGTATTGCAGTGAAAAATGTTGCTGATAGTGGTGAACTTGGCAAAATTAACTATATGCGCTTTCGTAATTGCCATAGTGGTTCAATTGCAGGCTGGTTGCCACCTCATTTCTTTAATAAAGAAGAGTGTGGTGGTGGCGCTATGATAGATTTAGGTGCCCATGGTATGTACTTAATTCATTGGCTTTTAGGCGTACCAACAGCTGCAAGGTCTGTTTTTACAATAGCCTGCGAAAATGAAGGATACGAGCTTAAAAATGCAGATAGCCTTGAAGATAATGCAGTAACCGTAATGCAGTTTTCTAACGGTGCCATTGCCGTTAACGAAACAGGATTTGTTTCAAATTGCTCGCCTACAGTTTTTGAGGTTTACGGTGAAAATGGCTTTGTGCGTATGGACGGTAATACGGTTATTAAGTGCACATCAGCAACAGATAATAAGCCTCAGGAGGTTTCTGTTCCTGAATCTCTTCCATCGCCGTTAGAGCAGTTTTTGGCAGACAATATTCTTGAGGGCTGTGGAATGGAAGAGGCAAAGGCTTTAACAAAAATGATGGAATTGGCGTATAATGATTGAGGTGCAGTAATGAAGGTAATGTCTTTTAACACACAGCACTGCATGAACTACGTTACAAAAGAAATAGACTACCAAATAATGGCAGATGCTATTTTGCAATGTGGCGCAGATGTAGTAGGGCTTCAGGAGATGCGCTACGAAGACCCTGAATCAGGCTTTACACGCCAAACAGAAAAGCTTGCCCAATTAACAGGTATGGAGCATTTTTACTTCGCCAAGGCTGTTAATATTTGGGATGATGACGGCTGGTTTGGTAACGGCTTTATTTCTCGCATACCTATAATTGAAGCGCAAACAATACCAATTCCTGACCCTGTTGAAAAATCGGGCGATCAGCTTTATGAAACACGCTGTATACTTAAAGTAAGGCTTGAAAACGGCTTTACTGTGCTTTGTACACATTTTGGCCTTAATGATGATGAACAAATTAATGCTGTTAAAACAGTTTTAGAAAGCCTTGAAAACGAAAAGTGTATTCTTATGGGGGATTTTAATGTGCGCCCCGAAAATGAGGTTTTATTGCCCATAAGAGAGTATATGAAAGATACTGCAGAGCAATTTACCGAGGAGCTTCTCAGCTTCCCCTCGGACAAGCCTAACAGAAAAATTGATTACATATTTGTTTCTAAGGACGTTAAGGTGCTTGAGGCTGATATACCTGCAATTGTTGCTGCAGACCACAGGCCACACACAGCCGTAATTGAATAAAAAGCCAAATAATTACATTGAAGCTTTAATGCTTTTGTGCTATAATAGTTTGAAAATTTTTTAGAGGTGCAAAAATATGGTAACTAAAGATATAAAATATGTGGGTGTTAACGACCACGCAATAGATTTATTTGAGGGTCAGTACATTGTTCCAAACGGAATGGCGTATAATTCATATGTTATTTTAGATGAAAAGGTAGCTGTTATGGACTCTGTAGACGGCGCATTTGCAGAGGAATGGATAAATAATATTCGCTCTGTGCTCGGGGATAGTGAGCCGGATTACCTTGTTGTTCAGCATATGGAGCCAGACCACTCTGCAAATATTACAACCTTTGTAAATACATTTCCAAGTGCAAAAATTGTATCGTCAGCGAAGGCTTTTGCTATGATGAAGCAGTTTTTTGGTGATGATTTTGCTGATAAACAGGTTGTTGTAGGCGAGGGTGATACACTCTCTTTAGGTAAACACAACCTTACATTTGTTACAGCACCAATGGTGCATTGGCCTGAGGTTATTGTAACCTACGACAGCTGCGATAAGGTGCTTTTTTCTGCTGATGGCTTCGGTAAATTCGGTGCATTGGATGTTGATGAGGATTGGGCTTGCGAGGCAAGGCGCTACTATATTGGCATTGTTGGCAAATACGGTGCACAAACTCAGGCGCTTCTAAAAAAAGCAGCAGCACTTGATATTGAAATTATTTGCCCACTCCACGGCCCTGTACTAAAAGAGAATTTAAGCTACTACATTAATCTTTACAATACCTGGTCATCATACGAGCCTGAGGAAAAAGGTGTTGTAATTGCTTATACATCAGTCTACGGTAACACAAAAAAGGCTGTAGAAAAGCTTGCAGCTACCCTTGAAGCAAAGGGTGTTAAGGTTGCTGTAAATGACCTTGCACGTTGCGATATGGCAGAGGCTGTTGAGGATGCCTTCCGTTACGATAGACTTGTGCTTGCTACAACAACGTATAATTCAGATGTTTTCCCGTTTATGAAGGAGTTTATAAACCACCTTACAGAAAGGGGATATAAAAACCGTAAGGTAGGCTTTATTGAAAATGGTAGCTGGGCACCTGTTGCCACAAAGGTAATGCTTAAAATGCTTGAGGGCAGTAAAAACCTCACATACTGCGAAAACACAGTGAAAATCCTTTCTGCATTAAACGAAGGGAGCGAAGCACAGCTTAACGCCCTTGCAGAAGAAATTTGCAAATAAGATAATATGTTAAACCAAAGGCTTTGAGATTTATTTCTCAAGGCCTTTAAAATTTTTCAGGAAGCTTATAAATCAAAACGCTTGACAGCTTTGTCTATTTTTGATAGACTATGAGTTGTCTATGAGCAATAGACAAGCGGGTGCACAGAAAATATATTGTTCATAATTTGTTAATATTTTGAGGACAACAATGCAACAATGTTGTGTTAGTATATAATCAACAACATAGAGGGGAGTAACATACGGTGAAAAAACTTATTGCATTTATCGTTTCTTTAACTATTGCAATTTCACAATTATCTATAATAAGTGTTGCGATTGATAATGATACGAATAATGTTAGCTTAAATGATTTTACATCTGACTTTGTTCATATGGTTAATGACGAAGCTTTTGCCTTTCAACTCGAAGGCAATGCTAAGCTTTACGGCACAAGTGCACCGGATAGTGAGCAAAATGAGTCTGTAGCAGAGGAATCGACCTGCACCAACAGGTTGATTGTAAAATCAAGTCGTGTGCTTGATGAAAGAGATTCTGTTGGGTATGTTTATGGCTATAACGATTTGCATATTTTACAGTTTTCATCAAAGCAGGCTATGTTATCTGCAAAAGAATATTACTCAAGTCTCCCTTATGTTGAATATGCAGAAGAAGATTATGTTTTAAAAGAAGCTGTTACAGATGATGGCGTTGTTTTTGAAAGTAGCGCAGATTACCCTACAGCTGTTCAATCTAATTTATTTGGTTATACAACGGCAAAAAACAATTCATCCGGTGACAGTGCTGTGAAGATTGCTGTTGTTGATTCAGGTGTTCAAACAGACCACGAATTTCTTGTGGGCAGGGTAGTGGATAGTGGATTTAACAGCGTATCAGATAATGGCACGGCGTATGACGACCGAGGCCACGGCACACACGTTGCAGGTATTATAGTTGCTAATACGCTGAGTAATGTAAAGGTTTATGCGTATAAAGCGCTTAATGCAACCGGTTTGGGCACATCTGCACAAATTGTACTTGCTATTGATGCAGCTATAGAAGATGGTGTTGATATTATAAACCTAAGCATGTCTATGAAGGGTACGAGCACCACACTTAAAGAGGCCGTGCTTAGGGCATATAATGCCGGTATATGCGTAATTGTTGCAGCAGGTAATGCAGGCGTTGATTTAGCAGGCGCACCGTATTCCCCGGGTTGCTTTGAAGAAGCAATATCTGTAATGTCCTGTTCTGATTCTCGCAGAATACTTAGCACATCAAACTACGGCACTCCGTGTGATTTTGCAGCTCCGGGCGAAAATATACTTAGTACATACATCGGTAATACATATAAATTATCAACAGGTACATCAATGGCAGCGCCCTTTATTTGTGCTGCTGCATCGTATGTGCTTGGAAAAAATCCTTCCTATACTCCCGATGAGGTTTGCCTTGCACTTTCAGAGCGAACTGAGTGGTGCTACGGTTCTCCAACAGGCAAATGTGTTTATCCTGCTGCTAAAACAACTGTTTCAGGAACAACTGCTACTCCGAAATTTGAGCTTGATTCCTGTTCATTTTTAGGTAAAATGAAGGTTTCTTTATCTTGCTCAACTCCAAATTCAGAAATATTTTATACAGTTACAGGTGATACGACATACAAAAGCTATTCAGAACCGTTTTATATTGATGAAACAACATCCTTTAGTGCCTTTGCAGTTTCCGAAGGAATGTATAACAGTGCAACTCAAAAAGTTACGTATACTTTAATGGAGGGTAATGTTACCGATTTTACCGTAGATGAGAATAATGCTCTTGTAGGCTACAGTGGTAGTGATACGGCTGTTAATGTACCATCTTACGTAGACGGTAGGCGTGTAGAAGGTTTATCATCAACTGCATTTTCAGGTAATACAAGGGTGATTTCTGTTGCGTTTGAAAAATCGTTAACTACTATTACCGAAGGTGCATTTTTAGGCTGTACTGCTTTAAGTACAATTAATGCCCCCGGTGTAACTACTATTGAAAAGGATGCTTTCAATTCCTGTGAGGCCCTTAATACAGTTTCCTGCAGCTCTTTAGAGACTGTAGGTGAAAATGCTTTTTACGGTTGTACCTCTCTTTTTTCGGTTACGGATGATAAAATTGTTAATGTAGGTAATGGTGCATTTGCAAATACAGTAAATCTTACATCCTTTGCATCTACTGTTATCAATAGAATCGGTAACAGCGCTTTTGAGGGCTCGGGCGTAGCTGAGCTTGGTATTGCAAATGCTGCCGAAATAGGTGATTATGCATTCAAAAACTGCAATGCTCTTACACAAATTTGTATATCAAATGCAACCTCCGTAGGTAGGGGGGCATTTAGTGGCTGTGTAAGTGCAACTACGGCTTCTTTACCTCTTTTAGTTACAATTCCTCAAGAGTGCTTTAGTAGCTGCAGTAAGTTATCAGCAGTTGCTGCAAATGGTGCAGAAACTGTTGATTCATATGCCTTTAAGGATTGCTCTGCACTTAAAGACCTTGGTGGTTTTACTGCTCTTAAAAAAGTATGCTCTTATGCCTTCGACGGAGCAGGCTTAACTAAGGTCAGCAGTAATGTTATTGATATAGTAGAGGAGTATGCTTTTAACAATTGTAAAAAACTAACCTCTTTTTCTCTTTCAAGGATTTCAAGCTTTGATTTGAGTGTTCTTAAGGGTGCCTCGGCATTACAATATATTTCGCTTGTAGGTACTGCAGATATAACTTTCCCCGAGGAAGGTATTGCTGATATTTGCCCTTCACTTAAAAGCTTTCAGGGTAGTAATATGACATCCATACCCGATAATGCTTTCAAGGATTGTACGGCTCTTTCAACTGTAACATGTACCGTTGTTGAAAGTATAGGTAAAAATGCATTTAATAACACAGCATTAACTGAACTGAATTTCCCTAATCTTACTGAAGTCAGTGAGGGTAGCTTTGCCAATATACCTACACTTAAAAGTGTTACCTTAACCGGTGTTAAAGAGCTTTATGCAGATACTTTCCTGAATTGTAATGCAGTTACATCGGTGAATTTGAACGGTAATACAAAAATACCGGAGGGTATATCCTTTAATGATTGCTTCCCCATGCTTAAAAGCTTTAAATCAAGCTACGCAGAGGTAATTCCTGCATATGCCTTTAGTGGTTGTGAATATCTCAGCACAATTACAATAAATAAAGTACACACCATAGGTGAAGAGGCGTTCAAAAATTGTGCCCTCTCTGATGTAATTATTTATGCAAGCTCTATCGGTAAAAATGCTTTTGACGGTAACCCTTTGAAAATAATTGATTTATATAATCTCGAAACCTATGAGCACGATATTTTCGGTTCAGCGAAGGCTACGGTGGAAGAAATATATATGGATGATATGACAGACCTTGGAAGCATCAGCTTTTCCGATTTCGACAGTCTTTCGGTTATAGAGCTTGATATTGTAGATGTCATTCCATCCGGATGCTTTAAAAATGTAACTACCCTTACAAGTGTTTTGGCCCCTGACGCAACAAAAATTGAAAGCGAAGCATTTTATAATTGCACCTCTCTTCAAAGCGTTGTTTTTGATAATTTAAGAACAATCGGCGAGAGTGCATTTTATAACTGCAAAGCCTTTACAAGCTTTGAGTCGGATTCTATTGAGGAAATTGACTTAGGAATTTTTGAGGGGTGCACAAATCTTACCAATATTTCTCTCAATTCACTTGTTTCGGTTTCCGATAGCGATATTGTAGGCGCCTTTAGTGGGCTGGATTCCTTGCAACAGTTTAGCGCTAATAGCCTTAGCTCAATACCTGCATATGCTTTTGACGGATGTGAAAGCCTTACAACAGTGTCATTTGCAGGTGCAACAAAAATCGGTCGTTTTGCTTTCAGAAATACATCTTTAGCGAAATATACTTTCGGTAAAGTAACAACAATAGGCGATTATGCCTTTGCAAATACTGATATAACAGAAGCATCCTTTTCCTATGTAACAAGTATGGGTTACGGTGTGTTTAGTGGCTGTACTGCACTTACAAAGGCAAATCTTCCTCTTATGACAGAGGTTCCTGATTACACCTTTAAGGGTGATAGTGTTCTCGGTTCTGTTACCCTGGGTAATGTTGCTCGTTTTGGCAAATATGCATTTTATGACTGTGTGAAATTCTCATTAATCACTTGTACCGGTATTGCACAAGCCGATGATTATGCATTTTATAATTGTCGTGGACTCAATCCATTTTCAAGCTTGAATTTAAAGAGCTTAGGTGAATACGCTATTTATTCAACAAGAGCTTCGTCAACCCTTACTTTACCTTATCTTGAAGATATAGAAAAAAATGCCTTTGAAGGCGTAACAATTAAACAGCTTGTTCTTGAAAATGTTGTAAATGTTTATGATATTCCTGATAATTGCATCGTTTTAATTGGTACCGATGTGGAAAACGGAGCCTTCTCCGAAGCAACGGGCTCAACAATTTATGCGCCTGCAGAATCTTGGGTTGCAGATTATTGCATTGATAACGGTATTAACTATATTGAGTTTAATGAAACTAATCCGATTATCACCAATACGGCAGAAAAAATAACAGGATATGACCAGGATCTTAGCTTTAAGGCCTTAGGCTTTAACCTTAGCTATTCATGGTATGGCTGTAATAAAGAGGATTGCTCCGATGCTGTATTGCTTGATACCGGCGAAAGCACTTACAGACCGATAGGTCGTTACGACAGCTCTTACAACGATGAAGGTGATTATAAATATTACTATTGCATTGCAAGAAGCTATGAAAACGGCAATGTTGTTAATATAAAAAGTAACCTTGTGCGTAACACATTTGCTTACATAAGGTCGTTTAGTGATAAAACCACTATCGAATATGATATCGGCTACATTTATTCTAATGAGTTGAACAGCAAAGAGCTTATAAAAAATATATCCTTGGAAGAGGGCTGTTATAAGGTAAAGCCTTCCCACCTTTACGGTAGCGTAGCTTCCTACGGTACGGGCTCGGTTATTGATATTTATGATAGTGGAAAAATACTTTTCTCATACACCCTTATTTTAGATGGCGATGTAAACGGTGATGGTTATGTTGATGCTATGGACTGCCACGTGGTTGGATTAGCTCAAAACAATTTAGTTGAGATTGAGGATGAAAACTACAATATGGCTGCAGCCTGGTTCGATGGTAGCGACGGTGTATCTGCCCGGGACTATCAAGCAGTTGTAAATAAAGCGCTGGCACAATATTAATTTACTATTATGAGGGGCTGTAAAAAAACGTAAAGTTTTTTTACAGTCCCTTTTAACAATTTATAATGTAAAGTTATATAATAATGTAAAGTTATATAATAAAGCAGGCATAATTTACACCTTATTTGTATGTTTTTATGGTTGACTTTAATATTTAGCTATGTTATATTATTAACAACCGATAGAGGTGCATTTTGCTATCAGTAGCTGTAGCACAGGGGTTTGCCAAAAACCGCTATAGCGAAAGGAGCAGGTGCCGAAGTCGACTTTTGGCAAAAGTCGGTCTGGCAGTAAGGAATAATATCTTTATTGTTGTCACTCCTTTGGGGTGGAGAGCTATCTTGCATAATTTTATACCGGTAGTGTATTTTTGTGTGGATAGTTGCTTTTTCGGCAGCTATTATTTTTTTGTTAAGGAGATTAACATTATGAAAAAGACAGTATTTACAGGTGTAGGTACAGCTATTGTAACACCAATGAATGCAAATGGTGTTGATTATGAGGCATTTGAGCGCCTTATTGAATGGCAAATTGCAGAGGGCGTAAATGCCCTTGTAGTTGCAGGTACAACAGGTGAGGGCTCAACTCTTTCCGATGAAGAGCATAAAGAGGTGCTTAAATTCTCTGTAGATGTAGTTAAGGGCAGAGTACCGATTGTAGCAGGTACAGGCTCAAACGATACTGCTTACGCTATTGAGCTTACAAAGTATGCTTGTGAAATCGGTTGTGATGCAATGCTTCTTGTTACACCTTACTATAACAAGGCAACACAGCGTGGTCTTATTGAGTCATTTACAGCCATTGCAGATGCTTCTACAAAGCCATGCATTCTTTACAATGTTCCTTCAAGAACAGGCTGTAACTTAACACCTGCATCTTGTGCAATTCTTGCAAAGCACGAGAATATAGTAGGTATTAAGGAAGCAAGTGGTAATATTTCACAGGTTGCAGAAATTGCAGCGCTCGCAAACGGTGAGTTTGATATTTATTCAGGTAACGATGACCAAATTGTTCCACTTATGTCATTAGGTGGCAAGGGCGTTATTTCTGTTGTTGCAAATATCCTTCCCAAGAAAACCGTTGAGCTTTGCGATAAATTCTTTGCAGGCGACCTTGCAGGCAGCTGCAAGCTTCAGCTTGAATTACTTCCTCTTATAAACTCACTTTTCTGCGAGGTTAACCCGATCCCTGTTAAGGCTGCAACAGCTGCAATGGGCTATGGCGATAACTATGTGCGCCTTCCACTTACAACAATGGAGCCTGAAAACGAAGAAAAAATGCGTGCCCTTATGAGAGAACAAGGTCTTAATGTATGATAAACAATAACTTAACCATAAAGAATAACACTCTTTACTTTGGTGGCAAAAGCACCGTTGAGTTAGCCCAAAAGTACGGCACACCCATTTATGTAATGGATGAGCCAACTATCCGTGAAAATTGCCGTAAGTATGTACGTGCAATGAAAAAGCACTTCGGCGAAGGTGCAAAGCCCTTTTACGCCAGCAAGGCTTGTTCTTTTAAAAGAATATACAGCATTGTTGAGAGCGAGGGTATATGTGTAGATGTTGTTTCCTGTGGCGAGCTTTACACAGCAAAGGCTGCAGGCTTCAATATGAAAAATGTTTGCTTTCACTCAAACAGCAAAAACGATTTTGATATAGCATTTGCTATAGATTGTGGTGTAGGCTGCTTTGCTTGCGATAATGAAGAAGAGCTTGAAGCTATCAGCCGTATTGCAGGTGAAAAGGGTGTAACTCAAGAAATAATATTCAGGGTAACACCGGGTATTGATACCCACACCTACGAGGCTGTAAATACAGGTAAGGTTGATTCTAAATTCGGCTTCCCTATAGAAACAGGCACAGCAATGAGCATAACAAAAAAAGCTCTTACATTGCCAAATATTAAGCTTGAAGGCTTCCATTGCCACGTAGGCTCACAGCTTTTTGAATCAAGTGTTTTTGTACGCTCTGCAGAGATAATGCTTCAGTTTATAGCAGACGTTAAGGCGCAAACAGGCTTTGAGGCAGCCGTGCTTGATTTAGGTGGTGGCTACGGCGTAAGGTACACAGAAAGCGACCCTGTTATAGATATTGAAGATAATATTCGCCAGGTAGCAGAGTTTGTAAAAGCTAAGTGTGTAGAGTTGGGGCTTGCTTTACCCGAAATTCACCTTGAGCCGGGCAGAAGCATTGTTGCAGATGCAGGCATTACTCTTTACAGGGTAGGCAACGTTAAGCGTATTGAGGGCTACAAAAACTACGTTGCTATAGACGGTGGTATGAGTGATAATCCACGTTATGCTCTTTATGAGTCAGAGTATACGGTTATTGCAGCAGATAAGGCAGAGGAAAAGTATGATTTTCTTTGCGACCTTGTAGGCAGGTGCTGTGAAAGTGGCGATATTATTCAGCCCAAAATAATGCTCCCACAGTCAGTTAAAAGGGGAGACCTTATAGCAGTTTTAACTACAGGTGCCTACAACTACTCAATGGCTTCTAACTACAAC
>JAZSGB010000042.1:0-6258 GCA_045532505.1 Acutalibacteraceae bacterium | reverse complement strand
AAGGATTACGAACAACAGGTTGGGAAGACTCTCGAAAAGATTACGAGAGATTCATTGGAACAAGGTTCGGATCTTCAGGAAGAAATACTGAAAGCCACGAAGCAGTTGGACATAAAAACATCTCTTATCCACTTGGCGATAAGCGTGAGCGCATCGGCAGCGGTATCGGTAATCTTGGGGCTTCTCTTTCTTCAGTTTTCATAACTGATGATGAGGATGAAGAAGAAAGACGCAAACGCATTCAGGCACAAGAAAATGGTGAAGCCGTCGGTGCGTTATTAGGTCTTGCAGCAGGTGCTGTTATGAGTGCATACGATGACCAGTCCGATGACGATGATGGTCTGACTATGGAAAATTTATAAGAAAGGTGGTGATAGCTATGTCAAATAAATGTGAGTTGCCACAACATGAAATTGATGCTCTTGTTCGTCACTTCCTACCACAGATTAAAGCTTTCTTTGAAAGCGAAGAAGGACAAAAAGAATACGAAGCTTGGCAACAAGAACAAGGTAAATTGGTAGGCGAAACTAATAAGGAAGGAGGTTAAGTAAACCATGTTCAAAACTCAAAAAACAAGTAGAAGAAAAGGCAAAGTTGTGAAAATGATAACAACATGCAAATTAATATGTAAAGAAATCTTCAGGGCGATAAATAACCGTAGCGGAGCTTATAAAAAGCGTGGTGAATGGAATATTCCTGACTACGAATTGGAAGCAATAGTAAGATGCTTCTTGCCTGATATTCAAGCGTTCTTTGCCACAGAAGAAGGTCAGAAATGCCTTGAAGAGTACAGGGCAAGGAAAAAGGCGAAGGAAAAAGAAAAAGCCAGTATGACGGCTTAAAAAGCAAAAGCAAGGGCAGAGAGCATTCGCTCTCTGCCTGTGTCTTTTATTTCTTACTGTTAAAGTTAGGATATGCAACAGAAATGATAAACCCGAACCCGTCTCCAACTACGAGAAGGTTCGGATTTATACTGTTTGGTGCGGGTAACAGGACTTGAACCTGCAAGTCTCGCGACATATGGACCTGAACCATACGTGTTTGCCAGTTTCACCATACCCGCATATTAACTTTTTTAGTGTGATTTTCATCACTATTTTATCACTGAATTTGACCGTTTTCAAGCCCTTGCACTTAGGATAGGTTACCTGAAACTAGCGCGTCTGCCATTCCGCCACTTCTGCGAATATAAGTGCACAATGCAAAGTGCACAGCGCAAAATGTAGTGTTGCGAAGCTTATCATCCCTGTTTCATCTTTGATGAAATAGGGAGGGGGACCGCGTAGCGGTGGTGGGTAGTTCTCTTTCTGTTATCTTCAGTTGGAAAGAACGCTTGATTATTCTACCACAATAAAAATATACTGTCAATTATTAAAACGCACAAAAAAACTCGGTATATGGCGAAAGTCGTCGTATACCGAAAATATTTTATATTTTAACAAGCTCACCGTTATTTTCCATAGATTTATCTGCAAGGAAAATAATTTTGTGCCCCATTACGGAGTTGTGGATTGATGTGCAGGAAACAGAAGGCTCTCCGTCGCCTATAAACTGAACAAAGTCTGCCATCAAGCCCTCATCACCGCCACCGTGGCCTTCATCGGGTACATCTGAAAGGTCAATTTTTGTTTCGTCAAAATATGTGGTTGGTGTGGGGTTTATTTCTTTAAGTGTTACGAATTTGTTTTCCATTTCCGCATAAATTTCACCCTTTGTGCCAATTACGCGCAGGGTGCGGATGCTTTCTGCACAGCCACCTGTAAGGTTATGTGTGCCTGTTGCACCGCTTGCGAAATTCACAAGCACACTTTGGTGGTCAACAACATCGTTATCGCACTTATAAATGCACTTGCCGTAGTCACTCTTTAAAAGACTGTTTTTGTAATCCTCATATGTTGGTTTTTTGATGTGCTCAATATCCCGCCATATATAAACCTCCCAGTTGTTCGGGTGGTCAAGATAAAGACGCTTGGCGCTATAACGACAAGTTTTGACTAACGGGCAATCATCAAGGCAATGTGTGCCTGCACCTTCAGGTGCATTTTCTTCTCTGAACTGAAAACGAGTGCCTACACTTGAAACGGAAACAGGCTTATCATCACCCATAAGCCTGGTCATAGTATCTAAATCGTGGCAACACTTTGCAAGTAGCATAGATGTGTGGCATTTTTTAGAGTTGCCCCACTTACCCCTAACAAACGATGTTGAAAGATGGTGATAGCTTACATTTTCAACAGTTTGAATATTTAAAACATCACCGATTTTACCTTCAACAATAAGCTTTTTAACTGTAAGGTACACCTTATTGTATCTAAGCACGTGGCAAATCATAACCTTATTTTTATTTGCCTCTACCACAGCCATAAGCCTGTCCAGCTCTTCCTCGTTAACTGCAAATGGCTTTTCAAGGAGCATATCGTAGCCAAGCTCCAAAAGAGGGATGGAGGTTTCTACATGCTGCTCATCCATAGTGCCGTTAATTACTGCATCGGCAAATTTAGGTACGGCTGCAAGGGCCTGTGCACTTTCAAAAACGTGCTCGGGTAAAATATTGAACATATCTCTCACGGTGTTTCTGCGAAATTCATCAAGCTCTGCAATACCCACAATCTGAATCTCATCGGGATGTGCCTTTGCATACGCAGCATACGCCATTGAGCGATGCCCTGCACCTAATATTACTGCTGTTATCGGTTTTTTTGCCATATGTATCACTTACTTTAACCTTTTTGCCATTATTATTGCATTTATTGTTTTTGATTTTGCAATTGTTTTAAAGCCGTTGCGCTTATAAAAACGTATTGCCCCCACATTATCAAGGCCTGCTGTTAGCATAATGCCTTTTACGCCCCTGCTCTCAAGTTCCTTGAAAAGTGCATCTAAAAGCTTGCTTCCATAGCCCTTATTTTGGTATTCCGGCAAAATATCTATATGCATATGAGCAGGGTAGCTTCTGCCGAAAAAAGTACAGGGTATAGGCAAAAAATATGCCATTATCCCATATTTTTGGCTTATTTTTTTTATTTGTGGAGCATCCACACTCCTGAACACCTTATTGTAGCGCTTGTAATTCGGTTCGCACAAAATGTAGCCTACAGCCTTATCGGTATCATCTGCCAAAACAAAGCAGGTATCTGTGCACTCACGAATGTAGTATGTAGAATATGTTTTTGCAATTGCCTTGCCCGTTACCTCATCGGTTTGTGCCTGCTCGCCTGCCGTCATACGGCAAACATACTCAACATTTTCAATATCCGTGCTTTGCGCTTTACGTATAATAGCCATTACTGCTTTTTACCACCGGGCTTTTTGATGTTGTTTTTTTCACCTATCGGCTTTTTTACAATACGCTCTTTTGTGCCGTCGGGTCTTACAATAATTGTAGATTCAAGCTGACTTTCAAGCGAGCTGCGAAAAGCCTTTACATATTCGGCTCTGAGTGCCTTTTGCTCAATTGCTTCCTCCTCCGTAAGGCCTACTGTTTTTGCCTTACGAGCAAGCTCGTTTATTCTGTTTATTTTCTCTTGTGTAATCATAGCAACTCCTATAATTATAGAAAAATTACAACGAGAATTATATTATAAATACAAATCAAAGTCAAGGTTTCACTGTCGTTTTGCACATTAATTTTGCAATAAAGTTATGCAATCATACAAAGTTCTTTTATTTTTCTTTTTTAGAATTATACTCCTTGAAGAATTTACCTTTTTGTGGTAATATGATAATATCTATATTTGTACGCAAAAGGAGAAAGATTATGAACATTAAACAAATGGCTGTTGATGGTCTTTCCAAGGTAAAAACCTATTGGAAAACACCTATGTCCGGCCGCTATATGTCATTCAAAGAGATAGCTGCTTATTCAGGTGGTGGTATTGGTGCATATATGATTATCACCATGGGTACTGCCTGCTTGCTCGCCGCTAACAACACTTTGCTTTCCAGCGTTTTAGGTATTGCGCCTATGGATATGTACATAATGTACGTTATTGCCGTTGTTGCCAATATACCTCTTACAGCTATACGAGCAAATATTATTGATAACACGCGTAATAAAGCAGGTAAATATCGCCCATACATAGTAAGCATGGCCATACCTGCCGCTATAATTTGCGTGGTTATGGTATGGTTCCCATATAACATTTTAAATACCATTTTTGGGGATGCTGTAATTTTAGGTAAGTCATTAGCATATATTGCAAAATGTGCTATAATTATGGTTCTCAATCTCTTTCTTCATTTCTTCTACTACTTCTTCTACGATGGATACGAGAATCTTATTCATGTTCTTTCCCCGAACTCACAAGAAAGAGCCGACGTTGCTTCCGTTAAGAGCATTGTTTACTCCTTCGCTCCAACGGTTGTAAATCTTTTCACACCTCTTATTGCTCAGCATTTATTCAAATCCAACTCTACGGATATTCGTGTTTACAGATTGCTTTACCCAATTCTTGCAATATTAGGTATCCTTCTTTGCATTATAGTATATAAGCATACCGAGGAAAAAATTGTTCAGGCTAAAACCCACGTTATTCAGATAAGGTTTACAGACGCTTTAAAAGCCGTAGCTAAAAACAAATATTTTTGGATTATTTCCCTTGCCGGTTGGATAGGATTCCTTGAAAGCTCCTACGGTAACATAATGAGATGGCTTTACGATTACGGTGGAGCCTGTTCGGGAACAACCTTTGGATTAATACAGACTCTTTACGGAAACGCATCTCTCTGGGGTATGCTTGCAGCACCTTTCTGCATACGCAAATGGGGTAAAAAATCTGTTCTCGTTGTAACAAACCTGTTTAACATTGTTTTTATTCTCGCTATGCTCCTTTTCACCGACGAGATTACATACAATGTTACTATCCTTCTCATAATGTCTTGCTTGTGGCTTAACGCTCTTATGGGCTCTTTTGCTCATATACTTAATCCGTCTATCCAAGCAGATATTCGCGACTACCAGCAATACAAAACCGGCGAACGTATAGACGGTATGTTCTCTGCAGTAAATACTATAGGTACTGTATTAGCGCTGGCGACCTCTTCTGTTCTCCCCTTTATTTACAAGCAAAAGGGTATTACCGAAGAAAACGCAAGAATCGTTACCTCTAACCCCGAAATTCTTAACCGTGTTGTAAACTTAGGTAAAGATAAATTTACAACAGTTGGAAAAATTCTTGAGGAACAGTTAGCCCAAGGACAAGATAACTACTCTAACGCCTATTCAGCTCTTTACGATTTTGACATTCTTTTAAGCCTTGTTGATGTATTAATTGTTTTGGCTGCTTTCGGCGCTTTAATGAACGTAATTCCGTTCTTCTGGTATGACCTCAACGAAAGAAAGCAAAAATCAATCGTTCGTGTTCTCAGAATAAGAGCCATGTTTGAGGACTTTGGTAACGGTGTTCTTAACGATGGTAACCTTGTTGAAGCTGTTGATATTATCCGTAAGGCTCGTGAAATGCGCAATGCTTCACCTGTTACAGCAGACAAAAAGGGTTATAAAAAGATTAAAGATAAAGCAGAGCGTAAAAACGCAAAGCAAGCATATCTTAAAGCAGTTGAGCATAACGAGGAAATTGAAATTGCCAAGTTTGTATGCGAAGAGCTTGAAAAGTTTGAAACACCTGAATTTATTTTCCGTGTAGAGCAGAGCGAAAAAATTGTTGCTGCAGGGCTTAGTGGTTTATTTAACCTTACACTCCCCGAGGCCCAGCAGGAGCTTGCAGAGGCAAAGGCTATGGCAAAGGATACTCCTGAGCGCAAGGCCGTTCGCGCTGCAGCTATTGAAATTGCAAGGGAAAAAATCTCTGCTTGCAAGACAATTGCAAAGCATTTTAAAGATATTAGTGAATTTGTTCAGCCAAAATATTCAGAGCTTCAAAAAATCTTTGATAAAGAAGATATGCTTGAGGCAAAGCTTAAAGGGCTTTATGTTTCACTTAAGCAGGCTAAAAAGGAATTTTCCAAATATCCTACTGAAAAGAATGCCCGTAAGGTTGATGAGATTAACGGAAAAATCAAAAGCCTTCGCGCAGAGCTTGCTGAAACTCGCAAGGCAGAAAAGGCAGAAACAGAGAAGCAGGCAACCTTTGCAAGAGCTGCAAAGCCCTTCCTTGATGCACAAAAGCTTCTCAACCAAAAGGCAAACTACAGCCACTTTGATGATATAGATGCTCAGTATGAAATTTCAAAAGTAAACCACGAAAGAGCATTAGCAAAGGCTGAGGCAGAGGCTCTCCGTAAAAAACAGGAAGAGGA
>JAZSGB010000048.1:0-6333 GCA_045532505.1 Acutalibacteraceae bacterium | reverse complement strand
GAGAGAAAGATATTACCCACATATGTTGTTGTAAAGCTTGCAGTTGAATACAGCGACAAAGAGAATGTTCTCAAAGTTCCCGATGAAACCTGGCATGCAATCCGTTACACAAGTGGCGTTACAGGCTTCGTAGGTCCTGACGGCAAACCCGTTCCCCTCAGTGCGGAAGAGGTTCGCAAGTTAGGTCTCGAAGGTATCGCAGACGGTGCAAACGGTTCAGGCGCTACTGTTACAGAGGTTTCTTACGAGGTCGGCGACCTTGTTACAATCACCGAGGGTCTTATGGAAGGCAGTGCCGGTGTTGTTGAGACTATTGATACAGCTAATGGCGTTGTACGCGTTATCGTTTCATTCATGGGTAAAGAAGCACCTGTTGAGCTTCCGCTCAATCAGGTAAAGAAAGCAATCGACTGATTGCAAAGTAATATTTGGTAATTAGCGGTATAGCCGCGATTATATGCGACATAAAGTGTCGCGTGTGGGAGGAGTAAGACGAGCTTCTTATTCCGCCATACCACGAATTTTGGAGGTGCAAAACATGGCTCAAAAGGTTGTAGGTTACATTAAACTACAGATTCCCGCTGGTAAAGCAACCCCAGCACCACCGGTTGGTCCTGCATTAGGTCAGCATGGTGTAAACATCATGGCATTTACAAAGGAATTTAATGAACGCACAAAGAATGATATGGGTCTCATTATTCCTGTAGTTATCACTGTATATGCCGACCGTTCTTTCACATTTATCACAAAGACTCCACCGGCAGCTGTTCTTATTAAGAAGGCTTGCGGTATCGAAAGCGGTTCAGGTGTTCCAAATAAAACTAAGGTTGCAACAATTACCGGTGAGCAAGTAAGAAAAATCGCAGAGCAGAAAATGCCTGACCTTAATGCTGCTTCAATTGAAGCTGCTATCTCAATGGTAGCAGGTACAGCACGTAGCATGGGCGTTACTGTTGTAGATTAATGCTCCCGGGTGGGAGGTAAATCCGATTTAACCACTCTATTGGGAGGAAAAGAATTATGAAACATGGTAAAAAATATGTTGAGAGCACAAAGCTCGTAGATAAAGCAAAACTCTACGAGGTTGCAGAGGCTCTCGAGCTTGCAACAAAGACTGCAAGCGCTAAGTTCGACGAAACTGTTGAGCTTCACATCCGTCTTGGTGTTGACTCTCGTCATGCTGACCAGCAGGTTAGAGGCGCTGTTGTTCTTCCAAACGGAACAGGTAAAAAAGTTCGTGTAGCTGTTTTCGCAAAGGGCGATGCTGCTAAGGCTGCAGAAGCTGCCGGCGCAGATTTCGTTGGCGATATGGATCTTCTTGAAAAGATTCAGGGTGGCTTTATGGATTTTGATGTATGTATCGCAACACCTGATATGATGGGCGTTGTTGGTCGTCTCGGTAAGGTTCTTGGTCCAAGAGGTCTTATGCCTTCACCAAAGGCCGGTACTGTTACACCTGATGCTGCTAAGGCTGTTGAAGAAGCTAAGGCAGGTAAGATTGAGTACCGTCTTGACAAAACAAACATCATCCACTGCCCAATCGGTAAAGCATCTTTCGGTAGCGAAAAGCTTACAGAAAATGCAATGGCTCTCCTTAATGCAGTTATTAAGGCAAAGCCTGCAGCAACAAAGGGTACCTACATCCGTTCATGCGTAGTTGCTACTACAATGGGCCCCGGTATCCGTGTAAACGCTGCAAAGCTTACAGGTCCTGTAGCTGAATAAAAAATGCTTGACATATCAGTTGTGATGTGTTAAACTACTTGTGCTGTTCTAAAGACAGCAGGTACAAATTTTGTGTAATGGTCTATACCGCCTGCCGAGGAATGTGCTTATTTACTTATAAAGTTCTTACTATAACTATGAGTAATTATGCCCTCCCTCGTCATTGCGGGAGGGCATTTAAATTTGGCAAAATAATGTTACGGAGGTGAATTTATTTGCCAAGCGAAAAGATTTTAGAAGCAAAAAAAGCTGAGGTTGCTGCTATCGCAGAAAGACTTCAGGGTGCATGTGCAGGTGTTATCGTTGACTACAAGGGTATCAACGTTGCAGACGATACAGTTCTTCGTAAAGAGCTTCGTGAAGCTGGTGTTACTTACACAGTTACAAAGAACACAATGATCGAGCTTGCTATCAAGGGTACAAGTCTTGAGGGTCTCGGTGAGTGCCTCGAAGGTACAACTGCTATTGCTACATCTACTGATGACTATGTTGCAGCTGCAAGAATTCTTTGCAAGTTTGCTTCAACACACGACAATTTCAAGGTTAAGAGCGGTTTCCTCGATGATGAAGTTATCAGCCTCGAGAAAATCGACAGTCTCGCAAAGCTTCCTTCAAGAGAGGTATTGCTTGCTACTGTTTGCAGCGTATTCCAGGCTCCTATCGCTGCTTTTGCACGTGGAGTACAGGCTATCGTTGATAAAAACGGTGAAACAGCAGAAGCAGCTGCTGAATAATTACTGCTGAAAAAAATTAAACCTAAATTAAGGTAATAAATGGAGGAAAATAAAATGGCATCTGAAAAGATTACTGCTATTATCGAAACTTTAAAAACACTTACAGTTCTCGAGCTCTCAGAGCTTGTTAAGGCTGTAGAAGAAGAATTTGGTGTATCTGCAGCTGCAGCTGTTGCTGTTGCTGCTCCTGTAGACGGTGGCGCTGCTGCTGTTGAAGAGAAGACAGAGTTCGACGTTGTACTTGCTGAAGTTGGTGCAAACAAGATCGCTGTTATCAAGGTTGTTCGTGAGCTTACAGGTCTTGGCCTTGCTGAAGCAAAGGCAAAGGTTGACGGTGCTCCTGCAACAATCAAGGAAGCTGCTTCTAAGGATGATGCTGAAGCTGCAAAGGCTAAGCTTGAAGAAGCTGGCGCAAAGGTTGAACTTAAGTAATTTAAGCTTTAACAATTTACTCCCCGAGTTTCTCGGGGAGTGTTATTTTTTCTTTATTTTTATTTAATTCTTTTTTTGCTTTAAGGTGGTATAACATAACCTGTAATGGCTTTTAAGCAAAGGGGAAATTTTATGAATAAGAAAATTATAAAAATACTGATTCTGATTGTTTTGGTTATAGTATCTATATCGGTTGTAATGTTATTAAATACTAAAGCTGATTTTATAATTAAGAATACTTTTTTAAGAATTACTACAAACGAAATAAGCAAGGTGGAGGAAATTGATACTATAAATTCAACCTCAATAAATCTTATGGAGCTTTTGGACTTAGAGAATGTATATTTAGATGATTCATTAATGCTTGTTAATAAAAAGTACCCTTTGTCGCAAAGCTATGAAGCCGACACGGTTTTTCTTGAAGAAAGAAAGGTAAGCGTTAATAGTTGTATTGAAAATTCCTGGTATAATTTAAGTGATGATATTTTACAGCAATTTGACAAAACGCTGTATATTTCAAGTGCTTACAGAACACAAGAGGACCAAATACGAATCAAAAACGAAGAGGGCAATACTGCGCAAGAGCCAGGCTGCAGTGAGCATCAAACAGGACTTGCTGTAGATGTTTTTGTTGAAGGCTTTTCCGGTGAAAGCTTTATTGATAGCGAGGAAGGACAGTTTATAAACAAAAAATGTGGTGATTACGGTTTTATTATAAGGTACCCTGCATTTGCTAAAGCTAAAACAGGAATTACTTTTGAACCGTGGCATTTAAGGTATGTTGGCTACCCTCATTCCAAAATTATTAACGAAAGCTACATAAGCTTTGAGGGTTATGTTTCTTTATTTAAAAATAATAAATGGTATTCATATGAGGATTATATAATTATAAGAACAGACTCTGCAGAGGTAGAAGTGCCAACGGAATTTGAAAAAGCTGTAGTATCGTTTGATAATATGGGTGGTGCTATATTAACCTTTAAAATTTAAAATTGACGAAAGCCATCTTTTGTGTTATAAATTTATTTACACGCAAAGGGTGGTTTTTGTTATGGATAACGCTTCGAATTTTGTTATAGAGCCTGTAGCTTATATAAAAAATGGTTACAATGAAAAGTTTGGTATACCAAGGCAAAGTGGCTTGGCTAACAAGATAATATCTGAAATAATTTTTTATAAAAAGTATCAAGATGAAAATATGCTTAGGAATATTGAGCAGTATTCTCATTTGTGGCTTATATGGGGTTTTTCGGAAAATGTGGGGGAGTGGTCTGCTACCGTTAGGCCACCAAAGCTTGGTGGCAATAAAAGAGTAGGTGTTTTTGCCACCCGTTCACCATACAGACCTAATAGCTTAGGTCTTTCTTGTGTTGAACTTGATAGAGTTTTTGAGGACGATGACGGTACTTTAACCCTTATTGTTTGTGGTGCCGATTTAAAAGACGGTACACCTATATTTGATATTAAGCCGTACCTTCCGTATGTGGATTCTATACCTGATGCAAAGGGTGGATTTTCTGATAATTTCAAGGACGATGTTATTGAGGTTGTTTTTGAGGAAAGCATAGAAAGTCCTTGGAAGGATGATATTGCAGAAATTCTTTCTTATGACCCACGCCCACAATATCAAACTGATGAAAACAGAGTTTACGGCTTTAAGTATAAGGGGCAAAATGTTAAATTTGTTTACAGGAACGGTAAAATTGTTGTAAAGGAGATTGTATAATGATTTATATAAAGCCTTCGTTTTACAACAGATTTAAGTGTATAGCAGCTGACTGTACAGATAATTGCTGTATAGGTTGGGAAATTGATGTTGATGAAAGCACCTTGTACTCTTATGAGCAAATAACGGGTGATTTTGCAGAGCGATTAAGAGCAAATCTTGTGAAATCTGCAGATGGAAGCACCTGCTTTAAGCTTTGCAAAAACGAAAGATGTGCATTTCTTAACGAAAATAATCTTTGCGATATTATTATAAATTGTGGCGAAGAAAGCCTTTGTGAAATCTGTAGGGAGCATCCTCGATTTTACGAGTGGTTTCCGGGTGTTACCGAGTGTGGTTTAGGTCTTTGCTGTGAAGAGGTTTGCAGGCTTTTATTAGAGAATGACCAGATGTTTACACTTGAAGAAAGCAATGACGGAGAAAAAATAGAGCTTAACAGCAAAGAAGATGTATACGAGTCGGACTTTTATATTTTTATTGCAGGGTTAAGGGATGATTTTTTTGAAATTTTATCGAATAAAGTATTAAGCTTTGAAGAAAGGTTAGTTAAAATATTAGAAAAAACCGAGAGCTTTACAGGTGAAAGCTGTAGGTTGAAAAATGATAAAGCTCTTGTAGAATTATATCTGCAAACAGAGCCGGTTGACGGTGTATGGACCGAATACATAAATGATTTAAATGAAAAGCTTGATGATGTACTGAAAGCTGAAGAAGCCTTTTATTCATCAGCCTGCAACAATTTTCTTTATGCTAAAATTTTGGCGTATATGCTTTATCGCCATTTAATAAAAGGTGTTTTTGATAAATGCATAGCAGAAAGAGTATGCTTTTGTATTGAAAGCTTAAGGTTTGTAATGCTAAGTGATATGAAAACCTTTTACGAAACAAACAAATTAGATAATATAGACCGTGTCAACAACCTTAAAAGGTGGTCAAAGCAGATAGAATACAGCGAAGAAAATACAGATTTATTGATTTACGGAAGTGAAGAAAATGGGAACTAAAGCAGAAAAAACAAATGCAATGAGGTTGCTTGACCAAAAGAAGGTGCAGTATAGTGTTCACGATTATACACAATCGGGTGCAATTGCAGGTGAAGATGTAGCAGCAGCTTTGGGTGAAAACTCTGCACAGGTGTTTAAAACCCTTGTAACAGTTGGCAAGTCCGGACAGCACTATGTTTTTCTTGTGCCTGTTTGCAAGGAGCTTGATTTGAAGAAGGGCGCCTTGGCAGTTGGTGAAAAGTTTATTGAAATGATTAAGTCTAAGGATTTATTGGGTCTTACAGGCTATATTCACGGTGGCTGTTCGCCTGTGGGTATGAAAAAGTCTTTTACAACAATTATAGATGCTTCTGCACAAGGCTTTGATAAAATATTTTTTAGTGCAGGAAAAATAGGACTGCAAATTGAAATATCAGTTTGTGATATTGAAAAGGTTATTAAATACAATTTTTTTGAGATATGCTAAAAAGGGAAGCAAAAAAGCGCAGACCGTATAAAACCGGATATAGCAAGGGGTTCTGTAGGTTTAATAAAGCCTATAGAATCCTTTAAAAATACATTAAATATAAAATGATGAAAAAATTATGTTTTATACTACGAACAAACTTCGCCACTCGACGTACCCTTGTACGCCTTCGGGCAAGCAAAATCAAGTCTGAAGTCTTGATTTTGCTCAGTTTGTCCGTTCTGCATCTTTTTTTCCTATCCCCTA
>JAZSGB010000069.1:0-4553 GCA_045532505.1 Acutalibacteraceae bacterium | reverse complement strand
ATTTGTAAAATAAAAATTGCTACCTGCTAACAGCTATTCTGCGAAGCTTTACAATTGCAACGCAGTTCCGAAATTTTTAATTTTTAATTTTGCATTTTGCATTTTGCATTTTAGTGAAGCTCCTGCGACTAACACCCGTTTGCCATCAGCGTAAATTTATGCTATAATCAAAACAAAAAACAACATTTTTTGGAGCAGGTTATGAATATAATTTTAATTGGTATGCCCGGCTGCGGCAAAAGCACGGTAGGTGTTTTACTTGCAAAAAGTATGCTATGTGATTTTGTGGATACCGATTTGATAATACAAAACAAATACCAAATGAGTCTTTGCAATATTATTAAAAAGGATGGGCTTGAGGGCTTTACAGAAAAAGAAAACTCTGTACTTTCCGAGCTTAGCTGCCAAAACTCAGTTGTAGCAACAGGTGGCAGTGCAGTTTACTGCAACAAGGGTATGCAAAACCTAAAAAAAGATGGCAGGGTTATATACCTTAAGCTCTCTCCCACAGAAATTAAAAAGCGAATTAAAAATATTTCCACCCGTGGCATTGCAATGAAGGATGGCACTACAATAGAAGAGCTTTACACCGAAAGATGCGCCCTTTACGAAAAATATGCAGACTGCACCATAGACAGCGAAAACACTACCCCTGAGGAGTGCGTAAATAAAATTATAGAAATTATTGGAGATGAAAAATGAACAACTCTCGCAGAGATAGAATAATACACCACATCAGAAAATTTAAAATTAAAAATTTTTTTCTGCTTACTGTAGCAGGTATTATAAATGCTTTTGGCGTTACTGTGTTTTTAAACCCTGTTAATTTATACGATAGTGGCATTTCCGGCACATCTATGCTGCTTGCAGAGGTTACTCCACCACAGCTTACTCTCTCCGTTTTTCTTTTAATATTAAATATTCCTCTTTTTATATACGGAACAAAAAAGCAGGGTGTTCACTTTACTGTTTATGCCGTTTACACGGTGTTTATATATTCCCTTTCAGCTTACCTTATAACCGATGTTTTACCTATAGATGTAAGCCTTGCCTCACCACTTGCAGGGCAGGATTTACTGCTGTGCGCCCTTTTTGGTGGTATGATTTCGGGCGTAGGCAGTGGTATGGCAATACGCTTTGGTGGTGCTATGGACGGTATTGAGGTTATGGCTGTAATATTTGCAAAAAAGCTAAATGTAACAGTCGGCACCTTTGTTATGGCATACAACGTTCTTTTGTATATTGTTTGTGGGCTTGTATTAAAAAGCTGGATTTTGCCCCTATACTCTATTGTGGCATATATGGCAGCCCTTAAAACCGTAGACTTTATTGTAGAGGGCTTTGACCGAGCAAAGTGCGCAATGATTATTACAACTATGCCTGAGGATGTTTGTGCAATGCTCTCCTATTACTTTGAAACAGGCTCTACCAAAATAGAGGTTGTAGGAGGCTATTCTAACAAGCCAAAAACCTTGGTTTACTTTGTTGTAAACAGATTTCAGGTTTCGAAGCTGCGTGAAATAGTGCACGAAACCGACCCACACGCCTATATCACAATCACCGAGGTTGCAGATGTATTTAAAAAAGAGAAAATAGACTAATAAGTATTTTAAAAAACAAGGCAGTCTTTTGACTGCCTTGTTTTTATCCCCAATTATATGGGCGCTTTTTAAAGTCAATTTCTTCCTTTGGTGGTATTTCCTTAAAGGATGAAACCTCGGTTATGCCGTGGGCAAGCATTGAATCGTAAAGCTCTTCGATTTTTGCTTTACGGAATGGGTTGAATATTGTATATGCGCTTAAAAATTGATTTGCCTTATAATACTCCCAGCTTAAATTTGCAGTTTCTACATTAAAAAGCTGCTCCTCTGTAATATCTGAGGTTAGTGCACTTTCCCAAAGGTCGTTAAGGTCTGCAACCATACCCAAGGGGTAAAAGCCGGCCTGGTAGTGCCAGTCAAAATCAAAGGCGTGGGCAGATGCTTTAGTCTGGGCTGTTTGTATATCTATAATCTGCTTTATATAGGGTGCTGCAGCCTCACCGTAGTATGCCTTTATGAAGTCCATCATATGGTATTCCACATCGCAATTAACATCCCACTGTAATTTACACAAAAGGTAATTTCTCAGCTCGTTAAAGGCTGCAATATGTGTATCACCACAGTTGTAAATGTAGCCTGTTATACCAATATCGTGCATATACTTCATTGTAGGCTGCATAGTTTCAAAATTAGAGAAAAACTGGGCTGTGTTTATAAAATTAATTGTGTAATCGTATATGTAGGTTGTATCTGCCACCTTTACCCAGTTTGCAAAATCCTGTGAAATAGTCGGCTCGTTTTCTGCAAAAAGGTTATCAAAGGTTTCGTTACCATCCTGCGCACCACACTCTGTTAACGGGTGGCTGCGGCAGGCCTTGTGCAAACCACAAAGCACGGGGGCTACGTTGCTGTTGCACATAAGGGTCATATCCGTTGGTGGACGGTCTGTTTCGTTATAGGCGTAAAATGTAAACATAAAATCCGGGAATTCGTCATCCAAGGCATCTGCAAAAGCATTTGTAAAAAGTATTGTGGGCGCACTTACGCTACCATACCTTTCGTAAAGCTCCTCACAGGTAGCACAACGGCAGTAATTTGTGTTATCCTTTTGCCCTATATGAATATATTTTGCCCCTGTAGTACACTCAAGTATTGCCTTCCTGGCATTTTCTACGGCAACCTTTAAAACCTCAGGGTTAGAAAGGCACACGTGGTCCCTTGTTTTTGTGCCCTCTGCTGTAGTTGCAAAGTACTCGGGGTGCTCCTCTATAAGCTCATCGGGTACTAATTTATCCAAGGTAACATCCCACATAACATATGTGAGCGCACCACCATACTCTGTTGCCTCATTCCAGAAGGAAACGTTCATTTTTGTTCTTGCCCTGTAGGCATCGGTAGTGCCTATGCTGTCGTTACGGCGTATAGAAAAGGATGGCTCAACAACACGGTTAATATTACCGTCTACTACAATATCCTTACTTTCGGGCACAACCTCAAGTGTTGGGGTAAACCAACGTACGCCAAGGTATTCCTCAAGGAAGGTATATACTCCGTAAAGGGTACCTCGGCTATCTTTACCTGCAATATACAGGCGCTCACCGTTTGAGTACAGCATAAAGCCATCATCAGCAAGGGCTTCTCTGTCAACCTTTACAACGCCCTTTTCTAAATCGGTTTTACCTATTACAATTGCCTTTTGTGTTGGTGTGTAGCTGCTTTCGGTAACGGCCTCAATTTGTGCTCCACTAATTTTTTTAATATAATCCTTTAGCTCCTTAACAGCTGTATTTATAGTTTCGTCAGGCTCATTTTCTGTTACTATTACAAAATTCGTTACACCGTTTTCAACAATAGCCATAGGCGCTGTAACCTCTACAGGTATATAATCATTCCCACCGTAATTTATGGTAGTATCTACAGAAAAAATACCTGTTATGTAAAGAATAACCTCAAAAAAAGCAAGTATACCCTTAATAGTTCGCATACCGTTCCCCCTTTGCTGATTAGCCGTGTATATTTTGTTTAGCATATTATAGCATTTTGTGAGTGCATATACAATGGTTTTGGTGGAAGATGCTTTTGAGATGCAAAAAAATAATTAACCATAAAGAAGTGCAAATGCTGCTGGAGCATTAGCTTCTCTGGCGTTTGATATTTTCTCCAAAACATCATCTCGCCCTTGCTTTTTTGCCTCTCTTTCAATATCTGCATAGCCTTGTATGAAATCGCAACTTTAGTTGCGTATGTAACCACTGCAAAGCAGTGAATGTAATCTGAAACTTGTTTCGGTATGTAATCAATGCGAAGGATTGCAAAGATACACGCTCACGCGTGGTTACATACACCCTTCGGGTGATTACATTCGCCTTGTGGCGATTACATACCAATCCTTCGGATTGGATAAAAAAAGAGCCTCGCTATTGCGAAGCTCTTTTTTGGTGCGAGAGACGGGACTTGAAGGGCTGGAAAACTCACAAAACCCGAAAAATCAATGATTTCTTTCAAGAAACAAAGTCCTGCCGAAAAGCAAAATAAATATTCTCATAACCCCTCAAAATCCCAAAACCAATTCCCTAAAAATGCCCGAATTTCAAGCGAAAATTTGCACTTTTTCCTTGTATTTTATAGCATTTTCTATGTGAGAGATGGGATGTGGGGAAACGATGGAATATAGGCAGAAAAATGACTTGTATGTAGAAATGTATTTTTTTTGATTATCATTCCAACACCAAAAACATTGCAAAAAGTTATTGACTTTTTGATACAAATATGCATATAATGATATTGATAAGACCGCCCGCACCTCTCAACGATGTGTCCCAGTGGCGGCTGTTTTTTTAGGAGCGTTTATATGGATGTAAAAAAACCTTATTCTTTTCAAGAACAATTGGAGAAAATAAAAAGTAGAAATTGTGTTGTAAAAAATGAAGCAAGAGCACAATTTATATTACAGAATATCAACTATTATAGACTTACTGCATATTTTTTGCCGTTTAAACAAGAAGATGGAAC
>JAZSGB010000025.1:0-3612 GCA_045532505.1 Acutalibacteraceae bacterium | reverse complement strand
AGGGTAAGGAATACGTAATGCAGGACGGAGATATTGTTCTTTTCAGATTTAACGTTTAATAATTTAGCATTTAGTACAAAAGGAGTATCCAACGAAACGTAAGTCGGATCGTAGCCATGTCGTTCTGTGAGCCAAGGAGTTGTTCCTGAGTATTTCTTCCTAAGACCGCTTGGCCTCCGACTTCTGAGGGTAAGGAATACGTAATGCAGGACGGAGATATTGTTCTTTTCAGATTTAACGTTTAATAATTTAGCATTTAGTACAAAAGGAGTATCCAACGAAACGTTGGATACTCCTTTTTATTTTTTTATTCTTGTACAGAGTAGCTTCTTAAATAAACACCTACTGTTTTATCGTAGTCAAGCACGTGAATAAGGCTACCGTCATCCATTGGGAAAACTGTTACGCCCTCTGCCTCGTTACCTGCTAAAGACGGCACCGTTCTTGAGCAAAGTGTTTCAACCTCACCTGTAGCAATATCTACTGTTAATATGTAGTCTGTATTGCTGCCCTCTGCATCGTAGGAAAGGTAAAGGATACCGTTATAAACCTCGCCACCCTGTATACGGGTAACTGTGCGAGAAAGCTCTATAAAGTGAGAAAACTCCATTGTTTCTAAATCGAAAGCAAGAATATGCTCAACATCGCTGAAGGGTGAGCAGTAAAGGTAGCCGTTTTGAGCATCCACAGCACACCACGGAATACCGTCGGGAAGATTATCGGGTTCAATAACAAAAATCTCTACAAGCTCAAGAGTTTCGCAATCGTAGGTAATAACAAGAGGAAAGTCCTCTGCCTCGTTTTCAACTGCAGCATAGATTTTGCCGTTGTAGTAGCTTATACCACCTATGTGGTCGCAACCATAAAACTCTTTGTAATCTGCAGGGATAGCATCAGTATTTTCTGCAACACATTCCATAGTTTTCGCATTCCACTTCATAAGACCTGCCATACCAAATGCAGTAAGGGAGCCTGAAGTATAGAAATATTCACCGTCTGTAGTGATGCCCTGACCTGAATACATTGCATCTGTAAAAACAAGCTTATGCTCGTTAACAAGCTCAACATTAGCAGAATGCTGAGGGGTGCCTTTATCGAGCACACCTGTAAGCACCATACATATAGACATAAGCAATGACATAATTATTTGAAAGAAATTCATATAACACACTCCTTCATAAAATACAACTATGCATATAGAATATATTATTTTACAAAGAATTTCAAGATAATAATTGATTTAATTTAAATTAGATAGTATAATATGGCAGTTGATTTTGAAAACAGAGGTGAAAGTATGGAATACAAATACGAGCTACACGCACACGCAAAGGAAGTAAGCGTATGTGCAGCAATACCTGTAAAAGAGCTTATAGAGGAATACAAAAAAGCAGGTTACTCGGGAATTGTGCTTACAGACCACTACTCACCTATGACCTTTCACATAAGCGAGCTGTTCAACAAGAAAAAGGCTATGGACCATTACCTCAGAGCCTACAGAGAAGCAAAGCAATATGAAACAGAGGATTTTACTGTGCTTTTAGGCGTTGAGCTTAGATTTTATGCAACAGTAAACGATTACCTCATATACGGTGTAACGGAGGAAATGCTTTACGAGCTCCCCTTTTTACTGAAAACATATATTAAAAAAGCAAGTCAGTTATTCAGGGAAAGAGGCTGCCTTTTCATACAGGCACACCCTTTCAGAAAAATGATTACAAGAGCAGACCCTAAACACCTTGACGGAGTTGAGGTTTTTAACGGAAAGGCATCTGCCGAAGCAAACGAAAGCTCTCTAAAATGGGCAGAGGAAATCGGTACACCAATAAAAACGAGTGGCAGCGACTGCCACAGAGCAACCGGAGTCGGGCTTGGTGGTATAATCACCGAGGAGCCTATTAAATCAAACGAGGATTTAATAAGAATACTAAAAAGCGGAAAATACAAGCTTATAAAAAAATAAAAATCAAAAAGTTGCGAAAACAAATCCATTTTTCGCAACTTTTTGTATAAATCTCATTTGCCATTATCTGAAAACTCATTTATGTGGAACACTGTCCCCTGTTTGCCGAACAATGTTTCTTTATCACGAGAAACCACGATAACAGTCGGATATGTTTCCGGGTCAGGACCAAAATCAAATTCGTAAAAATCTCTTAGCAACCACTTATTCCCTTCGCGAATAACAGTTTCCCCATTCTTGTTTTTCACAGAAAACGTAACATATGTTTCATTACCATCTTTATAGCAAGAAGGATATACAGTGTATATTCCATAATGTATCGGAGTTTTTAATAATTCCTTCTTTTGTGCGTTTCTCACTCCAAAAGAAACAAGGGCTATAGAAATCAATATAACAAAGAATAACAGTACACACAAGATCGTTTTGCTTTTTTTCATCTTTTATCACCCAAACAACAAAGTTAAATAGCACATAGTCATATGATTGTTTTCTCTTAACCACACCTGTTTTCACTTTAATTATATCACTTTCAAGGGAAAATCACAACACAGAATTTTGTGTTTATAAAAGCGGCTCATCTTTTTAATGATGAGCCGTTAGTTTTTATTATTTAATAACTGCTTCTTCCCAGGATGCAAATGGTTCAATACCAAAAATCTTTGCAACTGTTGGAGCAACGTTTGCAAGTCCGAAAGAGCCTTCCTTAACCTCATAAGCATTTTTGCTGTAGATGATAAACGGAACCTCGTTAAGGGAGTGAGCTGTTCTTACAGCAATTTCACCCTTCTTGTTCTTTTCGAGCATTTCAGCGGCATTACCATGGTCTGCTGTAATAAGAACTGTTACGCCCATTTTATCTGCTACCTTGAGAACTCTTGCAAGACCAAGGTCAACAGCCTCAACTGCTGTAATTGTTGCATCAAGGTTACCTGTGTGGCCTACCATATCGCCGTTAGGATAGTTGCAACGGATAAAGTCATATTTGCCACTTTCCATAGCCTCAATAACTGCATCTGTAACCTCAGCAGATTTCATCCAAGGTCTTTCATCGAAGGAAACCTTATCTGATGGAATTTCCATAAAGGTTTCAAGCTCTTCGGAGAACTTGTCGCTCTTGTTACCGTTCCAGAAATATGTTACGTGGCCGTACTTCTGTGTTTCGGAAACTGCAAACTGATTCATACCCTTTGAAACAAGAAGCTCTGAAAGAGTATCTTTAATTTCAGGTGGGTTAACGAGGAAGCGTTCAGGAAGCTTAAGGTCGCCATCGTACTGAAGCATACCTGCATAGCAAACATCAAGCTTTGCACCTCTGTCAAAATATGTGAACTCATCGTTATCGAAAGCCATTGAGATTTCGATTGCACGGTCGCCACGGAAGTTGAAAAGAACAACGCTGTCGCCATCAACAATTGTACCAACAGGCTCACCGTTTTCTGCAATAACGAATGGAAGAAGGTCCTGGTCAATCATACCGTCGTTTTCAGCACGGTATGTTTCAATAGCTTCTTTAGCTGAGCTGAACTGTCTGCCGATACCCTTAACGTGAGTATCCCAGCCAACCTTAACCATATTCCAGTTAGCCTGGTAACGGTCCATTGTAACAACCATTCTACCACCACCTGAAGCAATTTTGCCACAGAAGGTAT
>JAZSGB010000012.1:0-33053 GCA_045532505.1 Acutalibacteraceae bacterium | reverse complement strand
AAAATAAGGCTTCTTGAACGGAATTGCTCGTCCTTTGTAACAAGTCCGCCTGCTGCACCTGAAGGCCACCTGTCCTCGTCGTATAGCCAGGCAAGCATATCCTCGGCCCTTGCTTTGTCAACACAATTTTTAATAAGCTCCATATAGGCATCATCAAGGTAAGGGTTTTTTAGGCCTGTTCTTACGTGCATATGGAAGCCACCAAGCCCCATTTCCTTAAAGATATCTATTTGACGGCAAAGCTCTTCTTTTGTAAGAAAATTATTCCACGCCCAAAAGGGTGTGCCCCTGTATTCAGCAGTAGGATTTTTGAATAAATCTGCAGAAAGAGCTGCCGATGTGTTCTTTTTATAAAGCATAGGATTACCTCCCAAAAATTTATAAAATAATTTTATCATAGGAATTTCTCGAAATCAATTAAAGGAAATAACAAAAAAGAGGGCGCTTTTTACTGTAAATCACCGAAAAAGAGTAGTTGATTACCTAAAAAACTTGAAATGGTATTTTTTGTGTGATATTATAGTATTTGGTAAAAAATCTTTTATTTTGGAGGAAAGATATGAAATACGCTGACCTTATTAAACAAATGACTCTTGAAGAAAAAGCAAGTCTTTGCGATGGTCTTAGCTACTGGCAAAGCCAACCTATAGAAAGACTTGGTATTCCTGCCATTAACCTTAACGACGGCCCTCACGGTATACGTAAAAAGGGCGACCCTGAGGATACACCAAAGGGCGAAAAGAATCTTTTAAAGGGTGTGCCTGCAATTTGCTTCCCTACAGCATCTGCAACAGCTTGCTCTTGGGACCCTGAACTTATTTACAGAATGGGTGTTGCTCTCGGTGAGGAAAGCCTTAAAGAAAAGGTATCTGTTCTTTTAGGTCCCGGTACAAACATAAAGCGTTCACCACTTTGTGGCAGAAACTTTGAGTATTTCTCAGAGGATGGCCTCCTTGCAGGTGAAATTGCTGCAGCATTTATTAACGGTGTACAGTCAAAGGGCGTTGGTACATCCCTTAAGCACTTTGCTGCCAATAACCAAGAAACTCGCAGAATGACAGTGAATGCTGTTGTTGACGAAAGAACACTTCGTGAAACATATCTTCTTCCTTTTGAAATTGCAGTTAAAAAGGCACAGCCTTGGACTGTAATGAACTCATACAACAGGCTCAACGGTACATACGCTGCAGAAAACAAGTGGCTCCTTACAGACGTGCTTCGTAAGGCCTGGGGCTTTGAGGGTATCGTTGTTACAGACTGGGGTGCAGAAAACCAGAGAGTACCCGGCCTTCTTGCAGGTCAAGAGCTTGAAATGCCTACATCCTCAGGCGAAGGCACACGCCTTATTGTTGAAGCTGTTAAGAGTGGCGAGCTTGATGAAAGCGTGCTTGATGAAGCAGTAGATAAGCTCCTTACACTTATTAAAAAGGCAGAGGCAAGCTTAGGCGACTATACATACGATAGCGATGCTCACCACAACCTTGCTCGTGAAATTGCATCACAATGTATGGTTCTTATGAAAAACGATGGTAACCTTCTTCCACTTAAGAAGGATGCAAAGGTTGCACTTATTGGTGAAATGGCTCGTACACCTCGTTACCAAGGTGCAGGCTCATCACTTATTAACCCAATTAAGCTTGACAGTGCATTAGATACAATGACTGAAAAAGGCGTTGACCTTACGTTTGCACCGGGCTACACACTTAAGGGCAAAAATAAAAATGCTGACCAGCTTATTGCAGAGGCAGTTGCTGCTGCTAAGAATGCAGAGGTTGCAGTTGTTTTTGTTGGCCTTACAGACGAGTACGAAACAGAGGGTAACGACAGAAAGCATATTGATATTCCACCGGTACACAATAAGCTTGTTGAAGAGGTGCTTAAGGCTAATCCGAATACAGTTGTTGTTCTTTCGGGTGGTGCATCAGTTAAAATGCCTTGGGCAGGAAGCGTGCCTGCAATTCTCAATATGTTCCTTACAGGCCAGGCAGGTGGCAGCGCTGTTTGCGATATTCTCTTTGGTGATGTTAACCCAAGTGGTAAGCTTAGCGAAACATACCCATTAGCACTTGAGGATAACTCAAGCTATAACTACTTCCCGGGCACATCTGTTTCTGTTGAATACAGAGAGGGCATATATGTTGGTTATAAGTACTACGATACAGCTGAAAAAGAGGTTGCCTTCCCATTCGGCTTCGGCCTTTCCTACACAACCTTTGAGTATAGCGATATTAAGGTGAGTGCAGACAGAATTAAAGATACAGATACACTCACTGTTACACTTAAGGTTAAAAATACAGGCGCTGTTGACGGTGCTGAGGTTGTTCAGCTTTATGTTAACGATGTTGAAAGCACAATTTACCGTCCTGTTAAAGAGCTCCGTGGCTTCAAAAAGGTATTCCTTAAAGCCGGTGAGGAAAAAGAGGTTTCAATTGAACTCGATAAGCGTGCATTTGCTTACTACAATGTAAACCTTGGCGATTGGCACGTTGAAAGTGGCGAGTTTAAGCTTCTTGTTGGTGCATCCAGCCGTGATATAAAACTCCGGGCAACTGTTTACGTTGAGTCTACAGTTGAGGCAGAGGTACCGAACTATAAAGCAACTGCTCCATGCTACTACGGTGCAAATATTACAGCAGTTAAGGATGAAGAGTTTGTTGCAATATACGGCAAAGAGCTTCCACCATCACAAAGAGATAAGAGTCAGCCTCTTACAATCCTCAACACTCTTGAGGATTCTGCAGACGGTAAGTGGGGTGGCAGACTTGTAAGACTCCTTCAAAAGCTTCTCGGTACAGAGTCTATGGCAGGTGCAATTGCTTTGCAAACACCTATCAAGAACTTTATTTCAATGAGCTTTGGTCTTTTCAGCCCTGCAATGGCAGAGGGTCTCCTTGTAATCCTCAATGAGGATAAAATGTGCAAGGGTCTCGGCATCATATTCAAGGGCGTTCCAAACCTTATTAAAAACCTTGGTAAATTAAAGCAAATCTAAAGAATATAACAAAACAGCTGTAACGATTTCGTTACAGCTGTTTTTATGCTTTCTTATATGGGCAAAATCATATCAAACAAACACATTTCTTGAAAGCCAGGCTCTGACCTTTTTGCTTTTGTTGGCATATAGCCAGAAAAAGAAAAGTGCAAGGCAACAGGCATCAAGCACAAGGAAAACCTCTGCAGTAATAATGTGGTTGTTTAAATATGTGCAAAGGCTTGCAACCGAAAGGCTTATTACAAGGTCAATAAAAATGTGCAATACCTTTGAGGTCCAGTGGTGCTTACGCCTTCTGTCCCAATAAATAAAGGCTAAAACGCAGGCAGAAACAATTAGTATAATAGGCAAAGCAATGCTGAAATACCACTTTTCGCCACCAAAGTTCTGGCTTTGGAATACATATGTGTATAGAGCAACAGCTACCGTATCAAACGCCCACATCATATACGGGTGCAGCTTTTTCGACAGGAAGGGAAAAACAAACACAACCCATACAAGCAGAGATGTTGAGCCTAAATATATAAACCACAGGTTTTCGGGTGATGTAAAAAGGTTTATAAATAAGCACACAATATTCGGAATAAGAAAAATGTATGAAACAATAAGTGCTACAAATTTCTTTTTCATATTCTGTGGTATTTCGGGGATATCTGAAAACGGTGAAACAGCGTTGGGTTCAACTTTTTTTTGTGGGTGGTATACAGGCGTATCGCACAGCACACATTTTGTGGCAGTTGCATCAAGCTCCACACCACAATTAACACAGTATGACATATATGTTAACCTCTATTACTTTCTATTTTTATGTGTACACCCATTTTCACAAGACGGGTGAAAAATTCTCTTTCAATATCTGCTTCCTCAAGAATATTTGCAAAGGTGAATGCAAGGTTGTTACCAATAGTTGCAATGCCACACCTTGCAGCGTGGTGTATACCCGGTCCGGGGGTGAATATAACCTTTTCAACAAGAGGTAGCATTTCCTCAGGTAAGCTTACGGGACCTAAATTGGAAAGGTATGAGGAGGCAGTTTTTTCTGCTGCAACCACCGTAGCAACACCAAGTCCTAAATTTTTTACAGGGAGGGGCAAATATTTTAAAAACGGATTTTTTTCAAGCTTTACGTGCTGTGAAATCATAGCGTTAAGCTTTTTTTCGTCTCTTTCAAGGCGTAGCTGCAAAGCTACCTGCTGCAAAAGCTCATCAAAGGTGTATTCGCCTAAATTAGGGTTTACCTTAACAAGAAGGCATACCGAAAAGTTTCGCATTGTTTCGGTGGGGTAAATGTTTCTCAGGTTAATAGGAATCTGCACCGAAACCTCTTTTTGGCGCTTGCTTTCGCGCAGCTGCTTTTGGCAATGTATATCCAAAAGCAGAGCAGCAAAAAATTCTGTTATGGTAACGCCTTTGCTTTTTGCAAGCCTTCTTATTTCCTCAAAGCTCATAACTCCTGTGGTAATATTTACAAAGTGCTTCGGTACAGGTGTGCCTTTTGGATGGTAAACTCTTTTGCCTGTAATGGCGTGGCCTGCTGTGGAGTGGGCGTGCTTATGGAATGCATCCTCAAGCTCTGCTTTAGGAACAGCCTCTGTTATATCCTTTACAAACCCACCGGCAGGAATTTGGTGCCCTTTTAAGCGAAGGTACTCTGCAACAAGCGTAAAGGTGAAGTTAGCACTGCCGTAGCCGTCTGAAATTGCATGGAAAAGGTCAACTGCAATTCGTTTACCGTGGTAGTAAACTCTAAAAAGGAATCTGTCGCCCTCTTTGAACTTTACCCTGTAGCATGGGTTTTGAATATCTTCCCTTACAAATGGGGCAGGTAGAGGGTTTTTTTCAAGGTAATACCAAAAAACCCCCTTTTTCATTCGTACACTAAAGCCGGGGAAACGGGGCATTACATTTACAAGAGCCTGCTTAAGTATGTCGGGGTCTATATCTTCCTTTAGCTCTACGGCGCAACGAAAAATGTTTGACCATTTAGAGGTGTTTTGACCGGGGAAAAGAATACCTGCATTATCAAGCCTGAACCAGTCGGGTGCACGGCGAAAACGCTTTTCGGACATACTTAATGCTCCTTTCATTACATATTTATTTAATTATACATATTGCACCTGAATTTTGCAATAACAAATATTTGCAGACAAATTTTTAAAAAATTTCAAGAAAACACAAACAAATGTTTGCTTTTTTGGAAAAGATGTGTTATTATATGTATTGGATACAGAATATTTGTTCGAAAGGTGATTTTATGGAACCTATTAATGAAACCCAAAAAAGGATATACGAGTTTCTTGTAGAGCGTTCACAGGATGGTGTTCCGCCATCAGTGCGAGAAATAGGTGCAGCAGTAGGCTTGCGTTCTACATCTTCTGTACAGGCTAACCTTGATGCCCTCGAAAAAGCAGGCTATATTGAAAGAGACCCTCTTTTAAAAAGGTCAATCCGTATTTTAGGCCAGGCAGAAAATGTTACACACGTTCCTCTTTTAGGTACAGTTACTGCAGGTAAGCCTATACTTGCCGTTGAAGAAATTGAGGGGTATATTCCATATACAGGCAGAGTTTCAAGGGATAAGCCCTTGTTTGCGCTTCGTGTGCGTGGTGAAAGTATGCTGTGGGCAGGTATTTTAAACGGCGATATAGTTATTGCCGAAAAAACTCCTTACGCTGCCAATGGCGAAATTGTTGTTGCTCTGCTTGAAGATGAAGCAACGGTTAAGCGCTTCTATAAAGAAAACGGTCATTTCCGTTTACAGCCCGAAAACGATGAGTTTGAGCCTATTATTACAGATACTGTAACGATTCTCGGTAAGGTTGTAGCGCTTGTTAGATATTATTAATCAGAATTTCATCAAATAAGAGAGCGTTTCCGTAAACGGAAACGCTCTCTCTTTCTCTTCCTGTACTTATTATAGCACAAAATAAAAATTATTACAAGGCTTGTATATGCAGACACATTGTAGTAAAATTCAAAGTATAGTTTTTAAAAAGGAGATTATGCTTTGTTTTCAGAAGATATGATTGCCGAAGAGCGAAAATTTAATGAAGTCCGTTCTTTTTTAGAAAGCGAAATAGTCAGACTTAATGCGCTTATTAAGGAATACAAAGAGGATATAAAAACTCAAGGTCGAGATTTCAATATGGATAACCCTAACGGAGGTATGTACTCCGGTATGGAGCTTACCGAAATCCACCACGATATGCAAAGAAAAATGTTCTATTCTCAACAGGCAGCAAACGATATTGCTTTCTACCAAAAATTAAAGGACTCACCGTATTTTGCTCGGGTTGATTTTAAAATAGAGGGTGCATTAAAGCCACGCACGGTGTATATCGGGTTAAAGAATTTGCAAGACCCCGAAACCTTTGAAATATACGTTTGCGACTGGCGTGCTCCGATTGCTTCACTTTTTTATGAGGATTTTGAGGACAAGGCGTTTTTTGATGCTCCCAAGGGCAGAATTTACGGCGATTTGCTCCTTAAAAGGCAATATAAATTTAAAGACGGCTGCCTTTACTATTATGTAGACAGTGATGTTAAAATTGATGATGAAATTCTCAGAGATGTGCTTTCTTCATCATCGGGTGAGCACCTTAAGGTAATTGTAAACAGTATTCAGCGTGAGCAAAATAAGGCTGTAAGGTATACAGATAATGAAAACCTGCTTGTGGTAGGCCCAGCAGGTAGTGGTAAAACCTCTGTAGGCTTCCACAGACTTGCGTTCCTGCTTTACAGAAATCGTAATGAGATTTCATCTGCAGAAATTGTAATGCTTTCCAATAACGATATTTTTTCAAGCTATGTTGCAGATATTATACCTGAGCTTGGCGAAATGCCTATTAACTACGCCTCCTTTTACAGTATTTTTGCAGCAGAAATACCAACCGTTGAGGTATCGGATTACTATGCCCTTGCCGATGAGGTTATTAGTGGAAACAAGCAAAGGGAGGCTTGTGCTGCCATAAAAATGAGCACGGAATTTATGGCGTATATTGAGGAGAAGGGTCAAGCCTTAACTCCACAGTTTGCAGATATCTGCTACAAAGGCCATTTAATACTTTCTGCCGATGCATTATTGCAAAGATACCTTCAAGACGGTGACAGCACAGCAAAAAACCGTGGCGAAAGAGTATCAATGTATGCACAAACAGTAATTGAAGAATTCTTTTTTGAAAACAAAAAGATGGTTTATGCAGAGCTTGATGATGAAACCTCAATTGATGAGGATACAGGTAAGCTCCTTAAAAAAGCAAAGCGTGATGTAAAAGCAGCTGCTGTTGAAATGATTAGGCACGCAACTATTTTTGACCCTGTTAACGCATATTTTAATATTCTTGCAGAATATGCAAGGGTAATAAACAGACCGGAGCTTACAAAAACAGCCGAAAGTCTGCAAATGGGCTATGTTGAATTTGAGGATGCTTTAGGCATTGTTTTCTTAAAAACCGTTTTAGGCACAGCGGCAGTTTTATCGGGCGTTAAGCATATTCTTATAGATGAGGCGCAGGATTTTTCTTTAATACAGCACGAAATTTTGAAAAAAATGTTTCCACAGGCAAGGGTTACCTTGCTTGCAGATACAAACCAGGCAATTGTTGAGGGTATAAACACCGTAAATCAGGAGCAGCTTGCCGAGATTTACGGGGCCAAAACAATAAAGCTCAACAAGAGCTACCGTTCTACAGAGCAAATTAATGAATTTGCAGTTTCTCTTTTGCCCGAAAATTCAAAATACGAAATATTCAAAAGAAGTGGCGAACCTGTTTCGCTTGCTAAGGGTGCTGTTTCAGATTTAGCAGAGCTGCTGTTAAAAGAAACACAGGAACGCCCAACCCTGGCTGTTATAACCAAAACTGCAAATCAGGCAAGGGAACTGCATAAAAAGCTGGTAAAAATGGTGCCGGGCTTGCGTCTGTGCGATAACAAGTCCTGCGAAATATCCAACGCACCCGTTGTGATGCCACTTGCATTAACAAAGGGCCTTGAGTTCGACTGTGTTGTTGTTTTTGATGATGAAGGCTGCTTTACAAATGAGGATAATGAAAAATACCTTTACCTTGCATCAACAAGAGCACTTCACAAATTAAATGTATTTACCTGTAAAAAATAAAATAGGCTGTAAAAAACTTGCGTTTTTTACATCCCATTTTGTATAACCCAAAATTTATTTCGTTCTGCAGTTGTACTTAACTTCGAAATCTGCATCTGATTTAACAAGAATCATAATTCCTTCTATAAATGAAATGATTGCAGGAATATATGTCCAGCAGAAAAGAAGGTAAAGAACACCCTTGCCTGTCTGACCGAGATAGAACTTATGGATTCCTAAGCCTCCTAAAAGGAGAGCGAGAATACCTGCAACAACCTTACTCTTTAAAGGTAAAGCTGATGAGTTTTCCGCATATGCTGCCCCGTTTGAATAATCTGATGAATTTTCAGGCGCAGAATAAGCAGGTGTAGTGTCGCAAGCAAGGTTGTTTGAACTATTTGTTTTTATATCACTATAGTCAGGTGTTGAACAGGCTGTTTCTACCGGTGTAAATGGTGTATCAATGGGAGCTTGTGCATCTGTAACTACCTCTGCACCACAAAACTCGCATTTTACTAAACCGTCATCAACCGGTGTGCCACACTGAGAACATGGTTTGCTCATAATAATATACCCTTTCGAAAATTAAATTTGTAGTTTAAATTTGCTATATCACATAATGCTTTGAGCATCGTTTATAAAATCAGTTGTTTTCAATAGCCTCGTTTACCGATTTTCTCAAATCAAGCAGCCATTGCTGTTGGTGAGGATAGCTTTTGAAGCTTAACGGTGTATCAAGACCTTTTTCTATAAGCTCAATTACAAACTTTCTGTTTGTTTTGCTTTCTAAAAGCTGTAAAGCTCTTAAATCCTGCATAGCTTCAGCAAAAACCTTATGTCTGAGAGAATTAAGAGGTGTACCGTCTTTGCCGGGGTAAACTACAAAGGAGTCGCCGGATGGGAAGCTGCCACCTGCATCGGTTACCTTGAATGGGTCTATTTCATATTTTGAATATTGTGAGTACCAAAAGTTATGACCCCATTGTAAAAAGCCTTTTGCATTATACTTGTATAAAAGTACGCCTAAAACTCTGTTTCTTAAGGATGGCTGTGAAAAAAATCTGTTAGGCAAAAAGTCGTGTACCTGGGTACAGCAATAATATGTCCAAAAGTTTTTAACCTCAGCTCTGAAAATGTCAGCTTCAGATTCGCAGCAAACAGGTGTTTTTATAAGTCCGTTTTTGAAGAACTCAATATCAGAAAGTGCATCAAGGGTGTTGAAATCAGGGAAAAGCCTGTGAAGGATATCAGCAGCCTTTTTGTAGCTTTCAATTTGGTTTTGGCTCGGTTCATCTGATACGTGAAGCCAGCAAAGCTTTTTTATGCCAAGCTTTTTAACCTCTTTTTTAAATTCCTTTGCAAATGCTTCGAGGAATTCTGTGTAAGCCTTTCCGCTTGCTTTTGTATCCCAACCAAAAATCTTTTTTTCTTTACCGTTTACGGTTGCAACAATTTTTGGTGCAGAGGTTGCGCCCCATTGTGTAAAAAAGTGTGAGATTTCAAAAGCCTTGATGCCACAGTCGAGGCAAAGAGCAACATATTTTTCGAAGTTTGTAAAATCAAAGGAGTATTTGCCTTTTTCCTTTGTGATTTTTACAAGCTGTACTGTAGGTCTTTCGCCACCCACCTCGGTGTCGAGAGGGGGAGTAAATACCGGTGTTAAAAGCATTGTTACACCGTGGTCAACAGCGTTTCGTATGTAGCTTTCAACAATTCTCCAATACTCCTCGGAGAAAGCCTCAACACCATAATATGTGCAAAGGCAATCGTTGTGAAACCAGTTTGTAAATAAAAGCTGTTGCTCGGGAAGAACCTCATCTACTATATTCAGCTTAAAGCTTTCTTTTTTTTCGCAAGCTGCAGTGCTGAGGCACACAGTAATTTTTTTATTGCCAACAAATTCATTTTGTGGGCAAAGCTCTACCCATATAGAATACCAACAGCCCTTTTTTACTTTAATTTTGCCGTCTATAGGCATTAGCAAATCGGGAAATTCCTTTCTGTTCAAATCATAGTGGAGTGCGTCGGAGTTATCATAGCCATTTCTGCCTGTAGGGATATTTTCTACAAAATAAAGCTTTATGTATTTGGAGAGAGGGGAAGAAACAGAAATAAAAATTTCTGTTTCTTCCTTGCATTCTGCCATGAAAGCCACCTGGAAGGAAAACCTTTCGCCCTTTAATGCAGAGTAGCTTGTGAATTCGTTGAAATTAGGCTTTACATCCTTAAAAACCTTGGTGAGAGAAGATAGTAAAATAGTTTTCAGAATTATTCCTCCTCGTTACCGATTTTTTTATCAATGCCTCTTTTGCTGAGAATTGCAAGAGGGATGAAAACGAATGCTGCTACAATAGCGCTGTAAAGGAACATTTTTGCATCAGGTACAAGTGTTTCAACACCATATTCGTTGATGTACGAAGCACCTGCATTTCTACAAGCAATATCACCGATTGCAGGACCGACAACCATAGGAATAAGCACAAAGAAAATCATTCTTATACCTTGGAACAGACCTGCCTTTTCGGGTGGAGTAAAGTCGCGTATTGAAGCACCGAATTGTATTGTAAGAACTAAATAACCTATAAAGGTTGGTGCAATACCAACAAGAAGAGCAAACATACTTGTAGATGTTGAGAGAATAAGAAGACCTACAATTAAGCTTGCAACGCCGGGGATAATTCCCAGAAGCTTCTTTTTAGCAGCAAGCTTCATAAGAATTACAATACCTGCAATCAGCACAGCAACGGCAATAACACCTAAAACAATGATTGTAGGAAGAGAATTTTCTAAAAGAAGCTTGTTAGCACTGCTTTCAAGAATAACATATTGAAGGTAGACTATAAGATACGGGAAAAATACCTGGAATGCGCAGTTGAAAAGGCACATTGCAACAAGAATAAGATAGAGTGTAGAGTTTTCTTTAATAACACTCGGTTTAAAGCCGTATAAGAGGTCTGACCAGTAGTTTGTGTTTTTTTCGGGCTTGGTAAGGTGAGCAGGTTCTTTGATGGTGAATAAGCCAACTACACCGGCAGCAGAAACCAATAAGCCTAAAAGACCAAAGAAAACCTTGTAGGAAACGGCGCCTGTTTGTGCTGCCGTGCCAACACCCATTACAAGGCCTGTTGCCAAAAAACCAACAAAAGTGAAGGCTGTTTCAACCTTTGGTCTTGTGGTAGGTGTAGTAATATCTGTAACCCAGGCATTAAAGGCAGAGTCATTACTTGTAGAACCCATAAAGGTCATAACCATATCCATTATGATAACTGCCCATACTGTAAAGGAAAGTATTTTTGCACCCTCGGAAAGGCTGAAAATAGTTGCAATATTTTCTTTTGTGATGAAGCCGAAAAGAGAAGTAACAAGTCCCCAGACAATGTAGCCTACAGAAATGAAAATTTTACGATTTTTCATTCTGTCGCTGAAGGTGCCCATAAAAAAGGTTGTGAGCACTGCAGTAAGTGCAGAAAGGGCAACCATTCGGCTGATAGCTGTTGTAGGAGCCATTACACCGGACATAGCCTCTGCAGAAACATTTGTGTATACAGAGTTGTAGAGGAATGTGTTGAAATACATATTTTCAAGATTCCATGCGACACCACCTATAAGGCAGAATAAGCAAACGTTAAACCAGTTTAAGGCAGAGAGCCTATCGCCTAAAGGCTTTTTTATTTTGTTTTTACCCAAAACAAACACTCCTTTTGATTATTTTACGGATTAATTATAGTATATGAATAATATCTATGTCAAGAAAGATAATTATGTATAATCATAGAAAATAATCCAATAATTGATAAGAAAAACTGAAAGATATATTTACAAAAAAAATTGGTGTGATATAATTAATAAGTTAACAGTTAAATGTTTTAAGGAGGTGTTTTTGTGGAGCATAGGCTTGTACACACGGTGGCAGATATTTTGCTTACCCGTATTTTAAAATATATAGATAAAGCTCCCGAAGAAAACCTGCTTAAAATTCTCAAAGTTGCAAAGCGTCATTTTAAAATGTTTCCTCAAAAGAATTTTGTTAAAATGGAAGCTGCACTTAAAGATAAAGACAATTGCTTTGTTCAGCTTGCAAAAAACATTCTCAATGATGTTGACAGAGCTTTAGTTAAATCACTTTTTCTCTCTATGGGCGTGCACGCAGGCTACTACGGTACAAAAACAGTAAGAGCCTTGCGTGATAAATACAATTGCAACATACCGTTTACAATTCTTTTTGACCCAACAAGCGCTTGTAACCTTAAGTGCAAAGGCTGTTGGGCAGCAGAGTACGGCCACAGCCTACAGCTTTCTCTTGATGAAATGCGCAGCATAGTAAGCCAGGGTAAAGAGCTCGGCACACATTTTTATATGCTTACAGGTGGCGAGCCCCTTATCAGAAAGGCAGATATTATAACCCTTGCATCAGAATTTCCTGAGTGCGTTTTTCTTATCTATACAAACGCTACCCTTGTAGATGAAAAGCTTTGTGCAGATATTAAGCGCTGTGGCAATATTACCCTTGCACTTTCTATTGAGGGTGATGAATGCTCTAACGATGATCGCCGTGGTGACGGTGCATACAAAACAACAATAGAGGCAATGGAGCTTCTCAAAAAAGAAAAGCTTTTGTTTGGTATTTCTGTTTGCTATACAAGTAAAAATGTAAACCAGGTAACAAGTGATGAATTTCTCGATGAAATGGTGGAGCTTGGTGTAAAATACGCCTTCTACTTTAACTATATGCCTGTTGGTAAGGGTGCAGATAAGAGCCTTATACCAACACCTACACAGCGCCAATATATGTATTTTTGGATGAAAAAGATGCGTAACGGCAAAACAGGAAAGCCTTTGTTTGCCTTTGATTTCCAGGATGATGGCGAGTATGTTGGTGGATGTATTGCAGGTGGCAGAAACTATTTCCACATAAATTCAAACGGCGATATTGAGCCTTGCGTGTTTATCCATTATTCGGATTCAAACATCAGAAAGGATACGCTTTTACAGGCACTTCAAAAACCATTATTTATGGCATACAGAAAGGGGCAGCCCTTTAACGATAACCACCTTATGCCTTGCCCTATGCTCGAAAATCCCCATATTTTACGAAAAATTATTAGTGAAACAGGGGCACAAAGCACCGACCTTGTGTACAAAGAAAGCGTTGAGGAGCTTTGTTCAAAGTGTGATGATTTCAGCGCTGCCTGGGCACCTGTTGCAAAAGAGCTTTGGGAGAGCAATCCTCACCCTAAAACCTTTACCCAATATTACAGAGATCGCAAATAAGCTGAAGGAGCTGTATTCGAAAAATACAGCTCCTTTTTTGTCATTCTTAACATAAAAGCAACATTGGTTTTGGAGGTTTATCTATTTACAATGTAATGTTAATTATGTTAAAATATATTATGTATAATTATATTGTCAAAAGTAATCTTTAATGTTTTGTATTTTCTTTTGCAAGGCGAGATTATTTTTGTTTGGAGTGTTATTTTTGGAAAGAAAAAGTGGTGTGCTTTTGCACGTTTCATCCCTTTGGGGCGAATACTCCTGTGGCAGCTTCGGTGAGGAAGCAAAGCAGTTTGTAGATTTTCTCTCAAGGTGTGGCTTTTCGTATTGGCAGGTGCTTCCCTTCGGCCTTGTGGATGAATGTAACTCACCGTATAAATCATATTCAACCTTTGGTGGCAATCCTTATTTTGTAGACCTTAGAAGCTTGTATAACGAAAAGCTACTTACAGCTGAGGAGCTTGAAACTGCAAGGCAAAAAACGCCGTATTCCTGTGAGTTTGAGCGCTTAAGCGCAGAAAGGGTTGAGCTTCTTACTAAAGCATCAAAAAGGGTAGATGCCACACTTGAAAATAGAATAAACGATTTTATTTCAGCCAACAAGCACCTTGCAGATTTTTGCAAATTTATGGCACTTAAATGTGCTAATAATAATGCAGAGTGGACCGATTGGCAAGAGGCTTGCTACAGTGAGGAAATTGAATTTGCCTGGCGCTTTATTCAATACGAATTTTTTACTCAGTGGAGCGAGATAAAGGCATACGCCAACAGCAAGGGCATAAAAATTATAGGTGATATTCCGATTTATGTTTCCTTCGACTCATCGGATGTGTACTTTAATAAGCATCTTTTTTTAATGGATGATAATAATCGTCTTACAGATGTTGCAGGCGTACCACCCGATTATTTTGCTGAGGATGGTCAGCTTTGGGGCAACCCTCTTTACGACTGGTCTGCTATGGAGAAAGAGGGTTTCTCCTGGTGGAAGGATAGAATTTCAGCATCTTTTCAGCTTTTTGACGGTGTGCGTATTGACCATTTCAGAGCTTTTGAAAGCTTTTGGGCTGTTCCGGGCACAGAAAAAACTGCCCGTAACGGTAAATGGGTTAAAGGTCCGGGTATGAAGCTTATTAATGCAATTAAAGCTGTTGCAAAAGATAAGCTTATTATTGCAGAGGATTTAGGCGACATAACAAAAGAGGTTATAGAGCTTGTAGAGGAAAGTGGCTTCCCCGGTATGCGTGTTTTTCAATTTGGCTTTCTGGGTGGCGAAACACCACACAAGCCGCATAACTATGTTAATAATTGTGTTGCATATTCAGGCACACACGATAATAACACACTTTTAGGCTATTTGTGGGAAACCCCTGCAGATATAAAGGTGGATGTAATGAATTATTGCTCCTGTAACCCCGAGGCATGGAATGAGCAGGGCTGTGGAGCAATTATAAAAACAATTTTAGCAAGTAACGCAGGGCTTACAATTTTCCCTGTGCAGGACCTTCTCGGCTACGGCAACGATACTCGTTTAAACGTTCCCGGCAGGGCAGAGGGCAACTGGCTTTACAGAATTACAAAAGAACAGCTTGGGCTTATAGATGTTCAAAAATATAACTACTTAAACAGACTTTACGGAAGGTAAGATTATGGCAGATTTAAAAGATATTACGCTGTTTTTACTCGATATGGACGGAACCGTCAATTTAGGCTACGACCCAATCGAGGGTGCAATGGAATTCCTTTTTACTTTAAAGGAGCAAGGTAAAAACTTTATTTTCCTTACAAATAACTCTTCAAAAAGCAAGCTTGACTATGTAGAAAAAATGAGAAAGCTTGGCTTCCCTTGTGATGAGGACAATGTTTTTACATCGGGAATGGCTGCAGGTATGTTCCTTGAGCAGCACAAAAAAGGCAGTAAGGTTTTTGTTTGTGGTACAAAGTCTCTCGTAGCAGAGCTTTCAAACTATGAGGTGTGTGTAGACCCTACAGGCGAAAATGCAGATACTGTTCTCTTAGGCTACGATACGGAGCTTGATTACAAAAAAATTACTACAGTCTGCGACCTTTTAGATGCAGGCGCAGATTATTATGCAACAAATATTGATATGGTTTGCCCTATAGAGGGTGGCAGGTATTTACCTGACTGTGGCTCCTTTGCAAATATGATTGAAGAGGCTGTTCACAGAAGACCAAAATTTTTAGGTAAGCCTGACAGAACAATGATAGATATTATCGCTGCTGCTCAGGGTGTACCTTATGAAAATATTGCAATGGTAGGCGACAGAATTTACACAGATGTTAAAACAGGTATTAATGCAGGTGTAACCTCAATACTTGTGCTTTCCGGCGAAACGACTATGGAGGATTATAAAAAATCCGACGTTAAGCCTGATTACATTCTCGATTCCGTAAAAGATATTTTAGAAGAGATTAAGTGAGGGAGATAAGCTATGACTAAAAAGATTATTAGTGTGCTTCTTGTTGTTTCAGTGCTTTTCGTGCTTTTTGCAACAAGCTTTTCAGCATCAGCCTTGGTAGATACAACCATCACCTATGGCGATTTTGACGGCAAGAACGGTGTTACTACGAGTGATGCAGTGGCCGTGCTCAAGGCAAGTGCTTTGTTAAGCTCTATTGATGATGATGCAGCCTTTAAGCGTTGCGATATTAACAACGACGGTGTAATTACAATCTACGATGCTCGCCAGATACTTCGTGCATGTGCAGGTATTGCAACAATTCAACCACAAGGCGAGTTTTCAGGCTTTGACGGTGGTGGTGTGTTTATAGACCCTGCAATTGCTGTTGAGTATTTTAATATTGCCGTTAACAAAATAAAAACAGAAAAGCCCGGCTTTAATGTAAGCGAAGCAGTTGATATTACCGGCTTTAAAATTGGTGGAATTAAGCTTTCAGGCTTCACAGCAAACGAATCAGCCGAAAGCGTATCAGCTATGATAGAAAGTATGCTTGTAAAGGAATCTGAGCCTGAAGCAAGGGATCCAAGCATCAAGGGCGAAAATTGCGATAATGCTATGTCTGTAGAAACAGAAAGCTATGTTTCAAAGCTTTCTGCCGATGAGGTTTTAGGTGTAAGGTGTGTAGAGGATAAAGAAAACGGCACACTCACCATTGAAATTGCTCTCCCTGATTGCGACCTTGACAGTGTAGGTCAAACAGCAATAGGTGATGTGCTCAGTGCACAAATTCTCCAAGAAAATATGGATACCATTGTCGGTAATGTTTTTGGCGCAAGCGAAGGTGGCGATACAACTCGTAAAACCATTAAAAATTGCTTGCTCAGAGCAGTAATTGATACATCCGACGGTAGTGTTATAGAGTACAAAACCTCTTACACCACAGAAACTAAAATAGCAAAATCTACAATGGGTCTTAAGGGTGGCATTCTTTCTGCCGAGCTCACCGATATAGAGTACAGAACTGCAATCAGCGTTATATACGATATTACAGATAAAGACGGAGAGGTTTAATTGATAGGCGAATAGGATAACGCTACCGAAAGAACTTTATTTATAGTGATTTTGCACATACAAAACTCATTTTAAAAAGGAGTAATTGTTATGAAAAAATATGTTCTCGCATTAGACCAGGGTACAACCTCATCAAGAACAATCGTTTTTGATAAAAAAGGCAGAATTGTGTCAAAGGCACAGTTTGAGTTTGAGCAAATCTATCCTAAAACAGGTTGGGTAGAGCATAATCCGTATGAGATTTTAGATTCTCAGCTTCGTTCACTTTCTGTTGCGCTTATGAATGGCAAAATTAATCCGAAGGATGTTGCTGCAATCGGTATTACAAACCAGCGAGAAACAACAATCCTTTGGGATAAAGAAACAGGTAAGCCTGTTTACAATGCTATTGTGTGGCAGTGTCGCAGAACTGCACCAATTTGCGAAAAGCTGAAAGCACAGGGCTTGGAGGATTATGTTAAGGAGCATACAGGTCTTCTTATAGATGCGTACTTTAGTGCAACTAAAATTAAGTGGATTCTCGATAATGTTCCCGAGGCACGCACCCTTGCTGCAGAAAACAAGCTCCTTTTCGGTACTGTAGAAACTTGGCTTATTTGGAATCTTACTAACAAAGAGGTACACGTTACCGATTACTCCAACGCTGCACGTACAATGCTTTTTGACATTGAAAAGCTTTGTTGGGATGAGCACCTTTGCAATACATTGGGTATTCCTATGAGTATTCTTCCAGAGGTGCGCCAGTCAAGTGATGTTTACGGCTATGTATCCGAAGATTTACCGGGGCTTAAGGAATTGGCAGGTATTCCTATTTCAGGTGCTATCGGTGACCAACAGGCAGCCCTTTTCGGTCAAGCTTGCTTTAACGCAGGTCAGGCTAAAAACACCTACGGTACAGGCTGTTTCCTGCTTATGAACACAGGCGATAAAAGGATTCACTCTAAAAACAACCTTATTGAAGGCATTGCGTGGGGTATTAATGGTAAAATCACCTACAACCTTGAGGGTAGTGCATTTAACGCAGGCTCTGTTATAAAGTGGCTTCGCGATGAGCTTCGTATGATTTCTGAGCCAAGTGAATGCGACTTCCTTGCAGAATCCGTAAAGGATTCCAACGGTGTTTACCTTGTGCCTGCATTTACAGGCCTTGGAGCACCTTATTGGGATATGTATGCCCGTGGTTGTATTGTAGGCCTTACACGAGGAGCAAACCGTGCACACTTTGCACGAGCAGTGCTTGAAAGCATTGCGTACCAGGTTGCAGATCTTTGTGATGCAATGTCTAAGGACAGTAACATAATTATGAGTGAATTGCGTGTAGACGGTGGTGCATCTGTAAGCAACATTCTTCTTCAAATTCAGTCAAACCTTTCATCCACAAAGGTTAACAGACCAAAGCTTGTAGAAACCACGGCTCTTGGCGCAGCTTATATGGCAGGCCTGGCAGTAGGCTTCTGGAAGGATTTTGATGAAATCGAAAAGGTTCGTGAGGTAGACAGAGTTTTCGTTCCGATTATTGATAACGACACAAGAGAAAATATGCTCAAGGGATGGCATAAGGCTGTGGAGCGCTCCCGTAATTGGGAAGAAAACGATTAATTTTCGAGCTTTGGCGAATAGCATCGCCTTGCCCCCTCGCAGTATCGGCATACAGCGTCGGTTACAAGGCTTGCTCTTCATCCAAATCTCGAAAATTAATAAACAGCTGAAGCTTTGGCGAATAGCATCGCCTTGCCCTCTCGCAGTATCGGTATACAGCGTCGGTAAATAGAGTTTTAATATGACCCTCTTTAAAACGTTTTGCCAAAAGATTAGGAAGCTGTGATTTTAACGAAAGGTGTTTTATGGATACGATAATAATTGTTTTAAGTATTGTAAGCATAGCTTTATCTATTACCTGTATCGCTTTAGTGCTTTCGCTTAAAAGCAACAAAAATAATGATTTTATTCACGAGGAGTTTCGTCGCAACCGTGAAGAATTAGCAGAGTCTGTTGCTCTTTCACGAAGGGAAACATCACAGGCAATTGCAGGTGTTGAGTCAAAGCTTTCTGCAATGATAAAAGAAAACTACGAAAGCCGAATTAATACCACTGAAAAAATAGAGGCTGTGCTTAAAAGCATACAAGAACAAAACTCTTTAAGCTTTGAAAAGCTTGTTAAAAGCGTAAGCGAGGCTATTGCGCAAATGCAGGCAAGTAACGAAAAGAAGCTTGAGGAAATGAGGGCAACAGTAGATGAAAAGCTTACATCTACCCTTACTACAAGGCTTGATTCCTCTTTCAAAACAGTATCCGAGCAGCTTCAAAACGTTTATAAATCTCTTGGCGAAATGAAGGAGCTTTCACAAGGGGTTACAAGCAATGTAACATCTCTCAGCAGAATTCTTACAAATGTGAAGGCTCGTGGTACATGGGCAGAGGTACAGCTTGAATCTATTCTTGACCAAACGATACCGGGGCAGTATGTTAAAAACTACTCACCAAACAACAACGCAGAGCGTGTTGAGTTTGCCGTACGTTTTCCAAGCAATGACCCACAGGGTGAAGATATTTATTTACCTATCGACTCTAAATTCCCGTTGGAGGATTATGTAAGAGTATGCGAGGCTGCAGATAATGCAGATGCAGAGGGACTTAGATTTGCACGTAAGGCTCTTGAGGACAGAGTGCTTGCCGAAGCAAAGGAAATTACAAAATATATATGTGTGCCTAAAACTACACCGTTTGTGGTGCTTTATCTTGCAACAGAGGGGCTTTATGCCGAAATAATATCATCTAAAAGTGGTATAGCAGAGCGTCTGCAGGCTCAAAATGTTATGATAGCAGGTCCGTCTACAATTACAGCCCTTCTTAATTCTTTTGCTATGGGCTTTAAGGCTATGGCAATTAATGAGAAGGCAGATGAGGTCAGAAGGCTCCTTGGGGCAGCAAAGGCACAATACGATACCTTTGGCGTTGTGCTTGAAAAGGCAAAGCGTAAAATTGAGGAGGCAGGCAAAACCTTAGATGAGGCAAGCCACCGAAACGAAATTATACGCAAAAAGCTCAGGGGAGTAGAGGCTCTCGATTCCTCCGAAGCAAGTGGACTATTAGCTTTAGATGAGTAATAAATTAAATAATAAAACGCTGTGTGGGTTTCCCACACAGCGTTTTATTATTTGGTTATCTCTTATTCTGCTTCAAGCACTTTTCTTTCAAAATCTACAGTGTTGCTTACGCTACCTCTGAAGGCTGAAGAAGCAGTTACCTTGTAGGTGTACTTAGTATTTATTTGAGCATTGCTGTCAACAAAAGTTGTTTCAGGTGATTCACCCTCCTCAACTATAAATGAGCCAAGCACCTGGTAATCGCCACCCTCAACCATACGGTGAATAGTATAAGCCTCTGCCTTTGCTGTTGGTGCCCATTTAATTGTAACAGTAACCTTTTGTGTTTCAAGGTCAATTTCACTGCTTACTACTCTAAGGTCTGCTAAAGCATCAAGAGGTCTGTATGCAGTGTAGTTGGGTGTTGCACCTGTTGTAGAAGGTGCTCTGTCCTCGCTTGATATCGCCTTGATTCTGTAGGAGTAAGCAATTTCAGCACTAATAGGGTCTACGCAATAAAGCAAGCCATCATCCTTAATCTGGTCGGCTTTTACTGTAGCAACCTTTGTGTATTCCTTACCGTCAGTTGAGCGAAGCACCTCGTATTCACTTGCAAACTCTACAGGCTCCCAAGAAACTGTGCATATTGGGTCGCCATCGTTATAGCTTGGTTCTATTGCTTTAATCTTCGTGGCTACAAGTGGAGGAAGTGGGCAAGACTGTGTTACGGTAGCAATACCGTTAACCCTCGTGCTTGATTGAGCTGTAAGCCTGTATGTGTACTTTTTACCGGGCTCTACAGATAAGTCTGTGTAAGATTTTGTTGTAACTGTTGAGAACACACCGATTTCTACAGGCTCATCAGTGCCTGTAACCTTTGTAACAATAACTGTATCTGCCAAAGGAGTGTTCCATTCAAGTACAATTGCTTTCTTTTCGCTATCATACTTTGCTGTAGCAGTAATCTCTGTTAAATTTGAAAGACCAACGCTCTTAATGCTTTCTACACCGTTAGAAACAGCGCTTACGCAATATCTGTAAGCAGAAACCTTTGCATCTGCCAGGGTATCTACAAAGCTTGTTGTTTTTGAGGTGCCTACAAAAGTCCAACTTGTATCACCAAATTTTGCTCTGTATAGCTTATATTCTTCAGCGTTTTTAACTGCACTCCACTCTGCCTTTACGCCTGTGTCAGCAAAAGCAACGCTTGTCATTTTTGGCGATGCAACAGCTGTTGCAGTCTTTGTGTAATACCAGCTTATACTGCCTGTGTCGTTAAGTGCTCTGACAGCATACTGGTAGGCAACGCCACTTTCAATTGTTGCATCTATATATGAAAGCTCTTTAACGCCATCCTTAAGATGTGCCCATTTGCCACCGGGGAGCCTTCTGTAAACATTATATTTAGTTGCACCGTTAACCTTATTCCAGCTTATTTCCATAGCAAGAGATTTGTCTGCAGTATCCTTTTGTGCAGCTGCAAAAATAGGCTTTGCAAGGCAAATATCTGAAATTCCGTTAGGAACAAACCAGCTATGAACGTTCTTGCTGTCGTATGCTCTTACGGTGTATGTGTACTTTGCACCACTGTATTTTTTCATTGTATCGGTATAGCTTGAAGCCTTACCGTTTTTAACAGTAGCAAGTAAATACCAGCTTTTGCCGTCATTTACTTTTCTGTAAATTTTATAGCCTGCTGCACCGTTTACAGGCTCCCATTTAACAATTCCTCTGTAGCTGTAGTCAAAGCTAAGGGATTTAAGCTTAGGTGTGGCAATATATTTAACAGAAACACCTTTTTTGTTAAATGCACCTACATTAGTGTTGCAAGCTGCCTTAACTGTATATGTGTAGGTGTTGTTGGAGGCAACGCTCTTATCTACAAATGCTGTAGCTGTTGTTGTACCAACAAGCTTCCAGGAAGCTCCGTTTTTACGGTAAACATAGTACTTTGTAACATTTGTTGCGGGGGCATTCCAGGTTATTTCTACACCGTTCTGGTGTGGACCAACCTTTGTGATTTTTGGAGCAGGAATATAATTGAACTCTACACCTGCAGCATTGTGCGAGCTGTTATATTTGCCGTTAAAGGCTTTTACTGTGTATGTGTAGTTCCAGTCGGAGCTTGTTGCCTTGTAGTCAATATAAGATGTGGTCTTACCGTTTTTAATTGTAGCAATGAGCTTCCAATCGTAGTTGCTCAAGGAGCCACCCTTACGGTAAATATAGTAGCCCTTAGCACCGGTTACAGCTTCCCACTTAAGCTGTGCAGCACCTGAGGAATAAACACCTGCAACACCCTTGATTTTAGGCTGTGCAATGTAATATGTGAGAAGGCCTTTTTTGTTGTAAAGGCTTACATTTTTTCCGTCGCCACACTTAACTGTATACGCATAGTAGGTACCACTCTTTGGAGTTGTATCGGTGTAAGAGGTTGCGTCTGCACCGAGTGTTGTAAGGTATTTCCAGCTTTTTTCACCTGCTGCACGTCTGTAAACATTGTACTTTGTAGCAGTTGGTACCTGACCCCAGGTAATTTTCATACCGTTAGAGGTTGTAGTGAGGCTCTTAAGAGGAACCTCTCTTTTGGAAATACGGTTAATGTTTATTGTAAAGGTTTTAAATGAGCTTGTGTCGGTAATTTTATTGTCGCCGTCTAAATAGTAGGTGTAGCATCTGCCGTAGTAGGTGCCGCTTGCAATAGTTTTAAAATTCCAAGTAATTGAAAGAGGCTTGTTACCGGGAGTTGCACTATACTCATCCTTAAAGCTTCTGATTTGCTCCTTGTAGCCTGAATCTGCGTAAATTTCAACAGCAAACCAAGCATTTTCTTTACCCTTACTTATTCGCATAAAGTAAAGGGCACCGGAGTCGCCATAAAAGTCGTATTTTGTTTTTTGTGCTTTCAAATTAGCATCTGTAGGAACAATTTCGCCGTATGCTAAACCACAGTTCTTAACCTCATCTGCCGCAAAGGCAACTGTGCAAAGTGTGCCCAAAAGAAGTAAAACGGCAAAAAAGGTTAACAACGCTTTTGAAAAACCAATTTTTTTCATAAAAACCCTCCTGTTATAGTTTTGGGATTGTAACCTGACATAAGTATACACATATATTATAAAGGAAAACATATATTATTTCAATAACAAATTGTTAATTGTTTGTTATGAAATTAATACGAAAAAATCGACAAATAATATTGACAAATGAATAGCTGTTCAACTATAATACGATTGAATGAGCGTTCAACTGTTTGGAGGGGTAGATATGGGTAAAAGTAAGCTGTGCTGTGATTGTGGAATGTTGCACGCAGACTCTGTTGAAAAGGTGCAGTCCGGAATGGCAGCAGAGGAAGATTATATTAAAATTAGCGAATTGTTTAAGGTTTTTGCAGATAACACAAGGGTAAAAATACTTTGGGCGCTGGATGAATGTGAGCTTTGTGTGTGCGATGTTGCTACGCTTCTTAATATGACAAAGTCAGCAGTTTCCCACCAGCTTAAGGTGCTTAAGGAAAGTAATCTTGTAAAGTCAAGGCGCGAGGGTAAGGTAATTTATTATTCCCTTGCAGATGACCACGTTAAAGATATTTTTGAAAAGGTGGTGGAGCATATAAATGAGTGAGCATTGCGTTAGTCATAATCACGACCATAACCATAGTCATCATCACCATCATCACCACTCCCACGGGGCAGATGAAAACATACTTGTAGCATTCTTTTTAAATTTATTTTTTGTTTTCGTGGAGATTATCGGTGGGCTTTTAACAAATAGCTTTGCCATACTATCTGATGCTGTGCACGACTGTGGAGATTGTGCAGCAATTGGTTTTGCATACTTTATGGAAAGGTTTTCCAATAAAGCACCCGATGAAAAATACACCTACGGCTACAGAAGGTATAGTCTGCTTTCTGCAATAATTACATCTGTTATACTGATTTTTGGTAGCGTGCTCATAATAGTGGGCGCAATTAAAAGGTTTAGCGAGCCTAAAGAAATTCAGGGGCTTGGAATGGTGCTTATAGCTGTTTTCGGCGTTGTTATAAACGGAATAGCAGTTGCAAAAACCCACAAGGGCACAGGCGTGAACGAAAGGGCGATAAGTCTGCACCTTTTAGAGGATGTTTTAGGCTGGATTGCCGTGCTTATAGGTAGTCTTTTTGTGTACTTCTTTAAGTGGTATTTTATAGATGGTTTGCTCTCGGTGCTTATAGCAGGCTTTTTGCTGTTTGAATCTACAAGAAATATAAAAGATATTTTTACAATCTTATTGGAGAAAACCCCGGATAATATTGATGTTGCAAGCTTTAGGGCAGAGGTTGAAAAAATTGAAGGGGTAAAGGATATGCACCACCTTCATATATGGAGCCTTGATGGGGAAAAAACTATGGCAACGGTGCATATTAAGCTTTCTGAAAATTCAAATCTTGACGAGCTCGAAAAAGTAAAAACCCGGGTTGAAGCACTTGCAATTGAGTATTTTATAGAGCATATTACAATACAAATCGATACAAACAGCAAGCAGTGCTGCGACCATTGTGATTTGTAAATTTTCAAAAAAGTGATTTGTGGTTTACAAATTATTAAAAAACACCCGAATAAATTATAAACAGTCAACAAAAAACGCCTTCTTTTTTTGGAAGGCGTTTTTGCCGTTTTTCTTGCAATTTGATTGTAAAAATGTTATGATGTAAATGTATAATAGGTTGGTATGACACGAGGTGACAGATGATAACCGAAACGGCACAGTTTTCCAAGGCTACCTTTGAAAATTTACCTTCGGAAAAACGCTACCGAATAATTAAGGTAGCAACTGAAGAGTTTGCAAACAACGGCTTTGAAAACACATCAATTCAACAAATTGCCAAAAAATCCAATATAAGCGTGGGCTCAATATACAAATACTTTCCCAATAAAGAGGGGCTGTTTGCATACATAGTTCAAGAGGGTCTTTCCACATTAGAAAAAACCCTGCTGGAGCTTGCCCCGTCAGATGAGGATATTCTTATTAAGGCAGAAAAAATTATAAGAACACTCCTTGCCTTTTCCAAAGAAAAGCCTGAGTTTGTTAAGCTGTATTGCTCACTTACTACAGGTGGCAATTCTGAGTTTCTTAACCAGATTTCACAGCGTATTGAGGCAGTTTCGGCATCAATTTACACCCAAACAATTGCAATTGCCCAAGAAACAGGCGAGGTCCGTAAGGACGTTAATCCTGCATTTTTTGCATATTTGCTCGATAACGTTTTTATGATGCTCCAATTTTCTACGGCGTGTCCCTACTACCAAGAACGCTTTTTCATTTACACAGGCAAACAACCAACCGAGAGCGATGAGCTTATAGTTGAGCAAACCCTGCTGTTCTTGAAGGCGGCATTTAACTTTAAACAATAATCCACAAGGAAAGGTGATATTTTTGAAAAAGGCATTATCAATTGTTTTAGTGATTGGTATAATTTTCTCCTGCATGGCAGTTACAGCAGGTGCAGAGGGCGAGGTAGCGAAGCTTACTCCTGCACAGGTTAACCTTGCAAAAATAATAAAATCTGACGTTAATAAAGACGGCAACTGCAACGCGAGCGATGTATCCGAGGTGCTCCGTGCGGCTATTGGTATTAATGCAGAAGGCGACGCATACGACATTGACTCTGACGGCTACACATCTACAGAGGATGCCCTCGTTTTACTTAGGCACCTTTCAGGTATAGACCCACTTGTTGATGATGCAGAGCTTCTTGATATTGTAAATGAAAAGCTTAACGGTGTTAAAACAGAAAAGCCGGGCTTTACAGGTGTTTCAACAGCACAGTGCACATCAATGAAGGTTACACAGAAGTTTACTGCAGTAGGTTCAATGGCAGGTATTCTTAATGCAGCACTTGCTGAAATGAACTACACAGATCTTGAGTATGACCAGTATGTTAAGAAAATGGTAGCTCAGCTTGAGGCAAGTAAAACAAGCAATATGAGTGCTGCCGAAATAGCAGATATTGATGAACAGATTGCAGCAATGAACGAATCAGCTGCAACATATAAGGATGCTGAGGTAGCAAATAAAACAGTTGCACAGCTTAACGCTACAGGCCATAAGAATTATTTCCCAAGGTCAGGCGAAACCGAGGTTTCAAGTGATCTTGCAGTTGAAGATATTAAAAAGATTACATATTCTGTAAACAATGGAAAAATTGTATTTAATATCACAATGAACAATGATTCATACAATAATTCAACATATCCGACTACATCTGCAGGTTTAAAAAATATTCCTTACGGTAAAGCCTTTAACCTTCCTTTCTTAAGAGGTGAAACAGGCTCAACCCTTACGAAGGCAGAATATAAAAACGGCAGAATCGCAGTAACAGTTGATAAAGAAACACAAAATATTACAAAGGCTGTTTATTCTTACAACTATTATTCAGACATTAAAGCTCCAACAAAGAATATGGCTTATAATGAATCAATTACAGTTAATGTTGATATGTCAACAAAGATGAGTGCTAATATTAACGAAACCTTCATCTTTTAATAATTTCCGATATTTGGCGAACAACTTGGTTTGATTTCATAGAAGCAGATACCGAATGTTTGATAACAGTTGTTGGAGCTTGTAGCCTTATAAAATAAAGGTAATCATTTAAAAAGGATGAAATATATGGAAAACATTAAAGTAACAATGGAAAATGGCGAAAGCTTTGTAATCGAGCTTTGCCCCGAGGTAGCACCAATTACCTGCGCAAACTTTTTAAAGCTTGTTAAAAGTGGTTTTTACAATGGTCTTACCTTCCACCGAGTTATAGATGGCTTTATGGCGCAGGGTGGAGACCCTGAGGGCACAGGCTGTGGTGGCAGCGATGAAAACATTAAAGGTGAATTTGCTATGAACGGTGTTAATAACACACTTTCCCATACCAGGGGCGTTATTTCAATGGCTCGTTCACAAAATCCAAACTCTGCAAGCAGTCAATTCTTTATTTGTTATGCAGACTGCTCCTTCCTTGATGGTCAGTATGCAGCCTTCGGTAAGGTTATTGAGGGCATGGAAACTGTAGATAATTTCCTTAAAATTCCTCGCAGAATGAGTTTCGGTGGAGAAATGTCTGTTCCTGCAGAAAAAATCGTTATGAAAACGGTTGAGGCTATCTAAATAAGTATAAAATCGAAACCGAGTATACGCTCGGTTTCGTAAATTTATAAATCCAAAATAAGGAGAGAAAGAAATGAAAAAATTTGAAGGCGTGCTTCATAAGCTGTACGGCACAACTCCGGGTGGAGACGGCTTACAGCCTAAAGAAGCTCTTGCTTACGGTATTGCCGGCTTCGGTCAGAACTTTATTTGTACAATTATTGGTTCTTACCTTACAATCTTCCTTACAGATGCACTTCTTTTCGGTGCAGAAGGTGTTACAATCGGCTCCGTAACAGGCTCAATGGCAGTTGCGTGGCTTATGCTCGGTACTCGTATTTTTGATGCATTTAACGACCCTATTATGGGCTCAATTGTTGATAAAACCCGTACAAAATGGGGTAAGTGCAGACCATACCTTAAATGGATGGCGCTTCCGATTGCTGTTATGACAATTGCTTGCTTCCTTCCTGTTTTCCGGGAGAAGGCAACCTCAACATTCATTATTGTTGGTATAATTTATGTAATTTGGTCTGTTGTTTACACAGTTGCAGACGTTCCTTATTGGGGCCTTTCAACCTGTATGACAAACGATACGGTTGTTCGTGGTAATCTTCTTACAGTTACCCGTCTTCTTTGCACATTAGGCGCAGGTATTGTTACAGTTTTCGTTCCTATTATTACAGGTAACCTTACAGCAAAGTTCAAATATACAGATGCTGATATTGCTCAGATTATGGCAGATAAAGGCGTTGATGCAGAAGCTGCAAAGAACTTTATCGGTACAGTTATTGTTGGCCAGGAAAGTGCTAATGCAAGTATGCTTAAGTGGATATATTTTATTGCAGCAGTAGTACTTGTTGTTGCGGCAGTGCCAATGTTCTTCTACGGCTTTAAGCACACTAAAGAGCGCTTTACAGCAGAAGATAATCCACCAAGCTTTGGCCACAATCTTAAGCTCCTTTTCAAGAACGACCAGCTTTTGCTTATTGTTCTTTCAGGTGTTCTCGGTGGTGCAAGAATGGTTTACTCCTACACAGGTGGACTTTACTTTGCAAAGTATGTTCTTCAAAACGAAGGTATGTACAGCCTTATTACACTTCTTGTTGTTCCGGGTGGTCTCGTTGCATCTGTTCTTGTTCCTTGGATGTCAAAGAAATTCACAAAGAAATGGGCTTACGTTGCAGTACACGTTTTCGGTGGCGTTGTAATGGCTATTATGTATTTTGTTGGCTACGATGCTCCTTGGAAGCTTGTTATTGCTGCAATCGGTCTTGTGCTTCTCGGTATTCCACAGGGTGTTAACAACATTATTACATACGCTATGATTGGTGATACTGTTGATTACCTTGAGTGGAAAACAGGTGAGCGTGGTGAGGGTATCTGCTTTGCTATGCAAACACTTATCAACAAAATTGGTATGGCAGTCGGTGCATTTATCGGTGTTATTTCCTTCTCTGCAGCAGGTATTGATGCAGAAACAGGCTTCATCTCAGCAGAGGGTGCACAAACACTTTGGAATATGCTTGTGCTTTCAGGCGTAATCAGTATGTTTGCTTGCGCAATTCCTGTAATGTTCTATAAGGTTACAGAGAAGAGACAGGCAGAAATGGTTGCTGAAATTGCTGAAAGAAAAGCAGCTAAATAATTCTTACAACATAAAAATCTCTCAGATTCAATTGAATCTGAGAGATTTTTTATGTTTAAATTTTACATTATAAAAAGTAAGATACACAAAAAGTGTAACAGGCTACCTATAACCACAAATATATGGAATATGGAGTGTATAAACCTCAGCTTGCTTGTAAAGCAATACATTACTGCGCCAACTGTGTAGGCAATACCACCACCAAGCAGTAAGCCAAAGCCTGTATTTCCTATTATGCCGAGAACTATTTTTGCAGTAAAAACAATGCACCAGCCCATACCTATATAAAGTATAAAGGAAATAACCTCAAACATTTTTATATCAATTGATTTGAGGATAATGCCTATAACAGCTAAGCCCCATATTACGCCGAATATGCTCCAGCCGAGGGCGACGCTGTGTTGCCTTAACACGCAAAGCGCAAAAGGCGTGTAGGTACCTGCAATAAGAAGAAATATTGAACAATGGTCAAATATTTGAAAAACCTTTTTTGCCATATTAGGCCGTAAGCCGTGATATATACTTGACATTGTGTAAAGTATTATCATTGTAGCGCCAAAAATAGCACCACTTACTACGCCGTAAACATTGTGGTGAACTGCAGCAAACACAACACACAAAACCGTTGCTGTTATTCCTAAGGCTCCACCGACAATGTGGGTTACCATATTAAATATTTCTTCACCCTTTGTGTATGAAGGCAGAACTCTGTCTCGCAACCTTGTTCGTGCCAAAAAATCATCTCCTTAAAGGTCGAGGAAATCTCTTCTTACAGAATCTTCAAGGTGGAATGCTTCAACAATTTCCCATAGCTGTGAATCTGAAATCGTGTTGATTCTTTTGCCTGAAGCAGTTGCAAGCATATAAAGCATAGCAGCCTTTTCAACTGTTTCAATAAGGCCGAAAGCTTCGTCCATATCGTTACCGCAGCCGTAAATACCATGAAGACCCCAAACTACAAGACGGAATTCCTCCATTTTCTTTGCTGTTGCAATACCGATTTCGTTTGTGCCACATACCATCCAAGGAAGTACACCGATACCGTCCGGGAAAACAACCATACACTCTGTGCACATTTCCCAAAGGGTGTGAGTAAGCTTCTTTTCATCAAGCTCGTGAATGTGGTTCATAGCAAGAGTATATGTAGGGTGTGAGTGCATAATTACTCTGTTATTTGGGTTAACCTTAAGCCTTGCCATATGGCTCATAAGGTGTGCAGGAAGCTCAGATGTGAACTTACCGCCATCCTTCCAACCCCAAAGGAGCTCTGCAGTTGTGCCATCCTGTGCAATACGGATAATACCGAGGTTTGTTTCAGGGTCAACCTCAACGTTTTTAAAGTATTTACCTGTACCTGTTACAATGAAGATTTTGCCGATAAGACCTGTTGCATCAAAACCTGTTGGAATTGTACGAATAACGTTGTTAAGGTCTAAGTATTCTGCTACGATTTCCTCTTCAAGCATAAAGCTGATGTTACCACCGTTTCTTTCATCCCAAGTCTGGCGATACATATTTGCTGTAGCTCTTTTCATATCCTCCACAAATGGAGCTGTTAAAATATCCTTCATTATCTTTTCACCAATACCTTTTCTTCATAATTTTTTATTACGTTATAATAAGCGCCACAAACATCTTCCCTTGCAAGGAATTCTGCCCAAACATCACCAAACGGCATTGTTTTGCATTCCTCCTGAAGGTACATAAGCTGTGTGAAGTCGCTGTTTTCCTGTAATTGCTTCATTTGCTGTGCAGGTAAAAGCAAAGCGTTAAGAAGTGCTTTTTGTACATTTCTTACGCCTGTTACCCAAGCAGAAATTCTGTTTATGGAAGCGTCGAAATAGTCTGTTGCTATAAATACTCTGCCCAAAGCATCGTGGAATACTATTTCCTTTGCAATTTCTTTTGTTTCATCATCAAGCAGTATTACGTGGTCTGAATCCCAACGTACTCCTCTTGTAACGTGCAAGGCAATTTTTTCGTTGAATGCAAGCAGTGCAGAAATTTTATCGGAAACAAGCTCTGTTGGGTGGTAGTGGCCGTTATCCATAAGTGGGGTAATGCCTGCCTTGGTTGAGTAAGAAAGTGTAAATTCTGCAGAGCCTACCGTGTAGCTTTCAAGACCGATGCCGAAAACCTTTGATTCAAGTGTTACGTACACCTTTGATTTATCGTAAGGTGTGCTGAGAATTTCATCCAAGGATTTTTTGAACCTCATTCTTGGAGCAAGTCTGTCTGCAGGTATATCCTTGTAGCCATCGGGAATCCATATATTCATTACACAAGGCACGCCTGTTTCATTTGCAAAATATTCGGAAATCTTGAGGCACTGAATACCGTGCTTTACCCAAAACTCTCTTGTAGCTTCATCAGGCGAGGAAAGTGTTAAGCCATCCTTAACCATAGCGTGTGAGAAAAATGTTGGGTTAAAATCAAGACCAATGTTTCGCTCCTTTGCAAAGTCAACCCATTTTTTAAAGTGCTTTGGCTCTAAAGCATCTCTGTCGGCAAATTCGCCGTTTTCAAAAATAGCGTAGCTTGCGTGAAGGTTGAGCTTCTTTTTGCCCGGAATAAGGGAGAAGGCCATATCAATATCAGCCATAAGCTCTTCGGGTGTTGTAGCCTTGCCCGGGTAGTTGCCTGTGGTTTGTATACCACCTGAAAGGCTTTGCTTACTGTCGAAGCCTACAACATCATCGCCCTGCCAACAATGTACGGAAATTGTAACATTTTTTAATGTATTAAGTGCTTTTTCGGTGTCAACACCCATAGCCTCATACAATTTTTTTGCTTCATCATATCTTGTCATTTAATTACCTCCTGCAAAGTTGGAAATTTACGACCATACACATTAAGTATATTATTTTATGATACAAAAGTCAATGAACAAGTGTCAAAAAGTGGTATTTTGCATAGGATAGAATTAAAGTAATTGCAAAATTTTTAGAGGAGCTGTGTGTATGACTAAAACGATACTTCCTGTTTCATTCTTTTTTGGTGCAAATAATAAAAGTGGATATTGCTCATTGTATTCTAAGCTTTATAACCCGTATGAAACGGGGAATCATATTATACTTAAGGGTGGTCCGGGCACAGGTAAATCTACATTAATGAAAAAGCTTGCAACAAAGCTTTATAATGGGGGCTATTATGTAGAGCAGGGCTTCTGTAGTGCAGACCCCAATTCCTTAGATGTGGTTTTAGCCCCTGAAATAGGCTTTTCAATATTTGACGGCACAGCACCACATACCTTTGACCCTACAATGCCGGGAGTTAGTGAGCATATTATAGATTTAAGCGTTGCCTGGGATAAGGACTATTTAAAAAAGCATAGTGAGGAAATAGGTGAGCTTACAAAATTAAATAAAAGCTTTCACACAAAAGTAGCCGATTTTTTAAAGGTTGCATCATTTTTTGAGAGTCAGTCTGTTTTACTGTGTAACAGGTTTTTAGATAGAGAAAAGCTTGAACGCTATGTCTTACGCCTTGCAAGCAGAGAAATACCTGCGCAAAAAGGTGTTGAAAAGGGTAAGGAGCATACAAGATTTTTAAGTGCAGTTACCCCTGACGGTGTTGTTGTACAGCACGACAGCGTAGTTGCCCTTGCTGAAAAGATAATTACTATACACGATGAATACGGCATAGCAGCACCATATATTGCAAGCTATATAGGTGATTATGCTTTAGAAAAAGGCTACGATGTTTATAAATGCTACTGTCCGTTATTTCCACAATTCAAGGTAGAGCATATAATAATTCCACAGCTTAGCCTTGCAATATTTACAGAAAACAATTACCACCAATCCATAGATGAGGTGTCTAAACGAATACATGCCTCAAGATTTTTCTTGAAGGATGAAAGTATTAAGCATCAAGAAAAGCTTGCCTTTTATAAAAAAGCTAAAAAGGAGTTTGTAGATGAAGCTGTGCGTAAGCTTTCTTTAGCGCTTGATACACACAACAGGCTTGAAGAATATTACATTAAGGCAACCGATTTTGATGTAATTGATAAAATAACAAATAAGCTGTTGAAGGTGTAGTATAGTTGCCGGAGCTTCGCGAGAAAATTAGGAATTAGGAATTTCGGGGAAGCTGCGCTTCCAAACATTATAAGCTACGCAAAGTTAGATAGAACAACTGTAAGGGTGGGATTGTAGCCCACCCGAAAGCAAAAAAACAAAGGGGATGTAAAAAAACTTGCGCTTTTTTTACATCCCATTTTTAGGGGATAGGAAAAAAAGATGCAGAACGGACAAACTGAGCAAAATCAAGGCTGAAGCCTGATTTTGCTTGCCCGAAGGCGTACAAGGGTACGTCGAGTGGCGAAGTTTGTTCGTAGTATAAAACATA
>JAZSGB010000057.1:0-7745 GCA_045532505.1 Acutalibacteraceae bacterium | reverse complement strand
ACTATTTTACAAAAATATTTAAAAAGTATGCAGGTGTTACACCAAGAGAGTACCGTGAGCTATAACCATTTATTTAACAGAAACAACAAAAAGAATCGTAACCATTATAAATAGTGGTTACGATTCTTTTTGTTTTAAATTAACTATGTTTTAGGTTTTACATTTACTGAATAATAGGTATAGTAAACAACGAAGCCCGGCTTTGCACCGTTTGGCTTTTTAATATTTTTAACATCGGTATAATCTACCGTTACAACTGTTCCCTCTCTTGCAGAGCTGTAGTAGGCAGCAATTTCGGCTGCTTCTACTATAGCATCATCAGGCACCTCGCCACCCTCGGCAAGTAAAAGCACGTGTGAGCCCGGGCACTTTTGTGCGTGGAGCCATATATCGCCCTTTCTGCCTGTTTTGAAGGTCAGCTTATCGTTTTGAAGATTATTTCTGCCGACAAGCACCGTAAGACCTTGACTTGTTTTAAATTCAAGAGGCTGAAGAGCTTGCTTTTTAATTTGCTTTTTTCCTGTCTTTTTAGGCTTTATAAAGCCCTGTGAAATAAGCTCCTCTTTGATTTCTGCAAACTCCCTTTCAAGTGTTGCACGTGAGAGCATGTCCCTTACAGACTCCAAATAAGCTAAGTCCTGCTCCCCTTCCTCTATAAGCTTTATAAGCATATCCTCAGCTGTACAGGCTTTATGGTATTCTTTATAAAGCTTTTGAGCATTCTGTGAAGGTGTTATAGCAGGGTCAACCTCGATTTTCACATACTCATTTGTGTAGTAATTAAACACCTCATAAACGCTTGAGCCCTTTTGCAGCATATACTGCGAGGCTGTTATAAGCTCTGCTTTTATTTTTATTTCTTCCCTATCGGCACAGCGCTTCAAATCCTCACGTTGGTTATTAAGCTTACGAGCTGTTCTTTCTATTAAATTATCTATTGCTTTAAAAAGCTCCCACGCCTTCGAACGTGTACGCAGTGCTCTATCCCTTTCGCTGTAAAAGCCTTCAAGCAACAAGAAAACATCAGGCTTACTAATCACCTTAAGAGCTTCGCCGTACTGGGTAATCGGCATAAAGCTGAATTCCATAGGCTTATTTGTTTCATCTAAAACAATGCTCGGTAATATTTCACCACTTAAAAGCATGGTTTTTAAAGAGCTGATTTCTGTAAAAAGGCTCATTTTATCATCTGTAGTGAGCTGTGCTACAGCCTTATCATCACCACAGGCTCTATATGCCAGCTCCCTTGAAAGTAATGGTGATACACCCTGTAACGACTTAATAATTGCTGCTGAAAGCTTGGCATTTTCAAACGATAAAATTCTTTGACAAGCATTGGCAGGCTCAGTTTCTCGTAAATCAAGCTTATCCTGCGCAGGTGGCAGCTTGTACTGAGCACCCGGCAACACAAGTCGAAACGATGAGGTTTGAGCATCTACACGCCTTAAGGCATCTACTATTCTGTTATCGTTATCCTTATCAAACAAAATAACATTGCTGTGCTGTGCCATTATCTCTACAGCAAGCGTCAGCTTAACCTTATCGCCAATTTCGTTTGTGGCATCAAAATTAAAAAACACAATTCTGTCAAGCCCGTACTGCTCAACGCTTAAAAGAGTTGCTCCCACAAGCCTTTTTCTTAAAAGCATACAAAGCATTGGTGGTGTTTGTGGGTTTTCCGGCGTGCTTTCAACCACACAAAAACGGGGGCTGTTTGCATCTGCTGAAAAATACAGCTTATACATACCACCCCTGGTGCGCATTATAAACACCAGCTCGTTTTTACCCGGCTGGTGAATTTTATCTACCTTAGAGCCTACAAGTGCTTCGCTTACGCTTTTGCACATAAAGCTCAAAAACATACCGTCTAATGCCATAGCCTTACGATAAATCGGGTGGCTCCCGATACACTCCTACTCTATATATGCTTTGCAGGTGCAGGAGAATAAATCTCCACCTGCAGATTTTCAAATTTTTGTTCCAATGCTGTTTTAAGATAATTTAAAACAATATTCTCTGTTTCATAATGACCTGCTACAAAAAGCGAAACGCCTAAAGCATTCGCTTCTAAAAGTTCGTGGTGCTTTGCTTCACCTGTAAGCATAGCATCTGCCCCGACCCTTGCTGCAAGGGTAATTAAATCTCCACCTGAGCCCGAGCACATAGCGACAGTTTTTATTACCCCACCGTTATCTGTATATGTTACTGATCCACCTAATGCTTTTTTGATTTTTTCGGCAAATTCCTCGGCTGAGCAAGGCTCAACCTCGCCGATTTTCAAAAAAACATCTTCCTGTGTGAAGTGCACATTACTTATACCTACTGCCTTTGCCAAGCAATCGTTAACACCGTTTGGTGCAATATCAAGGCAGGTGTGCGATGAAATAAAGGTTTTGCAAGACCTCGCAGCCTCACATAACACAGAGCCTTCTTCGATTATATTTACAGGGTTAAAAAGTAACGGATGGTGTGTTAAAACAAGCTCTGCACCTGTTTCCTCTGCTTTTTTTATTACATCGTGTGTAACATCTAATGACAAAAGCACATTTGTTACGCTATTCTCTAAAGAGCCTATACAAAGGCCTGTGTTATCCCATTCGGCAGCTGTTGAAAACGGTGCAATTTCATTAAGAAAATCGTAAATCTCTTTAATTTTCACTTTTGGCTACCTCCTTTTTACCCTTTTTTAAAATATCGTAACGTATAATTGCGATTATAAGTGATGACATAACCACGCACTCTGTAACAATACCTGCAACGGAGCCTGTAATTATGTTGTAAACAAGCCAACAGGGCGAGCTTGGGAAGGTAATGAATCTGATTTTTGTTTCACTCTTCATCCAATAGCTGATTGTTGTAAGAATCATAGCTGTAGACGGCAAGAAGGAATACCAGCTTTCCCAAGTAAGTACACCTGCAATTGTGGAAACTATTATGAAAAACACAAGCCACAAAGGACTTTTTGCCCATTTTTTATCATTATTAATAAACACAATAGACCTTGTAAGACCTATAAAATTAAGGGCTGCACCTGAAAATGCATTTTCACCCTTTGTAAAGCCTAAAAATATGTAGTGAGTTATAAACAGCAAAGCTGCAACAATTTGAAAGCCGATTATACGGCTACGCTTATTCTGCTGAAAGCTTAAAAAATTAAAGGCTGCACCTAAAAAGCCTACACCCTGGGTTACTATATCAATCATTTAAAAACCTCTGAATTTGGGTAATTGTATCTAAAAGCGATGAAACATCCTCACCGTTATTTAAAGAAATTAAAGCATCATATTTCTTTTGCAGCCTTGACACTTGGCTTGACAGGTGCTTATGAGCATCCACTGTATGAGGGAGCTTACCTATGAAACACTCTGCCTGTGTAAACGGCTGCACATTACCTGTAAAAACAGCATCAAGGGCAATATAAACACGCCTGCCCTCGTGGGTTGCCTTTTCCTGACAAATCTCAAAACCGTTCAAATATAAAAACTCTCGCAAATCCTCTGCCCTGCTTTGTGGCTGAAAAATAAAATGGAGCTTTTCATCCTTAGCCCAGGCAGTCTCCGAAAGCTTCTCGGCAATAAGTGTGCCACCCATACCTGCAAATATAATTTCACTTGCATCTGTAGGAGCAAACTCCTTTAAGCCATCGGATAAGCGAAGCTGTATTTTATCGGTTAAGCTATATTCAACAACTGTTTTGCGAGCATTTTCAAGAGGCATTTTACCGATATCTGCTGCAATTGCCCCAGGCACTATGCCGTTTTGCACCAAAAAAACAGGCAAATAGCCGTGGTCGGTACCTACATCAGCAATAATGCCGCCGCCCTTAACCAGAGATGCGACGGCACTTAGCCTTGGTGTAAGATTAACGCCCATTATTCTGCTAAAAACTTATTGATTTTTTCAACAAGCTCATCTGCATTTACGCCGTGTACCATACAAGCCATTTCGACTGTTTCGCCACGTGATGCAGGACAGCCTAAGCAATGCATACCCATTTCAAGGAAAAATGGTGCAGTCTGTGGTGCTGCATCAAGAATATCGCCGATAATAGATGATTTTGTAATCTGCATAAGAATTGCTCCTTTTATGTTTCATTTTCTTTAGTATAGCACACATTAAAATAAAAATAAATACAAATATGAAACTTTTTACTATATTTTAGTTATTCTAATTGTTTGATTTTACAATTGATTTACCACACCTGTAATGATAAAATTAAAGTGTAATATCTTACCATATTTTGGAGGCACACTATGTTACAAAAAGATTTTAACCCAATTTTAAGATTTATGGTTGTTAGTGATGTTCACTATAAGGATGACCACTGCGTTGAAGAGGAACGCATGGAAAAGGCAATTAAAATCGCCTACAGATTAAGTGAAGCTCACCCTACCTATAAAAAGCTTGACGGCGTTTTTGCTGATGGCGACTTTGCAAACTCCGGTACAGAGGTTCAAATGAGAAAATTCAAGAAAACTCTTGATGATAACCTTAAGCCTGAAACAAAATACTGCCTTAATATGGCAAGCCACGAATACCACGGCGACGGCGTTGATAACGCATACAAGCGCTTTACGGAAATCTTTGGAATACCTGTTGATAACCATATTGAAATTAACGGCTTCCACTTTATACTTTTAAGCTCTTCTCACGGTTGCGAATACGAGCAGGATAAGGTTGACTTTGCACGTGCAGAGCTTAAAAAGGCTCGTGAGGCAGACCCAAAGAAGCCAATTTTCTTCTTCCAGCATCCACATATTACCGATACAGTTTCAGGTAGTATTTACTGGGCAGATGAAACCTTCTACCCTGTTCTTATGAACTACCCTCAGGCTATCGACTTTTCGGGCCACTCCCACGTGCCGATTAATGACCCGCGTTCAATTTACCAAAAACACTTTACCTGCCTTGGTACAGGCTCGCTTTCATACTTTGAGCTTGATGAATTTGACAAGTATTACGGCACCTGCCCTCCCAATAAAGAAGACTGTGCACAGATGCTTATTGTGGAAGCTGATGCAGATGGCAGAGTTCGCATTTACCCATACGATGTGCTTACAGATAATTTCTTCCCATTCGTTTGGGAAATAGATGAGCCTTGGAATGTAGACTCCTTCAAATATACAGATGCTCGCTACAAAACAGACATTGCACCCTACTTTGACGGAGCAGAAATTACTGTTTCTGACGTTACACAGGCAGGCTTTAAGGTAACCTTCGCACAGGCTAAAATTGAAAAAGAGTACGTTAATGATTATAAGATTGTTGTTAAAGAAGCAGATAGTGGCTTAACTGTTAAGCAGGCTTGCCTTTGGAGTGAATATTATTTCTACAATATGCCTGAAACCTTGAGCATTGCTTTTGATGACCTTAAGTCAAACACCGAGTACGATATACAGGTTATTGCAGGCTCCTTCTGGAACACATATTCACAGCCTATTAAAGCAAAGATTACGACAAAATAAATTGCAAAGGAGAAATCGCTTTGGATAGAATTTATGTTTCCGGTATGCGCTTTTTAGATGAGCACGGCAGAGAGCGTATATTCAGTGGTATGAATGTTGTTGACAAAAAAGACTACGTTGCCGATAACCCGAATTTCGGTTACCCTGCAGACACCTTCCCTTTCGAGGAATTCAGAGCAAGGGGCTACGATATGATACGCCTCGGCTTTACTTGGTGTGCAATGGAGCCACAGCCCGGCCACTACAACAATGCACTTATAAATTCCCTTTGTGCATTTCTTGATAAATGCGAGGAATACGGAATATACGCATATTTAGACTGCCACCAAGATGTTTGGGGCTCTGTTTGCTATGGCGACGGTGCACCTGCCTGGGCAACCATTACAGATGAATTTGTTCCAAAAAAACAAATTGCTGTATGGGCAGAACCGTATTTCTACGGCAAAGCCTGCTTCAGAGCATTTGATAACTTTTGGAATAATAAAAAGTATAATCAAAAGGGCTTGCAGGACTACTATGCAGATATGTGGAAATATGTTGTTAGCGCAACTAAAGACAAGCCTGCCCTCTTTGGCTATGACTTTTTGAACGAACCATTCCCCGGTGCAGACGGTGGAAAAATTTTCCGTAAGGTAGTTGCAGGTGTTGTAAAAACCTCTGTTACAGATAAGCGAATAAGCCTTACAAAGCTTGCAAAGGAAGGCATTTTCAGTAAAGAAAGAGCAAAGGCGCTTGACCAATACACAGGCGAGGTTTTCAGAACAATTAACTCCGATTGCGATGAGCTTGTAAGACATTTTGATGAGGATCGCTACTCACCTTTCTTAAGCAAAATGGCTGCTGCTGTGCGTGAGGTTACAGACAAGGGCTTTGTATTTATGGAAAACAACTACTACTCAAATATGGGTATACCTTGTTGTAACAAGGCTGCTGTTGTAAACGGTAAAACAGACCCGCTACAGGTATTTGCTCCACACGCATACGACCTTATGGTTGATACACCTGCATACAAATATGCAAGCAACTCCCGTGTTGGTATGATATTTGACCAACACCGAGCAACACAGGAAAGACTCCAAATCCCCTGCATTGTTGGCGAATGGGGCTCCTGTGCCGAAGGTGATGGCTGGTACCCACACATAAGATTTTTACAGAATAAATTTGACTCCTACAAATGGAGCAACACATACTGGTGCTACTTTGATGATATATTAAAGCAAGACTTTATGAAGGTGCTTACAAGACCTCGTCCTAAAGCAGTTACAGGTGAAATAATCTCTTACAAATACGACCACGATGAGGGCGAGTTCAAGTTAAAATATATTCAAGATAAAAAGTACGATGTACCTACTGTGGTTTATGTTGACAAAAAGCCCAAGGAAATTGAATGTGACGGCAAGTACAACATTATTGAATTACCGGGTAACATAGGCTTTGATATTGAAATTATTACTGATATTGGTGAGCACGAAATTGAAATTGAGTTTTAAAGCACTTTTAAAACCGAAATACAAATTAAGGGAGGCGTAACTATGAATAAGGTTATTACCATCAGCCGTGAATTCGGCAGCGGAGGCAGAACAGTTGGCAAACTTGTTGCCGAAAAGCTGGGAATCCCCTGCTACGACCAAGAGCTTATACAAAAGATTGCACAAGAAAGCGGATATTGTGAGGAATTTATTGCAGAATCTACCGAAAAACCTCACAGCAAGCTGTTTGGAAACACCTTTGCCTTCCGTGACCACTACGGCAACTCTATACAAGATAAAATATGGCTTGCTCAATTAAAGGCTATTGTTGAGGTTGCAAATAAAGGTCCCTGCGTTATAGTTGGCCGCTGTGCAGACTATATACTTGAAGGCACTGCAGACTTGATCAAGGTGTTTATACACGCAGATACAAAAACAAAAGCTAAAAGAATTGTTGAGCAATATGGCGAGGCAGAGCTTGCACCCGAAAAAAGGCTTAAGGAAAAGGACAAAAGGCGTGCTGCCTACTACCAGGTGAACACAGACAGAAAATGGGGCGATATTAAAAATTACGATATCACCTTAAGCACTTCCTCACTTGGTATTGAGCGCTGTGCAGATATTATTGCAGAGCTGTATAAATCATAATAAAGGGGATGTAAAAAAAGCGCAGACCGTATAAAACCGGATACAGCAAGGGGTTCTGTAGGTTTAATAAGCCTATAGAACCCTTTAAAAATACAAGAAATATAAAGTTGTTGAAAAAAGTATGTTTTATACTACGAACAAACTTCGCCACTCGACGTACCCT
>JAZSGB010000019.1:0-8644 GCA_045532505.1 Acutalibacteraceae bacterium | reverse complement strand
TATCATATGACCTTTTTGACGAGTATCACCCATGAGTATTGCACAGAATTTATCATCTTTAAGAACTCGATAACTCTCTTTAGCAACCTTTTTCATTTCTTCAAGAAAATCTTTAACTTTCAGTAAAGACAAGTCTTCAGGGATGTCTTCACTGTACTTAATTATATCTGCATAAGGAGGATGAGTACAAATTAAATCTATGCTTTCGTCAGGTATGAAATCAAGATTTCTCGCATCGCCTTTACGTATATAAACCTTACCGTCAGCACCCTCATGTTCAAAGTTAATTTTGTCTTTACATCGTTCTAACGCTACATCATTAACATCAACACCAACGATATTTCTGTTAAGAAGCTTTGCTTCAACAAGAGTTGTTCCGCCACCTGCGAACTGGTCAAGAACTAAATCGTTTTCTTGAGAGTATCTGAGTATTATATTGCGAGGAATATATGGAGACCAATTGCCTCTCCATTTTGCATCATGAGTAGCCCAGTTACCTCGATTAGGAAAAGACCAATGAGTAGTCATTTCTAATTCAAAGTTTTCGGGTTCCCATTTAGTAATTTTCTTTGTCATTATTTGAAAACCTCATCGATTATTCCATCTTCTAAATCTTTAATGTTATAAATGTGTTCCATTACATCAAAGGTTTCTTCAAGGTTATGACGAGCATCCATCCAACCTTTACCATCAGTAAACCACACAAATTTAAAGCCATTTATGCTCTGCGCTTCTTGAGAAATTTGCTTATAACTACGAGCTGTTTCGTTCAACTTTGATCCACTACTTGCATAGAAATTTGTCTCGATGCCGTAAATAGTATCTTTTGTTTTAATTACAAAATCAAAACGTTTAACTGTTTTACCTTTATTGGAAATTGCAGATAAATCAATGCCAAACATCTTTTCTATTTCTTTGATTTTCATTTCTTTGAAATAAGTTTTGTTTTTTATGAAACCGGCATCTACAATATAACGCTCTACCAAATCTTCCATCAAATGACCACCACGATTTTTACGGCCATTTGAGTCAAGACCCGTTTCAACACCAGTTACATAGTCAACCAAATTGTTTATAATATGATTTTCTAACAAGTCAAACAAACCGGTTTCTCTCATGAAATATTTGTATCGCTTATAATGAGTATGGCTATTGGGTGGATATTTCCCGAAATCAAATTTATATAAATAACCACCATTTTCATCTTGGCAATATATTTCGTTAGCTCTTACAGCTAAAAGCAAAGGTATACATCTTAAAACCTCGGGATATTTTCTCATCAAGTTTTCAAAATCATTTTCAATGTTTTTTGAACCAATAAGAGAATTTAAAATATTAAGTTCGACTTTCACAGAATCAACATTTCTGTGTACTTTTTCAAAATCAATATAGTATCCGTAGTCAGCTATACTGTCACGAAAGCTCGAAAGCCAATCATCAAAATTTCTTAACATATAATACCATCCTTAATAGTTAATTATTAATAACTCGTTTATTTTTCCTCGGTTGTTACCATTACTGTTGATTGCTCTGTTTGCAGATACCCGGTTTATATTCATTCCTGAATATAAGTCATCAAAGAAATTATCTGTTTCATCAACATTCTTAGGATCAGAGTTGCTTGCCATAACTTTCGATTGGTTTATTGACTTAATAAACTCTGCTAATTTCGTTTGATGTTCATCATTAAAGTCATCTGCATTGTATGAAGTAAACTCTGCAGTTTTACTTAATGGTCTATAAGGTGGATCAAAGTATATGAATGTTCTTTCATCCAATTTATCTGCAATACAAGTGTAGTCGCCTGTCAATATAGTAACTTCTTGCAAGAGCTCGGATGCCTTTTTCAAGTTATCTATATCGCATACTGTTGGGTTTTTATATGAACCCATAGGTACATTGAAAGCACCTTTTCGATTTACTCTATATAACCCATTGAAGCAAGTTTTATTAAGGTATATGAATAAGGCTGCTCTTAATAACGAATTAGCAGAATCAAATTTTTGGGTTTCTGCATTGTACTTTTCTCTTTGTTGATAGTAGTACTCTTTTCTTTCCTCATCATTTTTAGATAAATGACCGGATTCAAAATTAAGAAGCAATTCGATAAGTCCATCGACGTTGTCACGAACCACACTATACACATTCATTAATTGAATATTGGTATCGCAGATATACACCTCATCCATCTCGTAAGTGTTTAAGATATCAAACAATACTGCACCTGCACCAACCATAGGTTCAATGTATTTCGTTATAGTTGTTCCTAAACCTGCAGGATAGAATTTTCTGATAGTAGGAAGGAGTTGTCCTTTTCCACCTGCCCATTTTATAAACGGTTTGGTTGGATTTTTCTTATCATATCTGATTGTTCTACCATCAACAGGCTTTGTAGCATCTTTAGGAATTATCCACATGTTTCCTAATATCGCTGCATTAGGAACTCGGTTTTCCTGGCAGAGCGTAATAACACGTCTGTGAGAAATATTCCATTTTTCAGCCGCTTCACCGGCAGTCATATATGCAAGCATCTAATCACCTCACATTTTGTTGGTTTTATTATATTCCAAATCAGGAATAATAGCAATACCATTTTCAAAGCAAACTAAAAACACGCCCCCTTCGGGAGCGCTTAAATTACGTTATCTTGCAGTATATTTTTAACAACCAACATATTAACTATAACACACATAAAAAAGATTGTCAATAATTTAACATAAAGTTTTTTTGTGGTTGATGCAATTTCTCCCTTTTGAATAAACGGAGGTTTTTAAGTTTGTAGAATATTGGGAATAGATTTCTGTTGAAACCTATGCTACTATATAGGTGAAGAAAGGGTGAGACCAATGTACAGGTAAAAAACCAAAACCAAAAAAGAAAGTGTGGTTAAAATGTACAGGTAAAAAACCAATCTTAAAAACAAATATAAATAAAGGATAGGTGAAATCCCCCATGTTCTGAGTAAGACCTAAGACTCAAGGGTAAAAAGAGTCGGGAACAAAAGCTTTAAGTAAAGAGGTTCGACAGAAAAACTACTGTAGATAACTTCGTAGAAAAGAAAGCTAAGCTCCCAATTAACGAAAGAGAGGTAAATAAAAAGATGTTAGATATTAAAATAGAACAGTAACCCTTAACCGGAAGATAAACGGTTAAGGGTTACTTGCTTTTTAATTATGTTTTTACACTCGCATTTCCTCAACTTCGGTAAGGGTGCCATTGTAGATAATTGTTTTTGCCTCAAATTTTCCAAAACGAAGCGCTATATGCTCACCGTTAAGGCAAAGCTCACAAGAGGAGCATTCACTTGAGTTATTAAACAATCTTAAAATAAATTCATTTTTATTTATTGCCTTCTTAAATGTTGTGAGGGCAATATTTTTATTTGAAATTTCTATTGCAAAGTCATTTGGCTTTTTCTTAGTTTCAATAGGAAATACGTTAAGAGCATAAGGTGGTGTGGTAAATTCCTGCGAAAGCCTTTCAAGGCATTCTTCACTTGCTACACACAGACGGAAGCTGAAATTTCTTTCCTCTAAATCTATTTTTTGAGTGTAACGGTCAAGGGAAAGAAGAGGCCTGTCGCCTATAGGGTGTGTGCAATAGGTTGCTGTGCGCAAAAGGGACATTTCCATTATATTATCAAGGAATTTTGAGCCGTAGGTGCCTTTGTTGAATAATGCAAGGCACTTATTTTTGCCCTTAACATAAACAAAGCGCTGTGCCACACACTCCCTGCCGTTCATATAAAGCGGCTGCGTGCCAAAGGCCGTTTGCCCTCTGTATTGGCCCTGCATTTTTACAGGGACTGCAATACGGTACATTTTGTTAATTTCACCTGCAAACAAATCAACCTTAACATCAAGCACGCCTGTTTGCTTGTGGATAATGTACTCTACCCTTGCCCTTGAATTGCCAAGCTTAAAAAAGCCTTCAACACAAAGACGCAGCTGACCGTTTTCAATAACTTGAACACTTTGCATACCTTTAAAAATACCATCAGGCTTTTGCATAAGAGAAAAGCTTTTTTTATTAGTACCAAGAGCTTCTCTCTGAGAGCTGCCCATTGCCCAGGGGTCTGCATTATCATCATATTGGCAAAGGCAGAAGGCTTCGCCATCAACATATTCGGTGCCGTCTATTTTGTAGGATGTGAGAAGACCTGTTTTTTTACTGATTTCAATATAGATATTTTCATTTTGGTAAATGATATTACCTTCAATTTCTTTTTTCGCTTGTGGCTTGTTCTCTACAAAATCAACATATATAGAAAAACGGGAAATTGCCATTGGTGCAAGCTTTGCTTTAAAGACAACTCGTTTACGCCAGTCAAGGCTGAAGTTGCTTGTTTCTTTTATAAACTGTGCAGGAATTTCGTTACCGAAGCTATCTACCACCCTGAAGGTGGAAACGATATCCTCTCGCCAGTTTTGGTCGGCAAGCATAAACTCACACTCGACCTCTGTTTCCCACTCATAGGCATTAGGGTTAAATACAAGTATGGGGAATTCACCCTCCCCTGCCTTTGGTTGTGTGGAGGTAAGGGCAAAGTAGGCTTTAGCACGGAGCTTATTAAGAATATTTTTACCGTGAGATAAAAGCATTAAGCCGTTTTCTTCACCTATTTTAATGCTTGAGCCCGGCAGTACATCATGAAACTGTGCAGTAAGCAAATCCTCTGTTGCACGGCAAAGCTCTTTTTCAGGGTATTCTATAAGCCCCTTTAATGCTGCAACGGAGCAAAGCTTTTCTGTCATATAAAGAGTATCTTCAAAATCAGCGTGGCTTTGCTTTACCCTTGAAACACTTGTGTAGCAGCCCGGCATACTAATTGTAAAGGATTTTTTGTGTACATAGGTCGGCTGTATTTCATCAAAAAATGCATCGGGTGTGGAATGGCAAATTTCCACATCGCTTTCCTCAATAAGCTGTTCAATATCCCGTAAATCCTTACGGGATGGGCCACCACCGTGGTTACCCACACCCCACATAATGCATTCTGTTTCGTGCTCGGCTTCACCCATAACCCTTGTTATTTTGCCAACAGCACCACCAAGGGGCGAGTTGTAGCCACGAAGTGCAGCAAGCTTTATTTTGCTGCCGTCAAGGCCTTGCCAAATAAGGTGCCTGTCCTCAACGGGGTCATCACCCATACGCACAATAACACAGTTGTTCTGACCACATTTTTTCATTATTTGCACAAGGCCAACGCTGTGGCCGAAGGCATCTACATTATAAGCTGTGTTTACCTCAACACCAAAACGATCTTTAAAGTAGTTTTTACCAAACTGAATTTGCCTTACAAAGCTTTCGCCACAAGGCATATTGCAGTCGGGCTGTAAATACCAGCCACCAATAATTTTCCACCTGCCGTTTTTGATGTGCTTTTTAATATCCTCAAACAAATCGGGGGCATATTCTTCAATATATTTATAAAGAGTTACCTCGTTGTGGCAAAAAATATAGTCAAATTCTTCACACAAATCAGAGGCAGATTTAAAGGTCGAAAGGGCAGCTGCTGCACCCTCCTCCCACTCCCATTGCCAAATGGGGTCAAGGTGAGCGTTGCAAACAAGATGAACTTTTTTAGGCATTTTGATATCTCCGTATTTTACTTTGTTTTAGAATTAATAAACTTTATACTTTTTAACCAGTCCTCACGGCTGTAGTAGTGAAGGCCTGCCCTTTTGTGGAAGCCGATATCACCATTAAAAAACTCATCACCGATTTCGGGGAAACGGTCCTTATTGCATACAAAGCCGTTTTTAAATGCGCCACCTGCTGCAACACAGGAAAGGTATTGGGAATTTGGGTCTGCCCACCAATCCTCAGATGCGCTGCCTAAGTGCACATAGCGAGGCGCAATTGATGCAATTAAGTAGTGCTGGTCAAAGGGCATTGCTGCTTCGTTATCTATATACTTCTTGTAGTTTTCGCAAAACCAGAACGGGAAGTTTTTGCAAATATCTTTAATTTGTTCACCGTTTGTTCCTCTTGCAAGAGCATCGCCCGAGCAGCCTGCATCGTTTGAGTAAGCAAAGGCAAAGCGCTCATCTGTAGCTGCAGTTAAAAGGGCTGTTTTGCCAAGCCTTGAATGACCACATACAACGGAGCGACTCATATCAAGCTTATCGCCTAACAGCTGAGCATAGTCAAGCACACGCTGGTTTGCCCACGCCCACATTGCTATTTTACCCGGGTCTTCTGCTCCCCTTTTGCCATCCGGGTAAAGAATACCTGCAAGGCCGTTTGTAAAATCACCGTCATCACTTGTAATATCGCCATAGTAAACAGAGAAAACGGCAAAGCCATTATCTATAAGCTCCTCTGTGGGCATATATCTGTCGGGGTTATCGGGCCTGAAATTCATATGCACAAAGAATGGGTGGTTTTCTCCCTCTGCAGGTAGCGTTGCAAGGAACGGGAAGGAAAACTCCTTGCCGTTAATTACACAGCGTGCAGTTACCCTGCAGCAGTATGCCTTACCTGCACAAAAATTGGGTATTACCCCTTCCTCAGTATCAAACTCTATACTTTCGGGTAAGGGGGGCATATAGCCGTACTCCTCTTTAAAGAGAATTTCTAACATTTCCTCCCTTGATTTAAGAGATGGAACGTTTCTTTTTTCAAGCTCTGATTTAATCATATAATCAACTCCAAATATAAGTAATTTTAAGCTGTGGGGTAGATTTTTCATCACTACAAAACACATGCTCTACATCGTAAGGGACGGATATCAGCCGTCCCGTTTCTGTTTGCGGGCGGGCTACTATCCCGCCCTTACGATTCTTCTCTCCAACAGAAGTATGGAGGGCAGAGAACTACCCACCACCACGCTATGTGCGTGGTCCCCCTCTCTTCGAAGAGAGGTTTAGCTTCGCTATGGTTTAAGCGTTTTGTGTTTTACAAGTATACAAGGGTACATCAAGTGAGCTAAAGCAAGTTAGACGCCTAAAATACCTATCTATTATAAAAGTGGGTTATGGGATGTATAACGAAAGTTTAGTGAGCGCCGATGTACAAGGGTACATCAAGTGAACTAAAGCAAGTTAGACGCCCAAAATACCTTTTATAACGGGTTCAAGGGTTTGAGCCATTCTATAAAACCCTAAATCATTAGGATGGCAACAGTCGCAGGTGCAAAAGTGCCTGTCTTGATTACCAAAAAAGGTTTGGCCGTCTATAAAATAGACATTGGTATCGCCTGCATTTACTGCGTTTTGGTAGGTGTTAAAAATCACCTCACGGCGCTCGGGAGCCTCGGGGTCATAGTCAAAGTCGGGCTTTGTCATAATAACAATGGGTAAGGTCGGGTTTTTCTCGCGTATTCTTTTAAAAAATGGCTCGTGGGTTTTTTTAAGGTGCTCGGCAGAAGGTGCGTTGTGGTCATAGTCATACACAAAAATGCTGATTGGAATTGTATTTATATAATCTGCAATTTCAAGCTCTCCCTTGGCACCTGCCGAAAAGCCAAGGTTGTAATAATCAATATCAAGGTGCTGGCTGATTATAGCACTGTATACATTTGTTACTCGGCAGCAGCAGCCACCCTCGGTAATAGAGGAGCCGTAAAAAAGCATAGGTGGGTATTTATACGGTGTAGGAGCTTCGATTTGAGCATCATCCTCAATAGCAATTGTAAAATCGGCAACAACCTCGTTCCTGGGGAACCAAATTGTTACATCCTCCATAGAGCTATCCTTTAAAAACTCCCTTTGGCACACCATTGTTTCGTAGTTCTCGGGATGCAAAAGTCCTGCAAAGCGAGCGTGCTGACGCTCACCTATCATAACATTTGCTGCCTGGCAATCGTAAATAGACATACCAATATCCCAATTAAGTGTTCCTAAAGTCATTTTAAGCACAATTTTAGGGGAATTTGTGCGAAAGCACAGCCTTGCACCCGGGCAACGTCTGCCTAAATCTTCAAGCGAGGGCACAGCCTTGCGCACAGACTCGGGTAGCCTTTCTAATTTGCCTGTTTTTTCAAAAAATGGTACGCCGTGCACCTCAATAGGTTTATCTTTATAGCTATAAATCTTCATTTTAATCACCATTGCAATTATATAACTATGCACCAAAATTATCAATGTTTACAAACATTTTTTTACCTATATTGACAAATTTTTCGGAATATGATATTTTTAAATAGAAGCATAGCTTCTATTTTAATTAGGGGGTTTAATTATGAACATTAAACAAAGAAATGTTGTAACAGCTATTATCCTTACTTTTGTTACCTGCGGTATTTATGGTATTTATTGGATAGTAATGCTTGCACGTGAAGCAGTATCTGTTAAGGATGCTAACGATAATGCAGTTCTTGAAATCGTACTCAGCCTTTTCCTTTACCCTGTAGGTGCTTTCCTTGCAGAAAAGAAGCTTGCTGAGGGCTGTGCAGAAAAGGGCATTCCACACAAGGATAACTCGCTTCTTTACATTATTCTCGGTTTCTTAGGCCTTGGCATTGTTAACCTTTGCATGATGCAGAGCGACCTTAACAAAATTGCTGAAGCAAACTATGTAGCATAAGTATAAATTTATAAATTAATTGCCTTTGTGTTCACAGAACACAAAGGCAATTTTGTTTTTATTCATTATTTCATTTCAATGCTGTTGATGATTTTAAACGGCAAGTCCATATCTG